>NZ_CP024190.1:2765704-3073004 GCF_003391395.1 Mycobacterium marinum
ACCGCGATGTCACCCGCCTGAAGGTGACCGTGGACGGGTTGTTGAACTCGGTCGCCGACGACGGCCGGATTCACACCACCTTCAATCAGACCATCGCCGCAACGGGCCGGTTGTCGTCGACGGAGCCCAACCTGCAGAACATCCCGATCCGTACCGACGCCGGCCGCCAGATCCGCGACGCTTTCGTGGTCGGCGACGGATACAGCGAGCTGATGACCGCCGACTATAGCCAGATCGAGATGCGGATCATGGCTCATCTGTCGCGCGATGAGGGTCTTATCGAAGCCTTCAACACCGGCGAGGATCTGCACTCGTTTGTGGCCTCGAGGGCCTTCGGCGTGCCCATCGAGGAAGTAACCGGTGAATTGCGCCGCCGGGTGAAGGCGATGTCCTACGGGTTGGCCTACGGGCTGAGCGCCTACGGGCTGTCCAGCCAGCTCAAGATCTCCACCGAGGACGCCAAGGTCCAGATGGATCAGTACTTCTCTCGATTCGGTGGGGTGCGCGACTACCTGATGGCCGTCGTCGAACAGGCCCGCAAAGACGGCTACACCTCCACGGTGTTGGGGCGTCGGCGCTACCTTCCCGAGCTGGACAGCAGTAATCGACAGGTACGGGAGGCAGCGGAGCGCGCCGCGCTCAACGCACCGATCCAGGGCAGCGCCGCCGACATCATCAAGGTGGCGATGATCGAGGTCGACAAGGCGCTGAAAGAACACGCCCTCAAGTCGCGCATGTTGTTGCAGGTACACGACGAATTGCTATTCGAAGTAGCGGCCGGCGAGCGCGAACAGATCGAGGCACTGGTACGCGACAAGATGGGCAGCGCCTATCCGCTCGATGTGCCCCTGGAGGTGTCGGTCGGCTTCGGCCGCAGCTGGGACTCGGCCGCGCACTGATCGGTGCCGCGCGGCCCGAGCTGGCTCTGCAACGCCGCACTGCTTGTCGCTCATTTGGACCCGCTGTCGAGCATCGTCATCGCCAACGATGTGTTCATTTCAACCGACGCTCGGGGCCTGGCTACCCGGTTGCGCCGCTGGTACAGGTGCCGCTGATGCTGCTGGAAGCGGTTGCGCTGCTTTGGCGGACACCCGTCCTGGGCCGGCGGGGCACCGCAGGGTAGGCTGATCACGATTCACCGGCTGGGCAGGCCGAGTTTGTCCAGCATGCACGCCGTCGAGTAGCCTCGACGCATACCCGCTGGTGCTCGATGGCGGGTTACACCAAAAACAATTGTCCTAAGTCCCTACGATCGACCCTGTCCGGAGCAACCCAACAATATGCCGAGTCCCACCGTCACCTCGCCGCAAGTAGCCGTCAACGACATTGGCTCCGCCGAGGACTTTCTCGCCGCAATAGACCAAACGATCAAGTACTTCAACGATGGTGACATCGTCGAAGGCACCATCGTCAAAGTGGACCGGGACGAGGTGCTCCTCGACATCGGCTACAAGACCGAAGGGGTAATCCCCGCCCGCGAGCTCTCGATCAAACACGACGTCGACCCCAATGAGGTCGTTACCGTGGGCGACGAGGTCGAGGCCCTGGTTCTCACCAAAGAGGACAAAGAGGGCCGGCTCATCCTCTCCAAGAAGCGCGCACAGTACGAGCGCGCCTGGGGCACCATCGAGGCGCTCAAGGAGAAGGACGAGGCCGTCAAGGGCACCGTCATCGAGGTGGTCAAGGGTGGTCTGATCCTCGACATCGGGCTTCGTGGCTTCCTGCCTGCCTCGCTGGTCGAGATGCGCCGGGTTCGTGATCTGCAGCCGTACATCGGCAAGGAGATCGAAGCCAAGATCATCGAGCTGGACAAGAACCGCAACAACGTTGTCTTGTCGCGGCGGGCCTGGCTGGAGCAGACCCAGTCCGAGGTGCGCAGCGAATTCCTCAACCAGCTGCAGAAGGGCACCATCCGCAAGGGTGTGGTTTCCTCCATCGTCAACTTCGGCGCGTTCGTCGATCTCGGCGGTGTTGACGGTCTGGTGCACGTCTCCGAGCTGTCCTGGAAGCACATCGACCACCCGTCCGAGGTGGTTCAGGTGGGCGACGAGGTCACCGTCGAGGTGCTCGACGTCGACATGGACCGCGAGCGGGTTTCGTTGTCGCTGAAGGCGACTCAGGAAGACCCGTGGCGCCACTTCGCCCGCACCCACGCCATCGGCCAGATCGTGCCGGGCAAGGTCACCAAGCTGGTGCCCTTCGGTGCGTTCGTCCGCGTCGAGGAGGGCATCGAGGGTCTGGTGCACATCTCCGAGCTGGCTGAGCGCCACGTCGAGGTGCCCGACCAGGTGGTCGCCGTCGGCGACGACGCGATGGTCAAGGTCATCGACATCGACCTGGAGCGTCGCCGGATCTCGTTGTCGCTCAAGCAGGCCAACGAGGACTACACCGACGAGTTCGACCCGGCCAAGTACGGCATGGCCGACAGCTACGACGACCAGGGTAACTACATCTTCCCCGAGGGCTTCGATCCCGAAACCAACGAATGGATGGAAGGATTCGACACCCAGCGTGCCGAATGGGAAGCCCGCTACGCCGAGGCCGAGCGCCGGCACAAGATGCACACCACGCAGATGGAGAAGTTCGCTGCTGCGGAGGCGGCCGGACATGGCGACAACGGTGGTGGCTCGTCGAGCAGCAGCTCCTCGGAGAAGTCCGCGGGTGGATCGCTGGCTAGCGATGCCCAACTGGCCGCGCTGCGCGAAAAGCTCGCAGGTAACGGGTAGTCGCGTTCACGGATGCTGCGCATCGGGCTTACCGGTGGCATCGGTGCCGGAAAGTCGGCGCTGTCTGCGACATTCGCAGAATGTGGCGGCATCATCGTCGACGGCGATGTGCTGGCTCGCGAAGTAGTTGAGCCGGGTACCGAAGGACTGGCCGCGCTGGTCGATGCCTTCGGCCATGACATCCTGCTGCCCGATGGGGCACTGGATCGGCCGGGGCTGGCTGCCAAGGCGTTTCGGGATGAGGCGTCACGCTCGAAGCTCAACGGCATCGTGCACCCGCTGGTGGCCCGCCGTCGCGCCGAGATCATCGCGGCAGTATCCGATGACGCGGTTGTCGTAGAGGACATTCCGCTGCTGGTGGAATCGGGGATGGCTCCGCTGTTCCCGCTCGTGGTTGTCGTGCATGCCGACATGGAGGTACGGCTACGACGACTGGTCCACCAGCGCGGCATGTCCGAAGACGATGCCCGCGCCAGGATTGCCGCACAGGCTAGCGATGAGCAGCGTCGTGCCATCGCCGATGTCTGGCTAGACAATTCCGGCAGCCTCGATGCGTTGGTCGAGCGTGCGCGTGACGTGTGGAACAACAGGATCCTGCCTTTCGCCCACAACCTGAGCGTGGGTCAGATTGCGCGGTTTCCTGCCCGTGTGGTGCCGGCAGACCCAAGTTGGCCAGAGCAGGCGCAGCGCATCGTTGCGCGCCTCAAGACCACATGCGGTCACAAGGCGTCGCGGGTCGACCACATCGGCTCGACCGCTGTCGCGGGATTCGATGCCAAAGACGTCATCGACATCCAGGTCACCGTCGAATCACTTGCGGTAGCAGACGAACTGGCCGAGGGGCTGCGCTCGGCCGGTTATCCGCGCCTCGAGCACATCACCCAGGACAACCCCAAAGAAGACCCGCGCAGCCTCATCGACCACTACGACCACGGTCGTGACCCTGCGTTGTGGCATAAGCGTTTTCATGCCTCCGCGGACCCAGGCCGACCGACGAATGTGCACATTCGGGTGGATGGCTGGCCCAATCAGCAGTTCGCCCTGCTGTTCGTGGACTGGCTGCGGGCCAATCCCGGGGCCCGCGCCGATTATCTGGCCATCAAGCGCGACGCAGAAAAGCAGGCGGCGCTCGCTGGCGGCGGCGGCGTGGAGCATTACGTCACCACAAAGGAGCCCTGGTTTCTCGACGCCTACCGGCGGGCATGGGAGTGGGCCGACTCGACCGGATGGCGGCCGTAGCCGGTCCGGTGGTGCGCCGCGCGGTTTCGCAGTTTGGGATGCGCTGTTGCGATTCCATGCCACCGGTTGGCGGCCCATCCCCATGTGGTGCCGATCGGTCGGTGGGCGCGAGTAACGTCACGGCGATTCGGGTTCGTTTCCCATCGCTTGGCTGGGTGCAACGGCATGATCGTCGCTGCGTTTGACCAGTAGCCAGGCCTCTTCGCTGCCCTCCCGAATCCGGGTGAGGGCGTAGCCGCCCCTCAACTTCTGGCCGTGCAAGTGAAACGACAGATGACCTCGATCGAGCCCTTTGGTCATTTCATGTTGGGTTCTGTTGGCGTAGGTGCCCTGGTCCCAGACGACGACAACGCCGGCACCGCATGCGGCGTCGGGAATCACTCCCTTGGATGAGGCCCATTTGACGGGGTGATTCTCGGTGCGACGGGCCATCCGCTTGTACTCGGGGTTGGTCGACGGACCGCTGGGGATCGCCCAGGATACGAGGACACCGCCGATCTCGAGGCGGAAGTCATAGTGACCGCTGCCTGCCGCGTGATGCTGGACGACAAAACGCGGCCCTTCGTCGGGTTTGCGCTTCTTCCAGCGGCGCCGTCCCCGGTGTCGGACGCCTTGGTCGGATTGCCAGTTGTGGCGGTTGTCGCGGAGGGGCATACGACAGGATTACCCACTAGCCAATTCTGGAAACGACCCAGAAAGGGCGTCGGGTGATGCGCTCACGTGGGCCGCCATGTGAGCGCCATGCCCTTGGACGCCAGCCACCGCACCAGGTCGTAATCGTGGTGGGCCAGCCCATCGACCGCGGACACCGCCCTGTGCACCGCTTGCTCGGCCGCCTCGGGGGTCAGCAGGCCGTGGTGAAAGGCGCCCAGCAACTCGTCGACGTCAGCCAGTTTCGCGCCCTGACCAGTGCGAACTTCGATGTCGATGTAGTGGTCCTCGGAGTGCCATTTCGCGGGACCCGCGGTGTATTCGCCCACGTCGAGGTAATAGTCGAAATCGCGCTCATGCCCCGGATTGAAGTGGAAGACCGTGGCGCGCAACCCCAACGACGGCAACAGCCACGACTCGAGGTAGTGGAATTGGGCGCGGCCCGGAGTGGGCCGGGCCAGGTAGAGCCCCCACGGGTGCATCGCATACTCATCGACCGCCCGCACGATGCCTTTGGGATCGGTATTGGTGCGGGCGGCCACGTCGAAGGATTCGTGCTTGGGCGGATGAATGATGACACCCTACCGACCGCTCAGACCCGTGGTTGTCTCCCTCCGACATCAGGGTGCCGGCGGGCATTGCGGGTACGCTCGCCGGGCTTCTTGTCGGTGTCTGCCTTTACCCTGGTGGCATGGCTTTTGCCACTGAGCATCCTGCCGACCACGTGCCGGTCGCGCATTCGGAATACCGTGCCGTCGATGACGTGGTGCGTACCGGCGCCAGTTTCGAGGTAATCAGCCCGCACGATCCAGCCGGCGATCAGCCGGCCGCGATCAACGAACTGGAACGCAGAATCCGAGCCGGCGAGCGTGACGTGGTGCTGCTCGGCGCCACCGGAACCGGCAAGTCGGCTACCACGGCGTGGCTGATCGAACGATTGCAGCGGCCCACCCTGGTGATGGCGCCGAACAAGACCCTGGCTGCGCAGCTGGCCAATGAGCTGCGAGAGATGCTGCCGCACAACGCTGTCGAGTACTTCGTGTCGTACTACGACTACTACCAGCCCGAGGCGTATATCGCCCAGACCGACACCTACATCGAAAAGGACAGCTCCATCAACGATGACGTGGAGCGGCTGCGGCACTCCGCGACCTCCGCGCTGCTGTCGCGGCGTGACGTGGTGGTGGTGGCCTCGGTGTCCTGTATCTATGGTCTGGGCACCCCCCAGTCCTACCTGGATCGTTCGGTCGAACTGCAGGTCGGCACCGACGTCCCACGCGACGGCCTGCTGCGGCTGCTGGTGGACGTGCAGTACACCCGCAACGACCTGTCTTTCACTCGCGGTTCCTTCCGGGTGCGCGGTGACACCGTGGAAATCATCCCGTCCTATGAGGAGCTGGCGGTCCGCATCGAGTTCTTCGGCGACGAAATCGAGGCGCTCTATTACCTTCACCCGCTGACCGGCGACGTGGTCCGGCAGGTCGATTCGCTACGCATCTTCCCGGCCACCCACTATGTGGCCGGGCCGGAGCGGATGGCACAGGCGATCTCCACGATCGAGGAGGAGCTTGCCGAGCGCCTCGCCGAACTCGAGGGCCACGGCAAGCTGCTGGAGGCGCAGCGGCTGCGGATGCGCACCAACTACGACATCGAGATGATGCGGCAGGTCGGGTTCTGCTCGGGCATCGAGAACTACTCGCGCCACATCGACGGACGGCCCGCCGGCTCAGCTCCTGCAACGCTGTTGGACTACTTCCCGGAGGATTTCCTGCTGGTCATCGACGAGTCACACGTCACCGTTCCGCAGATCGGCGGCATGTATGAGGGCGACATTTCGCGCAAGCGCAACTTGGTGGAGTTCGGATTCCGGTTGCCCTCGGCGGTGGACAATCGTCCGTTGCAGTGGGAGGAGTTCGCCGATCGGATTGGGCAGACGGTGTACCTGTCGGCCACGCCGGGGCCCTACGAACTGAGCCAGTCCGGCGGTGAATTTGTCGAGCAGGTGATTCGTCCGACCGGCTTGGTGGATCCCAAGGTGGTGGTCAAACCGACCAAGGGACAGATTGACGATCTCATCGGCGAGATCCGGCAGCGGGCCGAGGCCGACCAGCGGGTGCTGGTGACGACGCTGACCAAGAAGATGGCCGAAGACCTCACCGATTACCTGCTCGAGATGGGTATCCGGGTTCGCTACCTGCACTCCGAGGTCGACACGTTGCGCCGGGTCGAGCTGCTGCGCCAGCTGCGACTTGGTGAGTATGACGTGCTGGTCGGCATCAACCTGCTTCGTGAGGGCCTGGACCTGCCGGAAGTGTCGCTGGTGGCCATCTTGGACGCCGACAAGGAGGGCTTCCTGAGGTCGGCGCGCAGCCTGATCCAGACGATCGGCCGCGCCGCCCGCAACGTATCCGGTGAAGTGCACATGTACGCCGACAAGATCACCGACTCGATGAAGGAAGCGATCGACGAAACCGAGCGGCGGCGGGCAAAACAGGTCGCCTACAACGAGGCCAACGGGATCGACCCCCAGCCACTGCGCAAGAAGATCGCCGACATCCTCGACCAGGTCTACCGGGAGGCGGACGACACCGAAGCCGCGGAGTCAGTTCCGATCGGTGGGTCGGGTCGCAACTCATCCCGGGGCCGGCGGGCCCAGGGTGAACCCGGCCGGGCCGTCAGCGCCGGGGTATTCGAGGGTCGCGATACCTCGGCTATGCCCCGCGCCGAGCTGGCCGACCTGATCAAAGACCTGACCTCGCAGATGATGGTCGCGGCGCGCGACCTCCAATTCGAGTTGGCCGCCCGGTTCCGCGACGAGATCGCCGATCTCAAGAAGGAGTTGCGCGGTATGGATGCCGCCGGGTTGAAATAGCGCAGGCGGCGATTCCTCACCTCCTACGGTGTAGAGGTGACCGAGACCGCGAGGGAGACCGGTAGCTGGCGAGAGCTACGGAGCGGGCATCTGGGGACAGCCACCCTGCTGGCCGGCGGTGTCGCGATGTACGCGACCAACGAGTTTCTCACCGTCAGCCTGCTGCCAAGCACCATCGCCGAAATCGGGGGCAGCCGGCTTTATGCTTGGGTGACGACCCTGTATCTGGTTGGCTCGGTCGTCTCGGCCACCACGGTCAACGCGATGCTGCTGAAGGTCGGCGCTCGCATGTCGTATCTGATGGGGCTGACCGTGTTCGGCTTCGCCAGCCTGGTCTGTGCGGCCGCGCAAAACATGGAAATGCTGGTCGCCGGGCGGACCCTGCAGGGGGTGGCCGGTGGATTGCTGGCAGGGCTGGGTTATGCGCTCATCAATGCGGCTTTGCCGCACAACCTATGGACCCGCGGGTCGGCGCTGGTCTCGGCGATGTGGGGCGTCGCGACCTTGATCGGGCCCGCCACGGGCGGATTGTTCGCGCAGTTCGGATTGTGGCGGTGGGCGTTTGGCGTGATGGCGACGATGGCCGGGTTGATGACGTTCTTGGTCCTGGTCGTGCTGTCCAACGGGGTGGGAGTGGGCGGCGAGAAACCGGTGGCCCCGGCGCACAAGGTGCCGGTGTGGTCGTTGTTGCTGATGGGCGCGGCCGCGCTGGCCGTCAGCGTCGCCGAAATCCCGCAGTATCTGGTGGCGACCGCCGGGCTGCTTGTCGCCGGCGCCTTGCTAGTCGGCATCTTCGTGATTGTCGACTGGCGCATGCATGTCGCGGTCCTGCCGCACAGCGTGTTTGGTAGCGGACCATTGAAATGGATCTATCTGACCATGTCGGTGCAGATGGTTGCCGCGATGGTCACGACGTATGTGCCGCTGTTTGGTCAGGGGTTAGGGCACCTGACGCCGGTGGCTGCCGGATTCCTCGGTGCGGCTTTGGCATTCGGTTGGACGGCCGGCGAGATCGTCAGCGCTTCACTGACCAACCCCAGACTCATTGGCTACATCATCGCGGCAGCGCCGCTGGTAATGGCGTCGGGTCTGGCGCTGGGTGCCGTCACGCAGCGCGCGGATGCGTCGCTGCCGACCGTGGCGCTTTGGGCGCTTGCGCTGCTGATCACCGGGGCCGGTATCGGTATCGCGTGGCCGCATCTCACGGTGCGCGCAATGGATTGCGTCGACGACCCGGCCGAGAGCAGCTCGGCGGCCGCGGCGATCAACATTGTGCAGTTGGTCTCGGCGGCGTTTGGCGCCGGACTGGCCGGGGTGGTGGTCAATACCGCGACCGGTGGAGAGGTGGCCGCTGCCCGGTGGCTCTATACCGTCTTCACTGTGCTGGCCGCGGTCGGCTTCATCGCGTCCTACCAGGCGACCCACCACGATCGTCGCTCACCGGGTTGACTTGATGACCTGCGAGTAGTGGAACTGCCATCGCTCGACGATGTGGAATCCCAGGTAGTGGGGGAATAGGTAGACGGGGGTTTTGCCGAACGCCGTCCCCGGCGACAACGCCGGCCCGACTTCATGGTCAGGAAGTGCGTTGTCGCGATTGGAGATCGTCCACAACGTCGCGCACTTGTTGATCTTCTCCGTGGTCAGCCACACGGCAACATGGCCGTCCCACAAGGTGCCGACCTTGGGCCCGTAGGCGCCGCGCTCCACGTCGATCAGCGACCGGAACGCGGCCGGCCGGGTGGCCAGTAGCGCGCGGACCGGTCCCGGCTTCCAGGGCACGGTGTTGTCCACCAGCAGACAGTCTCCCGGTGCGGCATGGGCGCTGATGACATCGGCCACTTGGCTGTAGTCCCAACCCTCCTTGGCGTACGGGCCGCGTTGGGTGAAGAAATAGTTCGGGAACGCCGCGACGGCCAGCAGCACCACGACACCGGTGATGAGCCAGGGTTTGCGGGCGAGCGTGACGATGCAGACCGCCAGGATGACGGCGGTCGCCGGGGCGGTGAGGATCAGGTAGCGGGGGTAGTAGATCGGTTCAACGATCGCCGAGTACAGCAGAACGATGCCAGTGGGTATGACGACCCAAGCGATGCTGGCCAGCAGTAGCGGGCGCGTCCCCTCGCCCGGCCTCGCTATGCCGGTCAGCCGCACGGCGATGGCGGCGACGACAAGCACGCCGGCCAGGATGGCGAACGCAACACTGTGGTCGAAGTATTGGCGATGCACCACGTCCAGGAACAGATTGCGGTTCAGCCCCGAGATCCATCCGACCTGCCAAACCTGCCCGTGCGCGAACAGCACGAACGGCGTCATTGCCCCAATCGCGACCACCGAGGTGACGGCCCACCAGATGCCGGGAGATTTTCGAGATTTCTTGGGGGCCAGCAGCGGTAGCAGCGCGCCATAGACGGGCACCAACAACCCCAGGTTGATGTTGATCAGGATCGACACCATCAACACCAGCGCGTAGAGCAGCCATAGCCATGGCCGGTTACGCCGCACCGCGGCGACCAGCAGCACGGTCAGCCAGACCGCGGCCGCCACCGACAAGGCCGACGAGCGGGCCTCGATTCCCGCCCACGTCACCCGCGGCAGGATGGCAAAGACGGCACCCGCGCACAACGCGGTGGAGCGTCCGGAGAACTGCTTGGTGAACACGACTACACCCGCGGCGGCACCGCCGATGGCCAAGCTGCTGGGCACCCGCGACCAGAATTCCGTCGGCGGAAAGATCGCATACCAGCCGTGCATCAGCAGGTAGTAGAAGCCATGCACGGCATCGATGTGGCCCAGCAGTTTCCACAGCTCCGGCAACGTCCGGTTCGCGGCGGCCGAAATCGTTGCGCCCTCGTCGAACCACAGAGAGGGCCTACCGGCCCAGGCGACGCTGATCAGCGTTGCCAGCAAAGCCATCAACCACGGGTCGAGCAGCTGGCCACGTGGGCGTACGCGCTCGGCCTTGTCGGTAGCCGTCGCGCCCTGCTCGAGCGTCGGTGTGGACATGATGCTTGTCACTGTAAGGGCCCTGCGATGATCCTGGTCACGCGTGATCTTTCGGGGGTTGGGCGGCCGTTGACCGCGAGGTTTGGGGGGCCCGCCCGGCTGGGCGACCCATAATCGCGAAAATTGTTGTGCTGCTTGAAATTCCAAAGCCGGCGTTGAGGTTTGGGGGCGTTGTCATTGGCAATAGTGTCCGATGAACCCCGCTGGCCAGGCAAATAGATGCTTGCGCCACGCCGTTCCGTTGTGGTTAATCTGAGCCACCTACATCAGGCAAAGAGATACTGTCTGGGGTTGGCGTAGCAACCGACACTGGGAGGTTTAATGGGCGCCTATGGGACCGTGGTGGTAGGAACCGACGGTTCGGACTCGTCGTTGCGTGCGGTGGACCGCGCCGCGCAGATCGCCGGTGCCGATGCCAAGTTGATCATCGCGTCGGCGTACCTGCCTCAGCACGAAGACGCGCGGGCGGCTGACGTGCTCAGGGAAGAAAGCTACAAGGTCACGGGAACCGCCCCGATCTACGAGATCCTGCACGATGCCAAGGAGCGGGCGCACAACGCCGGTGCCAAGAACGTCGAGGAGCGCCCGGTGGTCGGCGCTCCCGTCGATGCGCTGGTGAACCTGGCCGAGGAAGTGAAGGCCGACCTGCTGGTTGTCGGCAATGTCGGGCTCAGCACGATCGCGGGCCGGTTGCTGGGATCGGTGCCGGCCAACGTCTCGCGGCGGGCCAAGGTCGACGTGCTGATCGTGCACACCACCTAGCGGTCAAACTTTGCTGCCGGGTTTCCGGCTTCGCTTACGTCATTCGTTGACGTGATGGACGTCCGGTCCATCTGGTAACGGTTCGTCGTAGCTGGGCTTGCCGCTGTCGAGGTGATGACGGCCGCTCGCGCCGTTGTTTCATGCCTGCGGCCATCGAAGATTGTGCGCAGCGGCGGCGGATCATATCAGAAAGACTGTCGCGGCCTGGGAAATTCTGTGTTTAGTATCTGTGATTTCCCTGTGTGTAGGCGTAGATTTGAGCCGGCGGCGAATGGTCTGACTGATCCGAGGGCCGACCGAGACCGACTCCCGTGACCTTGCCAAGCCTGTCGTGGCCGAAATGTCGGGTCGCACGAAGGGAATCGACGATGTCGGAACAAGAAGAAAACATCGAGCGGATCAGGCAGGGATACGCGGCGTTTGCTGCCGGTGACATCGAGAAGGTGATGAGCCTGTTCGATGACAACATCGAGTGGGTCCAGCCCGGTGAGAGTGAAATCAGCGGCACCTACCACGGCAAAGGTGAATTCGGCCAGTTCCTGGCTCGGCTGGCGGAGAAGTCGACGACGGCCACACCCCACAAGTTCCTTGCCGACGGTGACATGGTTGTCGCGCTCACCGATGTCAGTGTTGGCCAGGAGAGAGGTCAGGACGCTGACGTCTACACGCTTCGCGACGGCAAAGTGGTGCGGGTGCAGGTGCACACCGATACCGCGTTGATGGAGCGCGTCTACGGGCGCAAGCAGGTCGCGGCAAGCTAGCAGCGTGGACCGCGATCGTCCGTCTTAGTTCCTACTGTTGAATCATCAGAAAGGCTCGGCCCGTCATCCCGGTTCGGGGGACGGGCCGACTGCTGCTTGGAGTCCGACCGCGATCGGGGCTACCAACCCCGCTCGCGCCATTCGTCGAGATGAGGACGTTCGACGCCCAGCACGGTGTCATCACCATGGCCGGGGTACACGACCGTGGAATCCGGGTAGACGTCGAACACGCGGCTGCTGACGTCCTCCACTAGTTGGGTGAAGTCACCCGGCTGCCAGGTCTTGCCGACCCCACCCGGGAATAGACAGTCACCCGTGAACAGTTGGGTGACCCCGCCCGTGGCAGCCCCGTCCAGGGCCAGCGCGATGGATCCGGGGGTGTGTCCGCGCAGGTGGATCACGTCGAAGCTGAGCTCGCCGATTTGTACTCGGTCCCCGTTGGCCAACAATCTGTCCGGTTTGACTGGTAGGGGTTCGGCGTCGATCTCGTGTGCGGCCGTTGGGGCGCCGGTGGCTTCGGCCACCGCCTGCAGCGCCTGCCAATGGTCAAAGTGTTGATGGCTGGTGACGATCAGCGCGATCTTGGGGGCGTACCGCCGGATCAGGTCGATCAGCACCTCGGCGTCATTGGCGGCATCGATCAGCAGCGTCTGCCCGGTCGCCGAACAGGTCACCAGGTAGGCGTTGTTGTCCATGGGGCCGACCGACGCCTTGAGGATGGTGGCACCAGGCAAAGTGCGCCGAGCCACGGTCCCGGGGTCGACGTGTCCGGTGTAGTTGTCATCGACGACGGTCATAGGCGCCAGGTTACTGCGGCGCCCGAGCCGGCCTGACCAAACCCCAACCGTCCCGCCTTGTTCAGCCCTTGTCATAGGGGCCACCTAGCATGGAATGCGGCCCATGCCGTGCCGCGTTCGTATTGGCTGATATGGGGTCACAAGTCGGAAGCCCGACGGGCATTCCGGCAAACGAACTTCTGTGAAAGGGACAGCGTGGCTGACCGCCTGATCGTCAAGGGTGCGCGCGAGCATAACCTCCGCGGTGTCGACCTCGACTTGCCCCGTGATGCGCTGATCGTGTTCACCGGTTTATCCGGATCGGGCAAGTCCTCGCTGGCCTTCGACACGATCTTCGCTGAAGGCCAGCGCCGCTATGTGGAATCACTGTCGGCCTATGCCCGCCAGTTCCTGGGACAGATGGACAAGCCGGACGTCGATTTCATCGAGGGACTTTCCCCGGCGGTGTCCATTGACCAAAAGTCGACCAACCGCAACCCGCGTTCGACCGTTGGCACCATCACCGAGGTGTACGACTACCTGCGCCTGTTGTACGCACGGGCGGGCACTCCGCACTGTCCGACCTGCGGTGAACGGATCGCGCGTCAGACCCCGCAGCAAATCGTCGATCAGGTACTGGCCATGGCGGAGGGCACGCGATTCCTGGTGCTGGCCCCGGTGGTCCGCACCCGCAAGGGTGAGTTTGCGGACCTGTTCGACAAGCTCAACGCCCAGGGCTATAGCCGGGTACGGGTCGACGGGGTGGTTCACCCGTTGACGGATCCGCCGAAGCTGAAGAAGCAGGAAAAGCACGACATCGAAGTGGTGGTGGACCGGCTCACCGTCAAAGCGGCCGCCAAGCAGCGGCTGACCGACTCGGTGGAGACGGCGTTGAATCTGGCCGATGGCATTGTCGTGCTGGAATTCCCCGACGATCACGATGAGCACGATCATCCTCGCGAACAGCGATTCTCCGAGAAACTGGCCTGTCCCAACGGGCATCCGCTGGCCGTCGACGACCTGGAACCACGGTCGTTTTCGTTCAACTCGCCTTACGGCGCCTGCCCCGAATGCAGCGGTCTGGGGATTCGCAAGGAGGTCGATCCCGACCTGGTGGTGCCCGACCCGGATCGCACACTGGCCGAGGGCGCGGTAGCGCCGTGGTCGACCGGCCACACCGCCGAATACTTCACGCGCATGCTCGCCGGGCTGGGGGACGCACTCGGCTTCGATGTCGACACCCCCTGGCGCAAGCTGCCCGCCAAGGCTCGCAAGGCAATTCTGGAAGGTGCCGACGAGCAGGTACACGTGCGCTATCGCAACCGGTACGGACGCACCCGGTCCTACTACGCCGACTTCGAAGGCGTTCTGGCATTTCTGCAACGCAAGATGGCGCAGACCGAGTCCGAGCAGATGAAGGAACGCTACGAGGGCTTCATGCGCGACGTGCCCTGCCCGGTGTGTGACGGGGCCCGGCTCAAGCCGGAAATCCTGTCGGTCACGTTGGCCGCGGGGGAGCAGGATGCAAAGTCGATCGCCGAGGTCTGTGAGCTGTCCATCTCAGACTGCGCAGATTTTCTGAACGCGCTCACCCTGGGTGCGCGCGAGCAGGCGATCGCCGGTCAGGTGCTCAAGGAGATCCAGTCGCGACTCGGCTTCCTGCTCGATGTCGGGCTGGAGTACCTGTCTTTGTCGCGTGCGGCGGCCACGCTGTCCGGAGGCGAGGCACAGCGCATCCGGCTGGCCACGCAGATCGGGTCTGGTCTGGTCGGCGTCCTGTATGTGCTTGACGAGCCGTCGATCGGGCTACACCAGCGCGACAACCGTCGGCTGATTGAAACTCTCACCCGCCTGCGGGATTTGGGCAATACGCTGATCGTGGTCGAGCACGACGAGGACACCATCGAGCATGCCGACTGGGTCGTCGACATCGGGCCGGGGGCCGGCGAGCACGGCGGCAGCATCGTGCACAGCGGGCCGTATCAGGAGTTGCTCCGTAACCAGAGTTCCATCACTGGTGCCTTCCTGTCCGGGCGGGAAGGGATAGAAATTCCGACCAGCCGTCGGTCCGTCGACTCCCGCCGACAACTCACCGTGGTTGGTGCCCGCGAGCACAACCTGCGCGGTATCGATGTGGCGTTTCCGCTCGGGGTGTTGACCTCGGTGACGGGAGTTTCGGGTTCGGGAAAGTCAACACTGGTCAACGACATCCTGGCCGCGGTGTTGGCGAATCGGCTCAACGGCGCCCGCCAGGTCCCGGGCCGGCACACCCGCATCACCGGGCTTGACCACCTGGACAAGCTGGTGCGTGTGGACCAATCGCCGATTGGCCGTACGCCGCGATCCAACCCGGCCACCTATACGGGGGTGTTCGACAAGATCCGCACCTTGTTCGCAGCCACCACCGAGGCCAAGGTCCGCGGCTATCAGCCGGGACGTTTCTCCTTCAACGTCAAGGGCGGCCGGTGTGAGGCCTGCACCGGCGACGGGACCATCAAGATCGAGATGAACTTCCTGCCCGACGTGTACGTGCCGTGCGAGGTCTGCCAGGGCGCGCGCTACAACCGGGAAACCCTCGAAGTGCACTACAAGGGCAAAACCATCTCCGAGGTGCTGGACATGTCGATCGAGGAAGCCGCGGAGTTCTTCGAGCCCATCTCCGGCATTCACCGCTATCTGCGCACCCTGGTCGACGTCGGCCTGGGCTACGTGCGGCTCGGCCAGCCCGCGCCGACACTGTCCGGGGGTGAGGCGCAACGGGTCAAGCTGGCATCCGAGCTGCAAAAGCGCTCGACCGGCCGCACGATCTACATCCTCGACGAGCCCACCACCGGTTTGCATTTCGATGACATCCGAAAGCTGTTGAACGTCATCAGCGGCCTGGTGGACAAGGGCAACACCGTGGTCGTGATCGAACACAACCTCGACGTCATCAAGACCTCGGATTGGATTATCGATATGGGACCGGAGGGGGGTGCCGGCGGCGGCACCGTCGTCGCTCAGGGCGCGCCGGAGGATATCGCCGCGGTGCCGGAAAGCTACACCGGGAAGTTTCTGGCCGAAGTCTTGGCCGCCCGGCGCCCATCGACTAGTGGGCGCCGGCCGAACCGGCGGCGAAAAGTCAGCGCCTGAGTCCGCCGCGTCGGTTGGACACGGCGGACCGACCGGGTGCCGTCACGTCGGTACCTTGGCGGCCATGGTGTCGGCGATCTCGCTGGCTTGGTCGGTGACATTGGGCGCGCACACGTTGACGTCCAGGACGATGTTGGACACCGCGCTGAGCACGTGTTGGCAGACCACGACGCTGTCGGCCAAATCGCGCTGCAGCGAGATCTTGGGTGGGGCGCCGCTGACGTCCCGGAAGGTCCATCGGGATGTCTTGCCATTGTTGACTTGGGTAACGTCTTTCCCGGCGCAGCTGCGCCACTGATCGGCCTGAGCCGCCACAAATCCGACGGCCTG
Source organism: Mycobacterium marinum (assembly GCF_003391395.1). Classification (NCBI taxonomy): domain Bacteria; kingdom Bacillati; phylum Actinomycetota; class Actinomycetes; order Mycobacteriales; family Mycobacteriaceae; genus Mycobacterium; species Mycobacterium marinum. Next base: position 2,781,960 of record NZ_CP024190.1, read on the forward strand.
GTCTGCGGATGCGAAGATCACGGCGCCCTGAACCACAACGTATCCGGGTGTGCTGCGCGGCTTTTGCATCAGCTGGGCAAGCATGCTGGTGTACCCGCTGCTCTTGTACGTCCGGGTCTGGTAGCCGATGAGTGCGCCAAGGCATTGCTCGGTTGACAGCGAGTTTTCCGGACCGGGATCGGTCATCTCGGTGGCGTTGTGGTCAATGACGATGCCCGTCGTGCCGACAATGGTGTTGATCTGTTCGGGACTGAGCAGAAACGATTCCAATTGCGTGGGCGCCACGGTCGGGCCGGCTGTCGCAGTGGTGCCCGACGGGGCCCCAGCAGTCGTGCTGACGCCACCGGTGGGGCCTCTAGCGGGCTCCTTGCGGGCCAAGAAGAGCCCGGTGCCGACGACCGCGATGACAACAACCAGGACTGCGACCGCCAGGAGCCACGGTGTGCGGGTGCGTCGCGCCGGTGGGGTCCACGGTGGCGGGGCCCACGGCATCGGACCGCTAGGTGGCGCGGCGAGCTGGTGGGTACCGGCGATCAGGGTCGCCGCGCGTTCTTGGTCCCCAGCGCTCAAAGCGTGCCGGGCGGCACGCGCCAGCTCACCGGCGGTGGGGTAGCGCAAGGCGGGGTCTTTGGCCATGCCCCGGGCGATCACCTCGTCAAAGGCGGTCGGGATGTCGGGGCGGTGCCGGCTGGGGCGGGGGATCGGCTGCATCAGGTGTGCGCCCATCAGCGTGCTCAGGTTCTGGGTCTGGTAAGGCGGTGTGCCAGTGAGGCATTCGTAGAGCACACAGGCCAGTGCGTAGATGTCTGAACGGTAGGTGACTTCGTCGTCGCCGAATCGTTCTGGCGCCATGTAGCTCCAGCTGCCCACCGCGGTTCCGGTCTTGGTGAGGTGTTGGTCGGTGGCTGCCGCCGCGATCCCGAAGTCGACCAGGTAGGCGAAGTCGTTGCCGGTGATCAGGATGTTTTCGGGTTTGATGTCGCGGTGCACGACTCCGCCCCGGTGCGCGGCATCGAGCGCTTCAGCCACCTGGCTGACGATGGCCACGGCGCGTGGTGCGGGTAGCGCGCCGCGCTTGAGCACCGAACCCAGGTCAGTGCCTTCGATGAAGCGCATGTCGATGAACAGTTGGCCGTCGATCTCACCGAAGTCGTGAATGGGCACGATGTGCGGTTCTTGCAGGCGGCCGGCGGTATGGGCCTCCCGCTGCATGCGACGGCGAAATGTGCTGTCTGAGTTGAACTGTTGGGACATGAGTTTGAGCGCCACGGTGCGGTCTTTGACGGTGTCGTGGGCTTCGTAGACTTCGCCCATCCCGCCGCGGCCGAGCAATCGCCGTAGCCGGTAGGGCCCGAATTGGGTGCCTACCCGCGAGGTGGGGACAGTGTCACTCATGCTCGCGCATCGACTCGCGGATCTGTGCCAACCGCTCAGCCGCGGCCCGCTGGCGTTGCTCGTACTGTTCCTCGACGGTGCGTCCTTCGGATGTCTCCGCGTCGAGTTCCGCCGCGCCCAGCGCCGTCGCGTAGCGGGACTCGATCTTTTCGCGGACCGACTCGAAGGTCGGCGTGCCGGCGTCGTCGTACCCCGGGTCGGGGGGTGCAGACGGCGTCTCGGCGGGAGGCTCTGGTTGGTCGGGCATGCCGCCACGTTACTGCGGGCGGCGATCGAACTAGTGCCGTCTGCTCCACGACCAACGCCGGAATCAACGCCATCAGCACCAGCTGTGGCGATGTTGGGCCGCGGGTTGCTTCAGCCGTTCGAGGGGGGGGCAACGAAATCACCGGCCGGCAGGAACCACCTGAGTCGCCGGAGACACCGTGCCTGGCAGCGGAATACGAGGCACTCCCGGGGTCCCCAGCTGACCGGCCAGCCACGGCAGCGCCCGGGCGAACACCTGGTCGGCGAAGGGCCAGTCGTGCCGTCCTGGCTGGGGGACCACCGCGCAGTCGATGCCGTTGGCGCGGCCCAGTGCGCACAAGGAGTTGGCCGCGGCGGTCTGGTTGCTCGGATTGGCGGCGGCTTCGCGTCCGGCCAGCCGCATCACGACGGGGTCGGTGATCGCGACGTCACGCGGGGCTCCCGGCCCCGCCGGTACCGAAATGCTGAACCAGCCCGAAATTCCGGTGTACTGCCCATGTCGGTTGATCACCGTTGTCGGGTCGAACGCGGCCCAGGCGTCAGCATTGCCGCCGAAAAGCCTGGTGATGGTTTCCGCCTTGTTTCCCGCGTTTGGGTAAAAGTCGCCCGCAACATCAACAAAGGCGCTGAACAGGGAAGGGTGCATGACGGTCAGATCTACCGCGCAGGTCCCGCCCATCGACCAGCCCACAATGCCCCAGTTTGATGGTTCGGGGCTGACACCAAACGCCGAGATCATATAGGGCACAACATCTTTAGTTAGATGGTCGGCTGCGTTGCCGCGCCGCCCGTTGACGCATTCGGTGTCGTTGTTGAAGGCGCCCCCGGAATCCACGAACACCAGCACCGGCGCATTGCCGTTGTGGGCGAGCGCAAAATCGTCGATCGTGCGCACGGCGTTACCGGCGCGCGCCCAGTCGGCGGGCGTGTTGAACTGGCCGCCGATCATCATCACGGCCGGCAGCCGCGGCGGCGGATAGCTGGCGAACCAGGCGGGAGGCAGATAGACGAGTTCACCCCGGTGTTTGAAGTGCGACGCGTTGGACGGGATCGCCACCGGAACCATGCTGCCGTGCGCTGGGCGCACTCCCTTGCCGGCCATCGCGACAACCGCGGCCGGGTCCGCCTGATCCGGCAACGGGCCAGAGCTCAGCTGATTCCACGCGGCCTGCACGGTCGGGAAGTAGCCGACCCAGATGTTGAGCCCCAGCGCCGCGCAAAGCGCACAGAGTGGAACTGCGACCAGGGTGGCGGTGCGGCGTCGCCAGCGGGCCCCGCGCCAGCCCACGACCAGCATCGCCGCGGCCACCGCGGTCAACCCGACCCACACCCACAACGCCGCCGGGACGGGCTCATTGGCCAGTGTGCCCAGGTACCAACGGGTTGCCCAGGCCGCTATGGCGCCAAAAATCACGGCCGCGGGTAGTCGCCGCCGAGATCGCCAACCGATGGCAAGCAGCAGCACGATCGCGGTCACGACCTGCACGGTGACCGGCACCCAACCATGCATCAAAGAGGTGTGAGTACTGGCCAACACGCGCGCCAGGGCAGGCGGCGACGTTGTCACGGTCTCATTGTCAAACATCACCGGCCCCCAACCACGGGGAATAGCTGTGAGCTGGCTGGGATTAGTGCGGCTTGGCCAGCGGGAACGGGAGCGTTTCACGGATGCTGCGCCCGGTGATCAGCATGACGACCCGGTCGACGCCCATGCCGAGGCCCCCGGTGGGCGGCATCGCGTATTCCATGGCCTGCAGGAAGTCTTCGTCGAGCTGCATCGCTTCGGGATCCCCGCCGGCGGCGAGCAAAGACTGCTCCTCCAAGCGGAGCCGCTGTTCGACGGGGTCGGTGAGCTCGCTGTAGGCGGTACCAAGCTCGACGCCCCAGGCCACCAGGTCCCAACGTTCGGCGATTCCGGGCTTGCTGCGATGCGGCCGGGTCAGCGGGGACACCGAGGTTGGGAAGTCGAGGTAGAACGTCGGCTGCTCGGTGCGGCTCTCCACCAGGTGTTCGTAGAGCTCCAGCACCACCGCGCCGGCATCCCACTGCGCCCGATAGGGGATGCGTGCGGCGTCGGCCAGCCTGCGCAGGGTGGCCAAGTCGGTATCGGCGTCGATCTGCTCACCGAGGGCCTCTGACACCGCGTCGTGCACGGTCTTGACCGCCCAGACCCCCGAGATGTCCACCGGTTCGAGGCGGCCGCCGCCGGCCGGGCGCATCGCGACAGGAGCACCGTTGGCGGCCTGGGCGGCGTTTTGGATCAGCTCGCGGCAGCTGTCGATCCATACCCGGTAGTCGGCGTGCGCTTGATAGGCCTCCAACAGGGTGAACTCCGGGTTGTGGCTGAAGTCGACGCCCTCATTCCGAAAGGCCCGGCCGAGTTCGAAGACCCGTTCCACCCCGCCGACGCACAGCCGCTTGAGATACAGCTCCGGCGCGATGCGCAAGAACAGGTCCATGGAGTAGGTGTTGATGTGGGTGATGAACGGGCGGGCCGTTGCGCCGCCGTGTACCTGTTGCAGGATGGGTGTCTCGACCTCGATGAACCCCTTGGCGGACAGGGTTTCTCGGACGGAGCGCAGCACCGCGCTGCGGGCCGTGATGAGGGCGCGCGACTCGGCGTTGACAGCGAGGTCTACGTAGCGGGTCCGCACTCGGGCTTCGGGATCGGTCAACCCCTTCCACTTGTTGGGCAAGGGGCGCAGGCACTTACCGATCAGACGCCAGCGGCGCACGATCAGTGATCGCGTTCCGGTCTTGCTCGAACCCATCTGCCCGGTCATCTCGACCAGGTCACCAAGGTCTATGGCCGCGTTGAAATCCGCGGCGCGGCCCTGCTCGAGTCGCGAGTTGTCCAGCAGCACCTGTATCTCGCCGCTCCAGTCGCGCAAGTGCGCGAACAGCACTCCACCATAGTTGCGTACCCGCAAGATCCGCCCGGATACCGACACGCTCGCCTGGTCGTCGGCGTCCATCGCTTGCGCGACTGTATGAGTGGGCGGTTCGCCCACCGGATAGGCGTCAATGCCGCTGATGCGCAATTTCTTCAACTTGTTCAGCCGCACCCGGACTTGCTCGGGCAGCCGACGTTGGGGGTCGTCGCCGTCGGCAATTGCCGATTGCCGCAGCCCGCTGACGTCGGGCGCCGATCCGTCATGGTGCAACAAACCGGTGGCCGCCAGCCGTTCGGGGACCGCGGGATGGTGACCGGTGTGCACCTTGTTGCGCCGGCTGAATGGCAATACCAGGAACCCCTCGGCGATCACGGAGGCGACACCCACCTTGGGGATCACCCGCGCGTCCTCATAGCAGGCGTAGCGGGGCACCCATTGCGGCTGATACTTCTGGTTGGATCGGTACAGCGTCTCGATCTGCCACCACCGGGAAAAGAAGACCAGCAGCCAACGCCACAAGCGGGCCACCGGCCCGGCGCCCAATTGGGCGCCTTGCTCGAAAGCCGACCGGAACATCGCGAAGTTCAGCGAGATGCGGCTGATGCCGAGGCCTTCGGCGCGCAGCGCCAGTTCGCTGACCATCAGCTCGATGGTGCCGTTGGGCGATTGCGGAGAACGTCTCATCAGGTCCAGGGAGACCCCGCTGGTACCCCAAGGCACCAGCGACAACATCGCCACTACCAGGTCGTCGGGGTCAAGCGCCTCGACCAACAAGCAGTCGGTGTCGGCCGGGTCGCCGAGGCGGCCGAGCGCCATCGAGAAGCCGCGCTCGGATTCGGTGTCGCGCCAGCCGTCGGCGCGATCGATCGTCTGTTCCATTTCGGCGTCGGAGATATCCCGGTGACGCCGGATGCGCACCGTCAGACCGGCGCGACGTGCCCTGGTCACGGCTTGGCGCACTCCGCGCATGTCGGGGCCGGACAGCGTGAAATTGGCGGGCACCAAGATCGCCTCGTCGCCGAGTTCAAGCGCGTTCAAACCTGCCTCGCGATATGCCTTGGCCCCTTGTGAACTGGCCCCCATCACACCGGGCGACCAACCATAGGTCTGGCACAGCCGTAGCCATGCGTCGATCGCTTGCGGCCACGACCGCGGGTCGCCTACCGGATCGCCACTGGCCAGGCAGACACCGATTTCGACCCGATAGGTGATGGCGGCACGGCCGCTGGAGGCGAATATCACCGACTTGTCGCGACGGGTCGCGAAGTAGCCCAGCGAGTCGCTGTTGCCGTACAGCTCGAGCAACCCCCGGATGGCCGACTCGTCCTCACCGGTCAACGCGTTATCGGCACGCTGGGACTGAAACAGCACGATGGTGGCGGCAATTAGGGCGAGAGCGCCGAACAAGCCGAACATGGCGTTGAGGAAGACGTGTGGCCGGCCGGTGAACAGGTCGGGATCGGCCAGGGCGAAGCCGATCACCCGGTTGGCCACGTAGGGCAAACGGTCGTGCGGCGCGAGGGATCCCGGAAACAGCTCGACCAGGCCCCAGGACACCAGGATTCCGATAGCACCACCGGCCACCAGCACCGCGGCCGCCTTGAACAGTGCACCCCTGCGGACCTTGGCCCAGAACTGCCGATATCCCAGCACCAGCACGACGATCGCCACCACGTGTACTGCGAACCCGAGGTTTTCGCCGAAGTTCTGGGCCGCGGTGTTGCCGCCCGCGGCGATGTCGGCGGCGTTGAGGAAAGCCGCCAAGACGACGTTGGTCAGCAGCAGTAGCCAGGCGATCCGTTTACGCGCGGCCAGGGCCGCCGCCAGCAGTGCCAGCACAAAAGACCAGGCGAAGCTGGTGTCGGGAAAATTGAACAGATAACTGTTGATGAATTCTCGGGGAACCTTGATGATCCACCGAACCAGCGGCGAAATGCTGGCCAGCAGTGACAGGGTCGCGATGACCCCGACGGCCCAGCCAGCGGCGGCCGGAACCCAGTCATACCGAGAGATGTGCCTACCCTGCACCGAGCGAGGCTTTGTGACGGTCACAGACCGCGAGGATATTCCTTATGAACCGGAAAATCCCGGCGAAGTGGCAGCCGAGTCCTACCGCCCTGGTGCGCGCGGGTCGGCGGCTGGGTGAGCACATTGTCCGGGTAGAGCGTCATGGCTGCTAGACTGACGGTCGCGACCATCCCGGCGAAGGCCAGGGACAGTTAAGTGGAGTCCCACTCCCACCGCTAGCCACGAGAACTTTCTCGGTTTTCAAGGTTGTGCGGTCCGGTCACAGGCATCACGAAATTGCCTGTTCTGCGTGTGACGCAGGCGGCTGCAGTAGTCACTACTGGGCCCGCGATCGGTCGGCATTGGGCCCTGCTAGCGCAGGGCTTTTTTGCTGATGGCTTGGCATTCCACCGCGCTGATTCCCGCCCGTCCGGGCTCTGACCGCCGTGGAATAAGACCAACCAGGGAGGCCCCATCAGCACTGAGACCCGCGTCAACGAGCGCATTCGCGTACCTGAAGTCCGATTGATCGGCCCAGGAGGGGAGCAGGTAGGCATAGTGCGTATCGAAGACGCACTCCGCGTCGCCGCGGATGCCGACCTCGACCTTGTCGAAGTTGCCCCGAACGCCAGAGCACCGGTCTGCAAGATCATGGACTACGGCAAGTACAAGTACGAGGCGGCGCAAAAGGCGCGTGAATCCCGCCGCAACCAGCAGCAGACCGTTGTCAAAGAACAGAAGCTGCGGCCGAAGATCGACGACCATGATTACGAGACCAAAAAGGGCCACGTGATCCGCTTCCTGGAGGCGGGATCGAAGGTCAAGGTCACCATCATGTTCCGCGGGCGCGAGCAGTCCAGGCCGGAGTTGGGCTACCGACTGCTGCAGCGGCTGGGCGCCGATGTCGCCGAGTACGGGTTCGTCGAAACCTCCGCCAAGCAGGACGGGCGCAACATGACGATGGTGCTGGCACCGCACCGCGGCGCAAAGACACGTGCCAGGGCCCGGCATCCTGACGACCCCGCGGCCCATTCGGCCGACGGTGACAACCAACCGAACTAACTCGTTAGCGAACACCAGAACTGAGGAAAAATGCCCAAGGCTAAGACCCACAGCGGGGCCTCGAAGCGCTTCCGGCGTACCGGTACCGGAAAGATTGTCCGGCAGAAGGCCAACCGTCGGCACCTGCTCGAGCACAAGTCGAGCAAGCGAACCCGGCGCCTGGATGGCCGCACCACGGTGGCCGCCAACGACACCAAGCGAGTCAAATCGCTGCTGAATGGCTAACCCGCCGTCTCAAAGACCGGCCGGCGCCAGCACCTGACCAACCACGTCCGAATGAGAGTAGGAACAACCCATGGCACGCGTTAAGCGGGCAGTTAATGCCCACAAGAAGCGGCGCTCAGTCCTAAAGGCCTCGAAAGGCTATCGCGGCCAGCGGTCGCGGCTCTACCGCAAAGCCAAAGAGCAGCAGCTGCATTCACTGAACTACGCCTACCGTGACCGTCGCGCGCGCAAGGGCGAGTTCCGGAAATTGTGGATCTCGCGCATCAATGCGGCCGCGCGTGCCAACGACATCACCTACAACCGGCTGATTCAGGGGCTCAAGGCCGCTGGCGTCGAGGTGGACCGCAAGAACCTGGCTGACATCGCGATCACCGATCCGGCGGCGTTCACCGCGCTGGTCGATGTTGCCCGCGCTGCGCTGCCGGAGGATGTCAACGCTCCCTCCGGAGAGGCTGCTTAACCTGGCGACGATGCGGACTGTGCCCGGCCCGACGAGGAGCCGGGCACTTTCGTCGCTATCCGGCGACCGCGTATGCCGTGCACGAATCTGAGCGGAGCCGGCCCACCGGCCCCGCTCAGATTCTCACCGAGCGCTCGGCCAGGGTTTCGGCAGCGGCAAAATTGCAGCGCCACGTGGGGCGTCGCCGCACGGGCCGCTTTCTTGCCGAAGGGCCTAACCTCGTCGAGGCCGCGGCGGCGCGCGGGCTGATCCGCGAGCTGTTTGTCACCGAGGCCGCCGAGCAACGGCACGAGCCGCTGCTAGCCCGGCAGGACGCGCCGGTCTATGTGGTGACAGAGCGTGCCGCAAAGGCTTTGTCCGACACCGTTACCCCAAGCGGCCTCGTTGCCGTCTGCCAAATGCCGACGACCGGGTTGGCGGGGGTACTCAGCGGTGCGCCGCGGCTGGTTGCGGTGGCCGTCGAGATCGGCGAGCCGGGCAACGCGGGCACACTCATCCGCATTGCCGATGCCATGGGGGCCAACGCGGTGGTTCTGGCCGGCAACAGTGTCGATCCCTATAACGGGAAGTGTTTGCGCGCATCGGCCGGCAGCATCTTTGCGATTCCCGTCATCGTCGCGCCTGACACCAGCGCAGCGCTTGGTGCGTTGCGCGGGGCCGGTCTACAGGTGCTGGCCAGCGTGGTAGACGGTGAGAAGTCCCTCGACGACATCGACCAACTGCTCGAAGCTCCCACCGCGTGGCTGTTCGGCCCGGAAGCACACGGATTGTCGGCCGAGGTCGCTGCTGCGGCGCATCACCGCGTCCGCATTCCGATGTCTGGGGGAGCGGAGAGCCTCAACGTGGCCGCGGCCGCGGCCATTTGTCTGTATCAGAGCGCCCGGGCATTGAGCAGCGATCGCTGATTCCTAGGCCGCGGTCGTGGTGCGACTCCGACCGCGAGCGGGCCGCAGCCCGGCGATCGAGAGGGTGCTGTGGACCAGCGATCCCGCCCGTTCGAGCAATACCTTGGCCGGGTGGGCGCGTGGCGGAAAGTAGTGCATGGGCAGGCCACGGCGATCCGATGGAGGCGCCATGAAACTGGGCGCCTCGACCAGTGGAGCGTCACGTTTGACTCGTCCCTCAGCCCGTCGGTAGGCGGCCAGCGCCCGGGGGTGTAGCCGGATCTCATCGGGCACCGCCAGAAACGCCAACTCGACGGCCTTGCCGAACAATCGCAACAACACCTCGTCGCCCTGGGTCCAGTGCATGCCCGCCTTCTCACGGACGGCCGGCTCGAACAGGCCGGCGGCAATCCAGCGCTGACCGGCCACCAGCGGTCGGAACAGCTGGTCCCAGATGCCTGTGGGCATGAGTACGAACTTCGGCTTGGGGATGCGCATATTGAAAATGTCGAGGGTGGCCTGATTGATCTCGAGTTCGTCGCGGCCCACCCGCTCCCAGTAATCCTGAAAGTCTTCCCACGTCTCGGGCACCGGGCGCATGCTCATCCCGTACATCCGGTACCACTGCACGTGCTCGTCGAACAACTGGCGCTTCTCGGCCTCGGTCAAGCCACCGCAGAAGTATTCGGCCACCTTGACCACCAGCATGAAGAACGTGGCATGTGCCCAGTAGAAGGTTTCCGGATTGAGTGCGTGGTATCGACGTCCACCGGCGTCCACGCCCTTGATGGTTCGGTGATAACCCTTGATCTGCTGTCCGGTCTGAGCGGCGCGGTCGCCGTCGTAGACCACACCCATGATGGGGTAGACCGACCGGGCCACCCGCTGCAGTGGCTCGCGGAGCAGGATCGAGTGTTCCGTGACGCCAGCGCCCAGCTCGGGATACATGTTTTGGATCGCGCCGATCCACACGCCCATCATCCCGGTGCGTAGGTCGCCGAAGTATTTCCAGGTCAGCGAGTCTGGCCCGAGCGGGTTGGCCGCTGGCGGAGAGGTGGCTGTCATCACGGCCTCCATGCGTTCAATTTGCGCTCACGATAGGCGGTGACAACGCACGTTGTCTACGATTTCGGCGGATATCCGGCGATGGTGTTACCGAGTGTCCACAGTGGTGTAGCAACGGCGTGATCAGCCTGTTTGTTGTCCAGAAATTCGGTCCCGGCCGCTCCCGCGAGGGCCGCTGACTGGCGGTTGGGGCGGCACCTGAACCATGGTTGGCGGACATCGCGGGTAGCGGAAATCCGGCCTCGGGGAGAGCTCCCAAGAAATTGTTATAAACAGGACGTTTGCTCGGCTGTACACTAACTTTCGCGGTGTTTAGCTGGTGAATCTTTTGGTCAATCAAGGGAGACAGAGCTATGTCGTTTCTGAACGTGGCGCCCGAAATGGTGGCCGCAGCGGCCGACAATGTGGAAAGCATTGGCTCGGCCCTAACTGCGGCCCAGGCTGCTGCCGCGGCACCGACGATCGAGCTTGTCGCACCCGCGGCCGATGGAGTTTCGATAGCCGTCACCGCTGCATTTGGGTCGGCCGCCGAGGAGTTCCAGGAGCTGGGCGCCCAGGCAGCCGCGTTTCATGAGCAGATCGTCGCCCTGTTGAACACCGCCGCAGCCGCGTATGCCGGCGCCGAAGCCACTGCCAAGCAGGCGTTACTCGGTGTGGTCAATGGGCCAGCCCAGGCGCTACTGGGGCACTCATTGGTTGGGCCGACCGCAGGCGGCTACACCGCCGCCGCGGCCGACGGGACCAGCGGTGGCGTTGTCGGCGCGTTGCTCGGTGACCCACTGTTGGGCGTGCCGTTCAGCGCTCCCTACAGCTTCGATACTCCATTCGGTCCGGTGGCCCTGACGCTGAACGGGACTGCCTCGCCACTGGGAGAAGTCGTCATCGACTCGGGATCGCTCAACGTCCCCCTCCCGCTCCGGCTCGGGGTGAACGCGCTCGGCCCGGCGATCACCACGGCGGCTGCGCTGCAGGCCAGCGGCACGGCATTTTCGGGCGCGGTGCAAAGTGGGGACCTGCTAGGGGCGGCCGGTGCCCTGCTGACAGCTCCCGGCAGCGCGGTGAACGGCTTCCTGTTCGGCCAAACCGCAATATCGCAGATGGTTCCCGCGCCGGACGGGTCTGGATACACGTCGGTGGATGTCAGTGTGCCGGTTGGGGGTCTGCTGGCTCCCACCAGCGTCGCTACGCTCACGTTGACACCGACTAGTGGTGCGCCGACCGCCATTCTCTTGGACGGAAGCAAGTTTGGTGGCCTGATCACGGGCCTCTTGGATGACTTCGTGCCCGGTTTCTAGACGTGTCCAACGCCTCAGATCCACGGTGATCTGGGCGTTTGTTCGGAGGGTGTGACACACCCGCTTGGCCGTCGTTGCCTGGGTCAGCCACCACCACCTACCCTTGCGAGGTGGAAGTCGGCGCTGACAACGGGGACCCCGGCGTGCCCGATGAGACGGCGATCACGCTGGCTGCGACTGCCCCGCGTCGACGCTCTCCGGTCGAGTGGCTGAGGTCCACGAACCACAGTCCTGGTGTGGTGGCTTTCGTCCGACGAGCGCGGCGATTATTGCCCGGCGATCCTGAGTTCGGTGATCCGCTATCCACCGCCGGTGACGGCGGTCCCCGTGCCGCGGCGCGGGCCGCCGACCGGCTGCTGGGGGATCGCGATGCCGCATCGCGGGAGGTCAGCCTGAGTGTGCTTCAGGTGTGGCAGGCGTTCACCGAGGCGGTTTCGCGCCGGCCGGCGAATGCGGAGGTGACGCTAGTCTTCACCGATTTGGTGGGTTTCTCGACGTGGTCGCTGCAAGCCGGCGACGACGCGGCCCTGAAATTGCTGCGGCAGGTGGCGCGGGCCGTCGAGCCGCCGTTATTGGATGCCGGTGGACATATCGTCAAGCGCTTGGGTGACGGGATCATGGCGGTGTTCCGCAACCCCACCGTCGCGGTGCGTGCCGTCCTGATTGCTCAAGATGCCGTGAAAGCTGTTGAAGTGGAGGGCTATACGCCGCGAATGCGAGTCGGTATCCACACCGGTCGACCGCAGCGGCTGGCGGCTGACTGGCTCGGAGTCGACGTCAACATCGCAGCTCGGGTGATGGAACGCGCTACCAAGGGCGGCGTCATGATCTCGAGCCCCACCCTGGACTTGATCCCACAAAGCGAGTTGGATGCCATGCGCGTCGTCGCCAAGCGGGCACGCAGGCCGATGTTTGCCAGCAAGCTAACCGGGATTCCGCCGGACTTGGCGATTTATCGCCTCACCACTCGTAAAGACCTGGCAACTATTGGTGACACCGCGGACACAGATTTGCAGGCATAGTAGAAGGCAATGACTTACGCGATTCAGTGGATTTTCGCCATCGTGTGCCGGCTCGCGCGGGTCCGCTTCACAGTCAGCTACCTAGCGGCGCTCGCCTCGGTGAGCATCGCAATGCTGATGCTTGGTCCGCAGGCTCACGAGCGAGTGATTCGGCATGCCAGCACCAACCTGCACAATCTGGCGCATGGCCGCTTGGCAACCCTGTGGAACAGCGCCTTCGTCATCGACGAGGGTCCGCTCTACTTCTGGCTCCCGTGCCTGGCCTGTCTGCTCGCCCTTGCCGAGCTGCACTTGCGCACCGCGCGGCTTACCGTCGCGTTTTTCGTCGGCCATCTAGGGGCGACGCTACTAGTAGCGGCGACGCTTGCCGGTGCGGTCGAGTTCGGTTGGTTGCCCGTTTCGATCGCCCACGTCAGCGACGTCGGTATGAGCTACGGCGCGCTGGCGGTGTTGGGGGCGCTTACCGCGGCAATTTCGCGACGGTGGCAGCCGGCGTGGATTGGCTGGTGGGTTGCCCTGGGCTTGGCGGCTGCGGTCGCCGGCGGCGATTTCACCGACTCGGGTCATGCCGTTTCGTTGTTGCTGGGCATGCTGGTGACCGCGCGCTTCAGGCACCCGATTCGCTGGACTCCCGCGCGCTACGCGTTACTGATGGTCTCGTCGGGGTTCGGTTTCCTGCTATTGGCACATACCCGCTGGACATCGGCGAGTGGGGTGGCGCTGGGGGCGGTGGGTGCGTTGGTCGTATACGGCTTGGCGCGCTGGACAACGATGCGGGTCGCGCCGGCTTAGGCGCAGCGCCGACCGGTAGTGAATGTCTGGGTACAGTGGGGTTCGCTGAAGCGAACCGATCATGACTTATGATCGGCATCTGCGTCGTACCCGTGCCGTGACCCCACCCCGCGATGACGTGGGTCCTTTGAGGACCCACTTGTTGGACGGGGGACGGACTGAGGTGGGTGGCCCCCTGCGGGGTGCAAGCACCACTCCCGTGCGGGGGGAAGCCAGGCAGCTATACCCAACCTCGTCAGCAAGGAGAGTGTCGCCGCGTGGGTGATCAACCCGTCGACCTTTCGCCGCAAGGATTGGCGAACGTAGTCAAACTTGCCCATCAGGCCTTTGCTTCGGCCGACAACCTGGAGGCATTGGCACGCGCCAAGACCGAGCACCTCGGCGACCGCTCGCCGCTGGCGCTGGCCCGCCAATCCTTGGGCACGCTTCCCAAAGAACAGCGCGCGGACGCCGGTAAGGCGGTGAACCTCGCTCGCGGTGACGCGCAGTGCAGCTATGACGAACGGTTGGCGGTCCTGCGGGCCGAACGTGACGCGGCCGTGTTGGTGGCCGAGCGCATTGACGTCACATTGCCGTCGACCCGGCAGCCGACCGGCGCGCGGCACCCGATCACGATATTGGCCGAGCACATCGCCGACACCTTCATCGCGATGGGATGGGAGCTGGCGGAAGGGCCGGAGGTCGAGACCGAGCAGTTCAACTTCGATGCTCTGAACTTTCCGCCTGATCACCCCGCGCGCAGCGAACAGGACACCTTCTACATCGCGCCGGAGGATTCTCGGCAGTTGCTGCGGACCCATACCTCGCCGGTGCAGGTACGGACCTTGCTGGAGCGCGATTTGCCGGTCTACATCATTTCAATCGGCCGGACATTCCGAACCGACGAGCTCGATGCCACCCACACGCCGGTGTTCCATCAGGTAGAGGGTCTTGCCGTGGACCGTGGGCTGACCATGGCGCACCTACGCGGAACGCTGGATGCCTTTGCCCGCTCGGAATTCGGGCCACTGGCGCGCACCCGAATTCGGCCGCACTTTTTCCCATTCACCGAACCCTCCGCCGAGGTCGATGTATGGTTTGCCAACAAGAAGGGCGGAGCTGACTGGGTGGAATGGGGCGGCTGCGGAATGGTGCATCCAAACGTGTTGCGGGCCGCGGGAATTGATCCAGAAGTGTATTCAGGATTTGCATTCGGTATGGGTCTTGAGCGAACGCTGCAGTTCCGCAATGGAATTCCAGACATGAGGGACATGGTTGAAGGCGACGTCCGGTTCTCGTTGCCGTTCGGGGTTGGTGCCTGATGCGTGTCCCTTATAGCTGGCTGCGTGAGGTTGTTGCGGCCGGTGCGCCGGGGTGGGATGTCTCGCCGGAGGAGCTCGAGCAGGCGCTGGTGCGCATTGGCCACGAAGTCGAAGCGGTGACTCCGGTGGGACCTGTGACCGGCCCGTTGACCGTTGGCCGCGTGATCGAGATTGAAGAGCTCTCCGGGTTCAAGAAGCCGATCCGCGCCTGTAGCGTCGACTTCGGTGAGGGCGAGGGCCGCGAGATTGTTTGTGGCGCAACCAACTTTGCGGTTGGTGACCTGGTCGTAGGGGCCCTGCCAGGCACCATCTTGCCCAGTGGATTCGAGATCGTCGTCCGCAAGACCTATGGCCGCAAATCAAAGGGGATGATGTGCTCGGCGGCCGAACTCGGTCTGGGGGCTGAGCATTCCGGGATCCTGGTGTTGCCGCCCGGAACCGCCCAGCCTGGGGCCGCGGCCGCCGGCATCCTGGGTTTTGATGACGTGGTCTTCCATCTGGCCATCACCCCCGACCGTGGTTATTGCATGTCGATCCGCGGTTTGGCCCGTGAGATCGCGTGCGCTTTCGACCTGGACTTTGTCGATCCCGCCGATGTGGCACCGTTACCGGCCGAGGGCGAAGCATGGCCGTTGAACGTGCACCCCGAGACCGGCGTGCGCCGGTTTGCGCTGCGTCCCGTCACCGGCATCGACCCGAGTGCTGTGTCGCCATGGTGGCTGCAACGCCGGCTGTTGATGTGCGGTATGCGCGTGACCTCGCCAGCAGTGGATGTGACCAACTACGTGATGCTGGAACTGGGGCACCCGATGCATGCGCACGACCGCAACCGGATCAGCGGGGCGTTCAGTGTGCGCTTTGCCCGGCCCGGCGAAACCGTGGTCACTCTCGACGACGTGGAACGTCGGCTCGATCCCACCGACGTGCTGATCGTCGACGAGGTCGCGACCACCGCGATCGGGGGCGTCATGGGCGCGGCCAGCACCGAGGTGCGCGGCGATTCCACCGATGTGCTGCTCGAGGCGGCGATATGGGACGCCGCCGCGGTATCACGCACGCAGCGGCGACTGCACTTGCCCAGTGAGGCGGCCCGCCGGTACGAACGGTCGGTTGACCCCGCAGTTTCGGTGGCCGCTCTGGATCGCTGTGCGGCGCTGCTCGCCGACATCGCCGGGGGAGCGGTGTCGCCGACGCTGACTGACTGGCGGGGTGACCCGCCGCGCGATGACTGGTCGCCACCACCGATCCGGATCGACGCTGACCTGCCGGATCGGTTTGCGGGAGTGGTCTACGGCCCGGGCACAACGGCCCGGCGGCTGGCCCAGATCGGTGCCGAGGTGCTTGTCGATGACGAGGCGGCGTTGACCGTGACACCGCCAAGTTGGCGACCGGACCTTCAGCAGCCCGCTGACCTCGTTGAGGAAGTGATGCGGTTGGAGGGGCTCGAGGCTATTCCCTCGGTGCTGCCCTCCGCGCCAGCGGGTCGCGGGCTGACCGCTGGCCAGCGGCGCCGCCGCGCGATCGGAAAGTCGCTGGCACTGTCCGGATTCACCGAGATCCTGCCGACGCCTTTTCTGCCCGCCGGCGTATTTGACCTGTGGGGGCTGGCCGCCGACGATCAGCGACGGGCGACGACAAATGTTGTCAATCCATTGGAGGCCGACCGTCCCCAGCTGGCCACGACATTGCTTCCCGCACTGCTTGAGGCACTGGGGCGCAACGTCTCCCGGGGTCTGGCAGATGTCGCGCTCTACGCCGTGGCGCAGGTGGTCCAGCCAACTGATCAGACTCGCGGCATCGAGCTAATTCCCGTGCACCGCCGGCCCACCGACGGGGAGATTGCCGCGCTGGATGCGTCCCTGCCCCGCCAACCACAGCACGTCGCCGCGGTCCTGACTGGCCTACGTGAACCGCGGGGACCGTGGGGCCCGGGTCGCGCCGTCGAGGCCGCCGACGCCTTCGAAGCGGTGCGTATCGTCGCGCGCGCCAGCGCCGTCGACGTGATGCTGCGGGCCACGCAACACCTGCCGTGGCATCCGGGGCGATGCGCGGAGGTGCTCGTCGGTGAAGCCGTCGTCGGTCACGCCGGCCAGCTGCATCCCGCGGTGATCGAACGGGCCGGCCTGCCGAAGGGCACCTGCGCGCTTGAGCTAAATCTCGACGCGATACCCATTGTCGAAACGCTGCCAGCACCGCGGGTTTCACCCTTTCCCGCGGTGTTCCAGGATCTCAGCCTGGTGGTGGCCGCCGACGTCTCGGCACAGATGGTCGCCGATGCCGTCCGAGACGGTGCCGGAGATCTGCTGGAGGATCTGCAGCTGTTCGACGTCTTTACCGGCCCGCAAATCGGGGACGACCGAAAATCGTTGACCTTCGCGCTGCGGTTCCGTGCACCAGATCGCACGCTGACCGAAGACGACGCGAGCGCGGCACGCGACGCCGCGGTGCAATGCGCTGCCCAGCGAGTCGGCGCCGTCTTGCGCAGCTGAACGACTGACCAGGCGTCGGGTGGCCCGGCCACATCCACCCGAGCCGGGGGCACTTTGGTGCCGATCCGCCACGGCCCCCGCACCGGTGCCTTCTGATTCCGCACGCTCCTGTCCGGTTCCGTAGTGAATGCTGTCAGTTCGCTTCGACTTTCGCGCACGTCGCCGTTGCCGCACTAGTTTTGTTCCTGCCTGGTGACCAGCGGTCATCGTCGCAGCGGAGCGAGAGGCGAGCGATATGTCGTTTGTGAATGTGGTGCCAAACACGGTGGCGGCCGCGGCGGGCGATTTGGCGAGCATTCGCTCGGCACTCAGTGAGGCCACTGCGGCGGCGGCGGGGCCGACGACTGACGTGCTGGCTGCCGGCGGCGACGAGGTATCGACGGCGATCTCGCAGCTATTTGGCGCCCACGGCCAGGAATTCCAGGTCGTGAGCGCCCAACTGAGGGGATTTCACGACCAGCTGGTGAGGTTGATGCGGGCTGGTGCGGCTGCCTATGCCAGCGTCGAGGCCACCGCGCAACAAGACTTGTCCATGGCCGAGCAGGGGCTGGTGAACGCGGTCAACGCGCCTGCCCAGGCGCTGTTGGGGCACCCGATAATCGCCACCGGCGGATCCGGCAGTCAGTCCGCGACCACGGGAACATCGAACTCGGGCGTGACGAGCGGTTCGGTCGCGTCCGGCTCGACGACCGGTTCTGTTTCGTCCGGCGCGACCGCTGGCACTGTCTCGACCGGTGCGACGACCGGTTCGGTTACGTCCGGTGCGACCGCTGGCACTGTCTCGACCGGTGCGACGGACGGTGCGGTTACCTCCGGCACTACCACCTCGTCGTCCGACGGGACGACTGTGTCTGCGGGTGGCGTCGCTGCGACTGACCCCGGCTCCGATGGTGGTGTCGCGGTGAGTGACCCCGGCTCCGATGGTGGTGTCGCGGTGAGTGACCCCGGTTCGGATGGCGGTGTCGCGGTGAGTGGGTCTGGTTCCGGCAGCGGCGTTGCGGTGGGCGGCACAGACACGCCAGGGACATCCGCGCCGGCTCCTGTCACCCCGAACACATTCGGTGACGTCGTCGCCGCGCCGTATCAGACGCTGATCTCCAATACGGTCACCAACCTGCAAAGTCTCGACGGCGCCTGGGCGGCCAATCCGGCGCCGTTCCTGCATCAGCTCATCGCCAACCAGATGGGCTACGCGCAGACTGCCGCGACTGCGCTGCAAAGCTCAGTCAGCAATCTGCCCGCGGCGTTGGCGCACTTGCCGGCCGATATCCAGCTCGGTGCCCACTCCCTAATGGCCGCTGACCCGGGCGCGTTCCTACACTCGCTGGTCACCAATCAGCTCGGCTACGCCCAGACGATCAGCACGGCACTGCAAAGCGCCGCCCATGACTTTGGTACCGGAGCGGCGGCATTGCCGGCGGCTTACCAGGCGGCCTTCCAAGACTTCATGGCCGGCAATGTCAGCGGCGCGGCCGACCATCTCGAGTCGGGTTTGGCAAACCTGTTCATCACGGGCTTTGACGTGACTGCCGGTTCGGATGCCGTCCTGAGCATCACTCCGACGGGGACAGTTGGAGACCTCTTGCCGATCTTGGGCATTCCTGGGCAGATGGCGCAGAACTTCACCAACCTGCTGCCAGCCGGATCGGTACCGGAACTGGTATCGCAGAACTTCACCAACATCGTCAACGCCGCCACAAACACGGCCGTTACCTCAACGCTGACCCTCGTTGTAGATCCGAGCAGCCCCACCGGTATCGGGGTGGCCATCGACGCCACTATGGGTTTGCCGTTGGCGTTAGGAGTTGAAGCCCTCGGCGGACCTGTCGATGCGCTTGATGCGTTTGGTACCAGCGCGACAGCGTTCGTCACGGCGGCGCAAAGCGGAAACGTCTTGGCGGCGACCGCGGCGGTGCTGGATGCTCCTGCTGTCGTTGCGAATGGCTTGCTCAACGGTCAGTCCACATTCCCGTTGACGATCGACGCATTGGGCATCCCAACGACGCTGAATCTGCCGATGGACGGAATTCTTATGCCGGCCGGCCCCTACACCGCGACCATTCCAGATCTTGGCGTCACGGCCACCGTCAATGGCACACCGCTTGGCGGCGTTGCACCGGGGCTCCTGACCTTGCTGCCCGAACAGCTTGCCGAGGCGATCGGCGCAAGCCCAGCCACTGACTGAGCTTGCCGCGACGCCCGATCATCGGCGGTGCCGCCAATCTGTCCTTCGCCGTCGCGGGCGCGCCGACCAGCCGTTGAGGTGTTCGCCGTTTGCTGTGACGTGAGTGGGGTTCACCTCGCCCCATTTCGTGGGTATCGGACTCCCACAGGATCTGGCCCGGAGCGGAGGGGTCATGTCCTAGGGCGCGAGAACAAATTCATCAGTTTTCCAGCGGGTTAATACAGTGCCCTATTAGTCTCGACCTGCCTTGGTGATTATCGGGAGGTCGCCACGGCGGGGCGAGAGGAGCCACGGATGTCGTTTCTACTTGTGCAGCCGGAGATGGTCAGCGCGGCCACGGAAAGCCTTACGGCAATCCGCTCCGCGTTAGGCGAAGTCAGTGCGGCAGTCGCGGGTCCCACGACCGCGGTGGTGGCCGCCGCCGGTGACGAGGTGTCGGCGGCGATCTCTCAAGTGTTCGGTGCCTATGGGCAGGAATTTCAAGCGCTCAATGCCCAAGCGGCGGCGTTTCAAGCCGAGTTCGAGGGTTTGCTGAGTGGCGGCGCTGCGGCATATGTCAGCGCCGAGGCGTTGAACTCTTCGGTCTTCGGGCCGCCGATGCAGGAATTGCTCAAGGTGGTCAATGCGCCGACGCAAATGCTGCTGGGACGGTCGCTGATCGCCGACGGGGCCAACGCGACGGTGGCCGGCGGCGATGGCAGGCCCGGTGGAATCTTGATGGGCAAGGGCGGCGACGGGGCGCCCGGCGGCCCCGGTCAGCCCGGCGGTAACGGCGGGGCTGCTGGCTTGATTGGTACCGGCGGTGCCGGAGGCAAGGGAGCCCCGTCTATGCCCGGCGGGCTCGGGGGCCGAGGCGGGTTGCTGTGGGGCGACGGCGGCAAGGGCGGCGATGGCGGTGCTCCGGTGTATGACGCCTGGGGCTATTTGCTTGCTGAAGCCGGTACTGGCGGCGCGGGCGGCTTGCCGGGAATGTTCGGTGGCCTGCCGGGAGTTGCGGGCGCCTGGGGCGGTGAGGTGCCTACCGCGCTAGCGGCCCCGATGGCTCTGTCGGCGGCGGCGAGCAGCCCCGCTGCAGTTGGCGGCGCCTACCAGACCCTATTCGACAACACGTGGACCAACCTGCAAGCCATCGGCGCTACCTGGAATGCCGATCCGGCGCCCTTCCTGAGTCAATTCATCGCCAACCAACAGACCTACGCCAATACGGTGTTTACGTCCTTGTCGAACTCGGTCCAAGACTTCGGGGCGGGATTGGTGGCGTTGCCGGCGGCCTACCAGGGGGCCTTCCAAGCACTCATGACCGGCAATGTCAGTGGAGCGGTCGAGATCCTGGGGAAGGGCTACCTCGGTTTGGTCTTTAACGGCTTCGATTACACCAATGTGCCAGTTGTTACCGTGCAGGGCGCCTTGGGTGATCTCCTGCCCATAACCACCATCCCCGGTCAGATTTCGCAGAACATGACCAACGTGCTGCAGACGGTTACCGACACATCGATCATGGCCAACATCTCCTTGTTGAATCCATCGTTCACCACTGGTTTTCCTCTGACGCTTGCTCTTGATGCGCTGGGGGCGCCGATCGTCACCGGTCAGGCAGCTTTGCAAAGTGCGACGACCTTTATTGATGCGGTCCAGGCTGGCGATGTCGCGGGGGCATTCGGTGCCATTGTTGATGCGCCTGCCGTCATCGCCAACGGGTTCCTCAATGGCGAAGGGACGATAACGCTGGATCTGCCGACCTACCTGTCGCCCATTTCTGGAACAGAGTCGTTGACGTCAGCGATCCCGATTGGTGGGATTTTGACTCCGCTGCAGCCTGTGGAGTCGACCGTGGTGTTCCGGGTGCTCCCGCATACGCCTCCGATCACTCAACAAATAACCCTCGGTGGTACGGAGTTTGGTGGCCTCATCCCTGGCCTGCAGAGCGCGTCCGCGCAGCTAGCGGATGCGATCAAGCTCAGCTAGTAGATGGCGCGGACCTGTCCGTGCGGGTCTCGATGCACGGTCAGGTGCGACGTGGTGGTCGGCTCCGGCGGTGAAGGTGTCGCGTTGACTGAGAGTCGCAGCCACGGCCATCCGGTTGTCTCGGCATGCCTCGAACAGATTCGTGGCTCCAAATCTCCTGCGGCCAATTCTTCGCCTAACAGGTTTGGGGCTGAGACCCTCTGGGTAGCCGCGCCCTGCGCCGTGCGTTACGCGTTGGGCAACGAGGGGAGCTGACTATGTCGTTCGTGATCGCTGATCCGGAGATGGTGACGGCAGCGGCGGCAGATTTGGCGGGCATCCGTTCGACGCTCGGGGCGGCGGCAGAGGCGGCCGCAGGGCCAACAACCGGCGTGGCGGCTGCGGCCGCCGATGAGGTATCGGCGGCCATCGCGCACCTCTTCGGTGCGTATGGGCAGGAATTTCAGGCTCTCAACGGCCGAGCGGCAGCGTTTCATGCCGAGCTCGTGCGCTTGTTGAACGGTGGCGCTGCAAGCTATCTCAGTGCCGAGGTCGTCAACGTCGAAGCATTGCTCGGCCGATCGCTGAACGGCGGTGCGGCCGCTGCCGCCGATCCTCTCAGCGGGCTTCTGGGATCGATCCTCGGCACTAGCTCAGGTGGTAGCGGAAGCGTTGGCGGGATCCTCGGTGGTAGCGGGGGGCTGTTGGACCCGATCCTGTTCGGGGGCACTGGTGGGCTCCTTGGCCCGCTGGTGGGGGGCAATGGCGTGCTGACTTCGCTCGTCGGCTCCGGACCTTTGGGCCCGTTCTTCAACGGTGTCGGAGGGGAGATCGGCGTCGTCACATCCGCTCTGATCGGCGGCGACGGCGCCGCGTTGCTGTCTGATCAGATCGGCGGCATCACGGGCGCCCTCACTAGTCTGCCCGGATTGAGCGGCCTGCAGACATTGCTACCGGGTCTGTTCCCGTCCTCCGGGGACACAACCACAACACCTGCGCCTGGCGGTGCCTGGCAGCAACTCTTTGAGAACACCAGCTCGAACCTGAATGCCCTCGGCACAGCGTGGTCTGAAGATCCATTCCCGTTGCTGCGTCAGGTGATCGCCAATCAGCAGGGCTATGCGTACACGCTCGGGCAGGATCTCAGCCTCGCGATCCAGAACCTACCCACTGAGCTGGCACACCTGCCGGAGAACATCGAGACCGGCATCCAGGGATTTCTAGCTTTCAACCCCGGCCTCTACGCTCAGCAGTTCGTCGCCGGCACGATGAACGACTTCCACACGATCGGCACGTCGCTCTCGGAAGCGGGTCAGGACCTTCAGATCGGGCTGGCCGGCTTCCCGGCCGACATGCAGCCAGCCTACGAGGCGTTCGCAGCCGGCAACTACAACCTGGCGGTCAACGACGCGACGAAGGCCTTGCTCAATGTCTTCATCACCGGATTCGATACCAGCAACTTGAACGACATCAGATTGCTGGGGCCGGTAGCGGACCTTTTCCCGATCCTGGCCCTCCCCGGGCAGGATGTTCAGGGCTTCAGCAACCTGTTGCCTGCCGGCTCGATTCCCGCGCAGATGACTCACAACCTCGCCAACGTGCTCAATGCGCTTACCGATACCAGCATTTCGACGACGATCTCCGGAACCTTGGATCCGCCCGCACTTGTACTCGACGCCAACTTCGGTCTGCCGTTGTCGATCCTCTTCGGTGTCGCGGGCGCGCCGGTTGCGGGTCTCGACGGACTGGCCACCGCCGGGACAACGATTGGCACTGGCGTAGCAACCGGGAACCCGTTCACGGTGGTCGGTGGCCTAATCGACGCGCCGGCGGTCGTCTTGGACGGCTTCCTCAATGGCGAAACGATTGTCGACATGTCGTTGCCGGTGACCTTCGATGTGCCAGTCCTCGGGCCGCTAAACATACCGGTCGTCATTCACCTTCCCTTCCAAGGGCTTTTGGTTCCGCCGCATCCGATTACAGCGACGGTGCCGCTGGAGATTCTTGGGGTCGACATCCCAATCAACCTGACGCTCGGTGGCACCCAATTCGGGGGGCTGGTGCCCACGCTGGTGAACTACACGTCCCGGCACCTGGCCAACGCAATAACGCCCGCCGCGTAGTGCCCCAGGCGCCGCCGAAACCTGCAGGTGCTTGCCGGTGATCGTCACTGGCGCGTAAGTCGCTCGGAGCAAATGATTCTGCTCATTCCAATCTCACAGGGTGTGCAGTCGTGGGTCACTTGGTAATGGCTTGATGTGTCCCAGCGAACCTGGGTGACCTGCCTGCTTTGCGCGCAATTGTGGGATAGCGGCCGATCATTTGGGGCCACAGAAATCGTGGGTCGTTTTGGCGTGTCCCGCGCCGCTGTAAGCCGGGAAAAGATGCATAATGTTCGCCGCCGATTCATCGGGTTGCCGAAGGGCTGGCTAGCGGATTGATGCCCGCCTTCGTCATGTGTGGAATAACGGCCTTGCGGCGAAAATCCTAAGGAGGATTGGGGAGCTTGCGGAAAGGGTATTCCGCATAGACTTTTCGACCTTCGGGGTGCCCTGCCGCGGCAACGGCCAAGGGCTCATGACGGCCGCTTGTTAGTACGAGGGCTCCGTTGGGGCGCCCAAAAGTGTTCCGCTGCAACGGTAGAACATCTGGCATGGGCGTGGTCGGGAGCCCCGGACGGCGGGGTAGGCGCCGGGGCGGGCGGCTTACGAACTCATCGCCTGGTCGCCCGGTGAAGGCTTTGTCGGGTGAAGTCGGTGTCGCTGAACATTCGCGAAATTTACTCTGCTGCAATTAATTAGCGGCGGCCAAACTGTGTGTTGGGGCTGCGGCATCCAGATCTTGATAAAACTCCTGACGGCAGGCAGCAGAAGTCGGTACCCGGCTTCCGGTGAAATCTGGCCCGGGGTGAAGTCGTTTCGTCAATCAGATTGCCTGGGGTTGGATTCGGGCAGGTGAAAACGATGGTTTTCTTGTGTAGTTCTGCCACAGCGGATTACGTTTCTTCTGCCGATGAGATCGGGCCTCTTCGGATCACAGACCGTTCATTCTGCGTGGGGATGATGAACATGTCTTTTGTGACCGCTGTGCCCGAGCTCGTCGAGTCGGCAGCCCAGGACTTGGCAGGAATCCGTTCAGCACTGGTGGAGGCCGCTCAGGCAGTAGCAGCGCCGACCACCGCACTGGCGGCCGCGGGAGAAGATGAGGTATCCGCTGCAATAGCAGCGCTATTCGGCACTTTTGGCCAGGAATATCAAGCAGTCAGTGCACAAGCGGCGTCGTTCCACGAGTCTTTCGTCAGGGTGTTGAGCGGTGCTGCGGCTTCGTACGTGGAAGCTGAGGTAGCCAACGGTGCTGCCCTGCTCGCGGGCGAAAGTGCCGCCGCTGCAGTCAGCGGCGGATTTAGCGGTGGGCTGACGGCCGGACTTAGCGCGGAGTTGGCTCTTCAAGCGGCGAACTCCCTCGCGACAGCTTTCGGCTCCGGAGTTTCCGGTCTTGCGCTGCAGACCGGTGGTGCGCTTGTGTCCGGTCTTGGGACCGGTCTGGTTCAAACCGGCGAGGTCATCGTGTCGGCTGGCCAGGCCTTGCAGAACCTCGGTTCGTTCATGGCGGGCGCTGGTGCTGGGTTGAGCGCTCAAGCCAGTGCGGCCCTCACCCAGGCAATGAATTTGGGTGGCTCACTGAGCGCACAGCTTGGGGCTTCCCTGTCGGGCAACTTCAACCTCGCTCTGCCGGAACTGATCGCGGGATTCAATAATGGGCTGACTGGGCTGTTTCAAACCGGCCAGACCATCACGACCAGCCTGATCGGTAGCGCCGGCAGCGGCCTTGGTGCGCTTTTCCAAACCGGCGGAACCGTGCTTACCAACTTCGGGAGCGCCTTGCCCGAATTCGCCGCTCAGCTAAGCGGTGCGATCTCGGCGACCGTTGGCAGCAGCCTGCCCGGCCTCGTCGGCGCGTTCGATAGCGGATTCACCGGCCTGGTCCAGGCGGGCCAGTCTTTGGCGACAAACCTGGCGGGCAGTGTGGGCGGCGGTCTGGATGCGCTCATCCAGACCGGAGAGACCCTGGCAGGCAGCTTGACGGCCAGCCTTAGCGCTCCCGTATTGGCGGCCGAGTTGTCGGCGGCGTTGCAGGCGAGTTTCGGTACGTCGCTGCCAGAGTTGGTTGCTGCGTTTACCGGTGGGTTGAACGGGCTGGTGCAGGCGGGTCAAACGTTGGCCGCGAATGTGGCGGGCAACTTTGGTGGCGGCCTGAGTGGGTTGTTGGAGGCTGGGCAGGTGTTGATGGCCAACCTGGCAGGTGGGTTTAGTCTGCCGGCGTTGGCGGCCCAGATTAGTGCGGCGTTGCAGGCCAGTTTCGGTGCGTCGTTGCCGGAGGCGGTGGCGGCGTTCACGGGTGGGTTGAACGGGCTGGTGCAGGCGGGTCAAACGTTGGCGGCGAATCTGGCGGGCAGCGTTGGTGGTGGGTTTAGCGCGTTGATTGAAGTTGGTCAGGCGTTGGCCGCCAACCTGGTTGGTGGGTTCAGCCTGCCGACGCTGGCCGCTGAGTTGTCGGCGGCGTTGCAGGCTAGCTTCGGTGCCTCGTTCCCGGAGGCGGTGGCCGCGTTCACCGGTGGGTTGAACGGGCTGGTGCAGGCGGGTCAAACGTTGGCGGCGAATCTGGCGGGCAGTTTTGGCGGTGGCCTGAGTGGGTTGTTGGAGGCCGGGCAGGTGTTGGCTGCCAACTTGGTTGGCGGGTTTAGTCTGCCGACGCTGGCCGCTGAGTTGTCGGCGGCGTTGCAGGCCAGTTTCGGTGCGTCGTTGCCGGAGGCGGTGGCGGCGTTCACGGGTGGGTTGAACGGGCTGGTGCAGGCGGGTCAAACGTTGGCCGCGAATGTGGCGGGCAGTTTTGGTGGCGGCCTGAGTGGGTTGTTGGAGGCTGGGCAGGTGTTGATGGCCAACCTGGCAGGTGGGTTTAGTATGCCGGCGTTGGCGGCCCAGATTAGTGCGGCGTTGCAGGCCAGTTTCGGTGCGTCGTTGCCGGAGGCGGTGGCGGCGTTCACGGGTGGGTTGAACGGGCTGGTGCAGGCGGGTCAAACGTTGGCGGCGAATCTGGCGGGCAGCGTTGGTGGTGGGTTTAGCGCGTTGATTGAAGTTGGTCAGGCGTTGGCCGCCAACCTGGTTGGTGGGTTCAGTCTGCCGACGCTGGCCGCTGAGTTGTCGGCGGCGTTGCAGGCTAGCTTCGGTGCGTCGTTGCCGGAGGCGGTGGCCGCGTTCACCGGTGGGTTGAACGGGCTGCTGCAGGCGGGCCAAACGTTGGCGGCCAACCTGGCCGGCAGCCTTGGTGGCGGGTTTAACGCGTTGATTGAAGTTGGTCAGGCCTTGGCTGCCAACCTGGTTGGCGGGTTTAGCCTGCCGGCGTTGGCGGCTCAGATCAGTGCGGCGTTGCAGGCCAGCTTCGGTGCGTCCTTGCCGGAGGCGGTGGCCGCATTCACCGGTGGCTTGAACGGCCTGGTGCAGGCGGGCCAAACGTTGGCGGTCAATCTGGCCGGCAGCTTTGGCGGTGGCCTGAGTGGGTTGTTGGAGGCCGGGCAGGTGTTGATGGCCAACCTGGTTGGCGGGTTTAGTCTGCCGGCGTTGGCGGCCCAGATTAGTGCGGCGTTGCAGGCCAGCTTCGGTGCGTCGTTCCCGGAGGCGGTGGCCGCGTTCACCGGTGGCTTGAACGGGCTGGTGCAGGCGGGCCAAAGCTTGGCGGCGAATCTGGCCGGCAGCTTTGGCGGTGGCCTGAGTGGGTTGTTGGAGGCCGGGCAGGTGTTGATGGCCAACCTGGTTGGCGGGTTCAGTCTCCCGACACTGGCCGCTGAGTTGTCGGCGGCGTTGCAGGCCAGCTTCGGTGCCTCGTTCCCGGAGGCGGTGGCCGCGTTCACCGGTGGCTTGAACGGGCTGCTGCAGGCGGGCCAAACGTTGGCGGCCAATCTGGCGGGCAGCCTTGGTGGTGGGTTTAACGCCTTGATTGAAGTTGGTCAGGCGTTGGCCGCCAACCTGGTTGGTGGGTTCAGTCTGCCGACGCTGGCCGCTGAGTTGTCGGCGGCGTTGCAGGCTAGCTTCGGTGCGTCGTTGCCGGAGGCGGTGGCCGCGTTCACCGGTGGCTTGAACGGGCTGCTGCAGGCGGGCCAAACGTTGGCGGCCAACCTGGCCGGCAGCCTTGGTGGCGGGTTTAACGCCTTGATTGAAGTTGGTCAGGCCTTGGCTGCCAACCTGGTTGGTGGGTTCAGTCTGCCGACGCTGGCCGCTGAGTTGTCGGCGGCGTTGCAGGCTAGCTTCGGTGCGTCGTTCCCGGAGGCGGTGGCCGCGTTCACCGGTGGCTTGAACGGGCTGCTGCAGGCGGGCCAAACGTTGGCGGCGAATCTGGCGGGCAGTTTTGGCGGTGGCCTGAGTGGGTTGTTGGAGGCCGGGCAGGTGTTGGCTGCCAACTTGGTTGGCGGGATTAGTCTGCCGGCACTGGCGGCCCAGATCAGTGCGGCGTTGCAGGCCAGCTTCGGTGCGTCGTTGCCGGAGGCGGTGGCCGCATTCACCGGTGGCTTGAACGGCCTGGTGCAGGCGGGCCAAACGTTGGCGGTCAATCTGGCCGGCAGCTTTGGTGGCGGCCTGAGTGGGTTGTTGGAGGCCGGGCAGGTGTTGATGGCCAACCTGGCAGGTGGGTTTAGTCTGCCGGCGTTGGCGGCCCAGATTAGTGCGGCGTTGCAGGCCAGTTTCGGCGCGTCGTTGCCGGAGGCGGTGGCGGTGTTTACCGGTGGGTTGAACGGGCTGGTTCAGGCGGGTCAAACGTTGGCGGCGAATCTGGCGGGCAGTTTTGGCGGTGGCCTGAGTGGGTTGTTGGAGGCCGGGCAGGTGTTGATGGCCAACCTGGTTGGCGGGTTTAGTCTGCCGGCGTTGGCGGCCCAGATTAGTGCGGCGTTGCAGGCTAGCTTCGGTGCGTCGTTCCCGGAGGCGGTGGCGGTGTTTACCGGTGGGTTGAACGGGCTGGTGCAGGCCGGCCAAAGCCTGGCGGCGAATCTGGCCGGCAGCCTTGGTGGCGGGTTTAACGCCTTGATTGAAGTTGGTCAGGCCTTGGCCGCCAACCTGGTTGGCGGGTTCAGTCTCCCGACACTGGCGGCCCAGATCAGTGCGGCGTTGCAGGCTAGCTTCGGTGCGTCGTTCCCGGAGGCGGTGGCCGCGTTCACCGGTGGCTTGAACGGGCTGCTGCAGGCGGGCCAAAGCTTGGCGGCGAACCTGGCCGGCAGCTTTGGCGGTGGCCTGAGTGGGTTGTTGGAGGCTGGGCAGGTGTTGATGGCCAACCTGGTTGGCGGGTTTAGTCTGCCGGCGTTGGCGGCCCAGATCAGTGCGGCGTTGCAGGCTAGCTTCGGTGCCTCGTTCCCGGAGGCGGTGGCCGCATTCACCGGTGGCTTGAACGGCCTGGTGCAGGCCGGCCAAACGTTGGCGGCCAACCTGGCCGGCAGCCTTGGTGGCGGGTTTAACGCCTTGATTGAAGTTGGTCAGGCCTTGGCTGCCAACCTGGTTGGTGGGTTCAGTCTGCCGACGCTGGCCGCTGAGTTGTCGGCGGCGTTGCAGGCTAGCTTCGGTGCGTCGTTCCCGGAGGCGGTGGCCGCGTTCACCGGTGGCTTGAACGGGCTGCTGCAGGCGGGCCAAACGTTGGCGGCGAATCTGGCGGGCAGTTTTGGCGGTGGCCTGAGTGGGTTGTTGGAGGCCGGGCAGGTGTTGGCTGCCAACTTGGTTGGCGGGATTAGTCTGCCGGCACTGGCGGCCCAGATCAGTGCGGCGTTGCAGGCCAGCTTCGGTGCGTCGTTGCCGGAGGCGGTGGCCGCATTCACCGGTGGCTTGAACGGCCTGGTGCAGGCGGGCCAAACGTTGGCGGTCAATCTGGCCGGCAGCTTTGGTGGCGGCCTGAGTGGGTTGTTGGAGGCTGGGCAGGTGTTGATGGCCAACCTGGCAGGTGGGTTTAGTCTGCCGGCGTTGGCGGCCCAGATTAGTGCGGCGTTGCAGGCCAGTTTCGGCGCGTCGTTGCCGGAGGCGGTGGCGGTGTTTACCGGTGGGTTGAACGGGCTGGTGCAGGCGGGTCAAACGTTGGCGGCGAATCTGGCGGGCAGTTTTGGCGGTGGCCTGAGTGGGTTGTTGGAGGCCGGGCAGGTGTTGATGGCCAACCTGGTTGGCGGGTTTAGTCTGCCGGCGTTGGCGGCCCAGATTAGTGCGGCGTTGCAGGCTAGCTTCGGTGCGTCGTTCCCGGAGGCGGTGGCGGTGTTTACCGGTGGGTTGAACGGGCTGGTGCAGGCCGGCCAAAGCCTGGCGGCGAATCTGGCCGGCAGCCTTGGTGGCGGGTTTAACGCCTTGATTGAAGTTGGTCAGGCCTTGGCCGCCAACCTGGTTGGCGGGTTCAGTCTCC
The DNA here is from genome assembly GCF_003391395.1 of Mycobacterium marinum. NCBI lineage: Bacteria > Bacillati > Actinomycetota > Actinomycetes > Mycobacteriales > Mycobacteriaceae > Mycobacterium > Mycobacterium marinum. Next base: position 2,811,647 of record NZ_CP024190.1, read on the forward strand.
CGACACTGGCGGCCCAGATCAGTGCGGCGTTGCAGGCTAGCTTCGGTGCGTCGTTCCCGGAGGCGGTGGCCGCGTTCACCGGTGGCTTGAACGGGCTGGTGCAGGCCGGCCAAAGCCTGGCGGCGAATCTGGCCGGCAGCCTTGGTGGCGGGTTTAACGCGTTGATTGGAGTTGGTCAGGCGTTGGCCGCCAATCTGGTTGGTGGGTTTAGTCTGCCGGCGTTGGCGGCCCAGATCAGTGCGGCGTTGCAGGCTAGCTTCGGTGCGTCGTTCCCGGAGGCGGTGGCCGCATTCACCGGTGGCTTGAACGGCCTGGTGCAGGCCGGCCAAACGTTGGCGGCGAATCTGGCCGGCAGCTTTGGCGGTGGCCTGAGTGGGTTGCTGGAGGCCGGGCAGGTGTTGATGGCCAACCTGGCGGGCGGGTTCAGCTTGCCGGCGTTGGCGGCCCAGATCAGTGCGGCGTTGCAGGCCAGTCTTGGCACCTCATTCCCCGAGCTGATGGCCGGATTCACCGGTGGCTTCACCGGCTTGCTCCAAACTGGACAATCTCTGGCGGGCAACCTCGCGGGTAGCTTTGGCGGCGGACTGGATGCGCTAATCCAGACAGGTCAGAACGTCGCGGCCAATCTTGTCGGCGCCTTCAACGCACCGGCACTGCTAGCCGGATTGAACAGCGGGTTGAACGGACTAGTCCAGACCGGCGCGTCGCTGGCTGGGAACCTGGCGGGAGCCTTTGGTGCAGGCCTGCCGGACCTTGCTACCCAGCTGTCGGCTGTGTTGTCGGCCAGCCTGAGCGGTGACCTGTCGGCGGAGTTGAGCGCCGCGCTGACGGCGAGCCTTGCCAACACGGCGTCGGGGCTGTTGTCAGGCCTGGCACAGACCGGTGCAACCCTGGCAGGGGGGATCGGAGGAGGGCTGCTAGGTCTGATTGGCACCGGCGAAACCCTGGCGAGCAGCCTCGCAGGAGGTGTTTCCGGCTTGCTGGGCACGGGCGAATCGCTGCTGATGATCTGGCAAAACGCCACGGCAGAGGTGACCGGTGCGCTCAGCGATGCTGTTGTTGCCAGCATCGGCGTTGGTCTGCCCGGGCTGTCACAGGCCGCGGTCACCCTGTCGACAGGCATCGCCAACGCCAGCGTTGGCCTGACCCAGACCGGAGGCGTCATCGTGAGTGCCCTGGATAACGCAGCTCTTGGAATCACCGGAGACATCAGTGCTGCATTGGCCAATCTTCAACTCGCCATCCAGGCGGCGTTGAACGCGAGTTTCGGAGTTCAGGTCGCTGCCTAGCTGGGGCTGACTACCCTTGAGCTAAGTCGTGGTCGCAACACAGGCCAGAATGGATTTGCGAAATATTGCATAACCATGCAAAATCCTCGAAATGGCCCACGCGACCGAAGCAATCAGGGTGGCCGTAGCGGGTGCCAGCGGCTATGCAGGCGGTGAGATCCTTCGCCTTCTGCTGGGGCATCCCGCCTACACCTCGGGACGGCTGACGATCGGGGCGGTGACCGCAGCGGCCAGCGCGGGAAGCGTCCTCGCGGAGCACCATCCGCATCTGTTGCCGCTGGCCCAGCGGATCCTCGAGCCCACCGAGCTCGAGGTGCTCCGCGGACATGACGTGGTATTCCTCGCTTTGCCGCACGGGCATTCGGCGGCGCTGGCCGATCAACTCGGCCCAGAAACTCTGATCATCGACTGTGGGGCCGATTTTCGGCTCACCGATGCGGCGGCTTGGGAGCGGTTCTATGGGTCGGCGCATTCCGGCAGCTGGCCCTACGGACTACCCGAATTGCCGGGTGCTCGGGAGCGGTTGCGTGACACCCGCCGCATAGCGGTTCCGGGTTGCTACCCGACCGCGGCGCTGCTCGCACTGCTGCCCGCGGTGGCCGAGGACCTCATCGATCCGGCCGTGACGGTGGTCGCCGTTAGCGGTACCTCGGGGGCTGGCCGGGCCGCCAAGGCCGACCTGCTCGGCTCGGAAGTCATCGGGTCGGCCCGGGCCTACAACATCGCGGGTGCGCACCGGCATACTCCCGAGATCGCACAAGGCTTGCGCGCGGTCACCGACCGAGACGTCACCGTTTCGTTTACACCGGTTCTTATCCCGACCTCACGTGGAATTCTGGCAACCTGTACCGCACGTACCCGCTCGCCGATCGCTCGGTTACGGTCAGCCTACGAAAAGGCCTATGAGGCAGAACCTTTCATTCATTTGATGCCGGAGGGTCAGTTGCCCCGCACTGGTGCCGTGATTGGCAGCAACGCGGCGCACATAGCGGTCGCTGTGGATGAAGAAGCCGAGACCTTTGTTGCGATTGCCGCAATCGACAACCTGGTCAAGGGCACTGCCGGGGCCGCCGTGCAGTCGATGAACCTGGCGCTGGGCTGGCCCGAGACAGAAGGGCTCTCAGTGGTCGGGGTGGCGCCATGAACGGCATCGACGACCAGTTGCCGAGTGACCGGGAGCAAGGACTACCGCCTGGCAGCGGGGAGAGTGACACACATGACTGAAGTTGTCAGCGCCGGGCGGCTGTTGCGTAGTCAAGGCATTACTGCCCCGGCAGGTTTCCGGGCTGCAGGCATCGCGGCTGGGATCAAGGCGTCGGGTGCTCGCGACCTCGCGCTGGTATTCAATGAAGGCCCCGACTACTCAGCCGCCGGCGTGTTCACCCGGAACCAGGTCAAGGCCGCACCGGTGTTGTGGACGCAGCAGGCGCTAACGACCGGGCAGCTACGTGCGGTGATCCTCAATTCCGGTGGTGCAAACGCCTGTACTGGCCCCGGCGGCTTCCAGGACACGCACGCCACGGCAGAGGCCGTCGCGACCGCGTTGTCGGACTGGGGAACAGAGACCGGCGCAGTGGAGGTCGCGGTCTGCTCGACCGGGCTGATCGGCGACCGCCTGCCGATGGACAAGGTGCTTGCCGGTGTCGAACACATCGTGCATGAGCTGCATGGCGGCCTGCACGGCGGCGACGACGCTGCCCACGCCATCATGACCACTGACACCGTCGCCAAACAAGTTGCGCTACATCATCAGAGCAAATGGACTGTCGGTGGGATGGTCAAAGGCGCGGGCATGCTGGCCCCCTCGCTTGCGACCATGCTTTGTGTGCTCACCACCGACGCGGCCGCGAGTTCGGCGGCACTCGAGCAGGCGCTGCGTAGGGCAACCGCGCGTACGTTCGACCGGCTCGACATCGACGGCAGCTGCTCGACCAATGACACGGTGCTCTTGCTGGCATCGGGTGCCAGCGAAATAGCGCCGTCGCAAGCGGATCTCGACGAGGCGGTACTACGAGTTTGCGATGACCTCTGTGCTCAACTGCAGGCCGATGCCGAAGGCGTCACCAAGCGCGTTACCGTCACCGTGAAGGGCGCCGCCACAGAAGAAGACGCACTGATCGCCGCGCGGGTGATCGCTCGTGACAGCTTGGTCAAGACCGCGCTGTTCGGATCCGACCCGAACTGGGGGAGAGTTCTGGCAGCGGTCGGGATGGCCCCCATCACCCTCGACCCCAATCGAATCAGCGTGCTATTCAATGGCTCTGCCGTCTGCATCGACGGCGTTGGTGCCCCGGGCGCGCGTGAGGTGGACCTCTCGGCCACCGATACCTATGTCACCGTCGAACTTGGCGTCGGCGATGCTCACGCGGCCATCCGGACCACCGATCTGTCCCACGCCTACGTCGAAGAGAATTCGGCATACAGCTCATGACGATTGAAACGTTGTCCACCCAGTCCAAGGCCCAAGTGCTGGCCGAAGCGTTGCCCTGGCTCAAGCAGTTGCACGGCAGGGTTGTCGTTATCAAGTACGGCGGCAACGCGATGACCGACGACACATTGCGGCAAGCCTTCGCTGCCGACATGGCTTTCCTGCGAAACTGCGGAATTCATCCGGTGGTGGTGCACGGTGGTGGGCCACAGATCACCGCCATGCTTGGCAAGCTCGGCATCGAGGGTGACTTCAAAGGCGGATTCCGGGTCACTACACCGGAAGTCCTCGACGTGGCGCGGATGGTGTTGTTCGGACAGGTCGGTCGCGAATTGGTCAACTTGATCAACGCGCACGGGCCCTATGCGGTGGGGGTCACCGGTGAAGACGCACAGCTGTTCACCGCAGTGCGGCGCAGTGTGAACGTCGACGGCGTCGCTACCGACATCGGCCTGGTCGGTGACGTCGACCATGTCAATGCCGCGGCGCTGATGGATCTCATCGCCGCACATAGGATTCCGGTCATTTCAACACTGGCTCCGGACGCCGAAGGCGTGGTGCACAACATCAACGCGGACACCGCCGCGGCCGCCCTCGCCGAAGCCCTTGGAGCCGAGAAACTGCTGATGCTTACCGATGTGGAAGGCCTCTACACCAGCTGGCCCGACCGGGACTCATTGGTCAGAGAAATCGACACGGCGGCTTTGGAACAGTTATTGCCCAGGCTGGAGGCGGGCATGATCCCCAAGGTCGAAGCATGTCTGCGGGCGGTCACCGGTGGGGTGCCCAGCGCGCACGTCATCGACGGGCGTGTTGAACATTGCGTGCTGGTCGAGCTGTTCACCAATGCGGGGACCGGCACCAAGGTGGTGTCCGCATGACGCATACCGAGGACACGCGGGCCCGATGGGAAGCCGTGATGATGAACAACTACGGCACCCCGCCCGTGGCATTGGCCAGTGGCGAAGGCGCGGTAGTTACCGACGTCGACGGTAAGAACTACGTCGACCTGCTGGGCGGCATCGCGGTCAACATACTCGGCCATCGCCACCCCGCCGTCATTGAGGCGGTGACTCAGCAGATGTCGACGTTGGGCCACACCTCCAACTTGTATGCCACCGAGCCCACCATCGCGCTCGCCGAAGAATTGATCACGCTGCTGGGAGCTGAAGCGCCGGCGCGGGTGTTCTTCTGCAACTCCGGGACCGAGGCCAACGAGGCTGCGTTCAAGCTGTCTCGGCTTACCGGTCGTACGAAACTTGTTGCTGCGCAAGAGGGTTTTCACGGCAGGACGATGGGATCGTTGGCACTCACCGGACAGCCGGCCAAGCAAGCGCCGTTCGAGCCGTTGCCCGGCTACGTTACCCACGTTCCCTATGGGGATATCGACGCGTTGGCCGCCGCCGTCGACGACGAGACTGCCGCCGTGTTCCTCGAGCCCATCATGGGGGAGAGTGGTGTCGTCGTGCCGCCGGAGGGCTACCTGCTGGCGGCTCGCGAGATCACCGCACGCCACGGCGCGCTGTTGGTGCTCGACGAGGTGCAGACCGGAATTGGCCGCACCGGAGCTTTCTACGCGCACCAGCATGACGGCATTACTCCCGATGTTGTGACACTGGCCAAGGGGTTAGGGGGCGGATTGCCCATTGGGGCGTGTCTGGCCATTGGCCCAGCGGCGGAGTTGCTGACACCGGGGTTGCACGGCAGTACGTTCGGCGGCAACCCGGTTTGTGCCGCGGCGGCGTTGGCGGTGCTGCGGGTAGTGGCCTCCGAAGGTCTGGTGCGCCGCGCCGAAACGTTAGGCAAAACCTTCAAACAGGGCGTCGAGTCGTTGAGCCATCCGTTGATCGACCATGTGCGCGGGCGCGGATTGCTCTTGGGCATTGTGCTGGCAGGCCCGCACGCCAAGGCGGCGGAGGTGGCCGCGCGCGACGCCGGCTACCTGGTAAATGGCGCCGCGCCCAACGTTGTCCGGCTCGCGCCACCATTGGTCATTACCGAACCGCAGCTCGAAGGCTTTGTCGCCGCGCTGCCGGGAATCTTGGACACCGCGGGAGCATCAGCATGATCCGACACTTTCTGCGTGATGACGACTTGTCGCCTGCCGAGCAGGCCGAAGTTCTGCAGCTGGCGGCCGAATTGAAGCGGGAACCGTTCAGCCGCCGTCCCCTGGACGGGCCGCGGGGAGTGGCGGTGATCTTCGACAAGAATTCCACCCGCACCCGCTTCTCCTTTGAGATGGGTATCGCCCAGTTGGGTGGGCATGCAGTGGTTGTCGACGGTCGCAGCACCCAGCTGGGCCGCGAGGAGACCCTGCCGGACACCGCAAAAGTGTTGTCTCGCTTTGTTGATGCCATTGTTTGGCGCACCTTCGGCCAGGATCGCCTGGAGGCCATGGCTTCCACCGCGACGGTGCCCGTCGTCAATGCGCTGTCCGACGAGTTCCACCCCTGCCAGGTGCTGGCCGATTTGCAGACCATCACGGAACGTCGGGGCTCCTTGAAAGGCTTGCGGTTGTCCTACTTTGGTGACGGCGCCAACAACATGGCGCATTCACTGATGTTGGGCGGGGTCACCGCGGGCATGCATGTGACAGTTGCCGCTCCCGACGGATTTCACCCTGACCCGTCGGTCGTTGGCGCCGCGGAGCAGCGTGCCGAGACGACCGGTGCCTCGGTGCGGCTCACCGCTGACGCCCACGTGGCAGCGGCCGGCGCCGATGTCCTGGTCACCGATACCTGGACGTCGATGGGCCAGGAAGATGACGGGCTCGACCGCGTCAAGCCCTTCCGCCCATTCCAGGTGAACGAGCAGCTGCTGGCGGCGGCTGATTCCGAAGCCGTTGTGCTGCACTGTCTTCCGGCGCATCGAGGCGACGAGATCACCGATCAGGTGATGGACGGTCCGGCCAGCGCGGTGTGGGACGAGGCGGAGAATCGGCTGCATGCGCAGAAGGCGCTGCTGGTGTGGTTGTTGGAGCGGGGGCGATGAACGGCGCCAAACAAGCACCCGAGATCAGTGTCAATCGTGCTGGTCGGCAGGCCCGAATCGTGGCGATTTTGTCCACGGAGTCGGTGAGCAGTCAAAGTGAATTGGCCGCGTTGCTAGCGGTCCAGGGGATCGAGGCGACCCAGGCTACGTTGTCTCGTGATCTCGAAGAGCTCGGCGCGGTGAAGCTGCGCGGCGCCGATGGTGGGGTGGGTGTCTACGTGGTGCCAGAAGACGGTAGCCCGGTGCGCGGGGTGACCGGGGGCACCGGACGGCTGGCGCGGCTGCTGGGTGAGCTGCTGGTGTCCTCCGATGCCAGCGCCAACCTCGCGGTGCTGCGCACCCCGCCCGGCGGGGCGCACTACTTGGCCAGCGCAATCGATCGTGCGGCGCTACCGTACGTGGTCGGCACCATTGCCGGCGATGACACTGTGTTCGTGGCTGCTCGTGAGCCGATGACCGGGGCCGAGTTGGCAATCGCCTTGGAAAAATTGAAGTAGGACCTGAAATACACTGCTGCCGGTTCGGCGAAATGAAGGAGTTGGTTCATGTCAGAACGCGTCATCCTGGCGTATTCCGGCGGTCTGGACACCTCGGTGGCCATCAGCTGGATAGGCAAGGAGACCGGCCGTGAGGTCGTGGCTGTTGCGATTGACCTCGGCCAGGGTGGCGAGGACATGGAGGTCGTGCGTCAGCGAGCGCTCGATTGCGGTGCCGTCGAGGCGGTCGTGGTCGATGCTCGCGACGAGTTCGCGGAGGGCTACTGCCTGCCCACCATCTTGAACAATGCCCTCTACATGGACCGCTATCCGCTGGTGTCGGCCATCAGCCGGCCGCTGATCGTCAAGCATCTGGTGGAGGCGGCACGCGAGCACGGCGGTGGGATCGTCGCGCACGGGTGCACGGGCAAGGGCAACGACCAGGTGCGATTTGAGGTCGGGTTCGCGTCGCTGGCTCCCGACCTGGAGGTGTTGGCACCGGTTCGCGACTACGCCTGGACCCGGGAGAAGGCGATCGCATTCGCCGAAGAGAACGCGATCCCAATCAACGTCACCAAGCGCTCGCCGTTCTCGATCGACCAAAACGTGTGGGGCCGAGCTGTCGAAACCGGCTTCCTCGAGCACCTGTGGAACGCGCCCACCAAGGACGTCTACTCCTACACCGAAGATCCGACCGTCAACTGGAACACCCCCGATGAGGTGATCGTCGGCTTCGAACGCGGCATGCCGGTGTCGATCGACGGCAACGCGGTCACGATGCTGCAGGCCATCGAGGAGCTCAACCGCCGGGCCGGGGCCCAGGGCGTCGGGCGCCTCGATGTCGTCGAGGACCGCTTGGTGGGCATCAAGAGCCGGGAGATCTACGAGGCGCCCGGGGCCATGGTGCTCATCACGGCCCACGCCGAGCTCGAGCACGTCACCCTCGAGCGTGAGCTGGCCCGATTCAAGCGGCACACCGATCAGCGCTGGGCCGAGCTGGTGTACGACGGACTGTGGTATTCGCCGTTGAAGACCGCGCTGGAGAGCTTTGTCGCCAAGACCCAGGAGCACGTGTCTGGTGAGATCCGGCTGGTGCTGCACGGCGGTCACATCGCCGTCAACGGCCGGCGCAGCGCGGAGTCGCTCTACGACTTCAACCTGGCCACCTACGACGAGGGCGACACCTTCGACCAGTCGGCTGCCAAGGGGTTCGTCTACGTGCACGGCTTGTCGTCCAAACTCTCCGCCCGCCGGGATCTGCAGTGAGCCGCTACTGCCGAGCAGACGCGAAATCGCAGATGCACCGGCGCGTTGGTGCGATTCTGTGTCTGCTCGCGGAGGAAAAGCTCGCGGAGGAAAAGCTCGCGGAGGAAAAGCTCGCGGAGGAAAAGTGAGTACCAATCAGGGATCGCTGTGGGGTGGGCGGTTCGCCGGCGGGCCTTCCGACGCGCTGGCGGCGCTGAGCAAATCCACCCATTTCGACTGGGCCCTGGCCCCCTACGACGTCACCGCATCGCGGGCCCACGCTGTGGTGCTCTTCCGCGCTGGGCTGCTCACCGAGGAGCAGCGCGACGGTTTGTTGGCTGGCCTGGACAGCCTGGCCAGCGACGTCGCCGACGGCAGCTTCGGCCCCCTGGTCTCCGATGAGGACGTGCATGCCGCGCTGGAACGCGGATTGATCGAGCGGGTCGGCCCCGACCTCGGCGGCCGCCTGCGGGCCGGCCGATCCCGCAACGATCAAGTCGCCACCCTGTTCCGGATGTGGCTGCGCGACGCGGTGCGCCGGGTGGCTACGGGTGTACTCGAGGTGGTGGCGGCGCTCGGCGATCAGGCGGCCGCGCACCCGACGGCCATCATGCCCGGCAAGACGCACCTGCAGTCCGCCCAACCCATCTTGCTGGCGCACCATTTGCTCGCCCACGCCCATCCGCTGCTGCGCGACGTGGAGCGGATCGTGGACTTCGACAAACGAGCGGCGGTTTCCCCATACGGCTCGGGTGCGCTGGCCGGATCCTCGCTGGGCTTGGACCCCGATGCGATCGCGGCGGATCTGGGTTTCACCACCGCCGCCGACAACTCCGTCGATGCGACCGCCTCGCGCGATTTCGCGGCCGAGGCGGCGTTCGTATTCGCCATGATCGCCGTGGACCTGTCCCGGCTGGCCGAGGACATCATCATCTGGAGCTCGACCGAGTTCGGCTATGTGACCCTGCACGACTCGTGGTCCACCGGCAGCTCGATCATGCCGCAGAAGAAAAACCCGGATATCGCGGAGCTGGCCCGCGGCAAGGCCGGGCGGCTGATCGGCAACCTCACCGGGTTGCTGGCGACCCTGAAGGCCCAGCCCCTGGCCTACAACCGCGACCTGCAGGAAGACAAGGAGCCGGTGTTTGACTCGGTGGTTCAGCTCGAGCTGCTGCTGCCGGCGATGGCGGGCCTGGTGGGGAGCCTGACCTTCGATGTCGAGCGGATGGCCGCGCTGGCGCCTGCGGGCTACACGTTGGCCACCGATGTCGCAGAGTGGTTGGTACGACAAGGCGTCCCCTTTAGGTCCGCGCATGAGGCCGCCGGTGCCGCCGTGCGCACCGCCGAGGAACGCAGCGTCGGCCTCGAGGAGTTGACCGACGACGAACTTGCCGCCATCAGCCCGGAGCTGACACCGCAGGTACGCGACGTATTGACGATTGAGGGATCGGTGTCCGCGCGTGATTCCCGCGGAGGCACGGCGCCCAAGCGGGTCGCCGAGCAGCTTCAAATTGTGCGGGAAATCACTGCTCGGCTGGGCGATGAGCTGATGCGCTGAGCGGATTTTGCCGCTGCGGCCCTCGATTGCGAACTAAACTTCGTGTCCTAGGGAATGCATTGAACGTTTCGGCGTTGATGTTCGTGTTGAAGGGGTGGGACCGATGAGCGTCATCGCAGGTGTGTTTGGTGCGTTGCCCCCGCATCGCTACAGTCAGCGCGAACTCACCGAGACGTTCGTCAACATCCCGGACTTTGAGGGCTACGAAGAACTCGTCCGGCAGCTACACGCAAACGCAAAGGTCAACAGCCGCCATTTGGTGCTTCCGCTGGAGACGTACCCCAAGCTGAATGACTTCGGCGAGGCCAATGGGATCTTCATCGAAAAAGCCGTGGACCTCGGCGTCGAAGCCTTGATGGGGGCACTCGACGAGGCCGGCCTGCAGCCCGAAGACCTCGATGTCCTCATCACCACCACGGTCACCGGTCTGGCGGTGCCATCGTTGGATGCCCGCATCGCCGGACGCGTTGGACTGCGACCGGACGTGCGACGGGTACCGCTGTTCGGGCTGGGATGTGTGGCCGGCGCCGCCGGTGTGGCCCGTCTCCACGACTATCTGCGCGGTGCTCCCAACGGCATCGCCGCCTTGATCTCCGTCGAGCTGTGTTCACTGACTTTCCCGGGATACAAGCCTTCGGCGGCCGGTCTGGTCGGCAGCGCACTGTTTGCAGACGGTGCCGCCGCGGTGGTGGCGGTCGGAGACGGACGTGCCGAAGAGGTTGGCGCCAGCGGACCCGACATCCTGGATTCGTGCAGCCACCTGTATCCCGATTCGTTGCGCACCATGGGCTACGACGTGGGCTCCGCCGGGTTCGAGCTGGTGCTGTCCAAGGACATCGCGGATGTGGTCGAGGAATATGTGGCCGAGGACGTCACCACCTTCCTGGCCGGCCACGGCCTCAGCGTCACCGATGTCGGCGCCTGGGTCACCCATCCCGGTGGCCCCAAGATCATCAACGCGATCACCGAGAGCCTCAACCTGCCTCCGGAGGCGCTGGAGCTGACCTGGCGTTCGCTCGGCGAGATCGGCAACCTTTCCTCGGCATCTGTGTTGCATGTGCTGCGGGACACCATTGCCAAACCGCCGCCCAGCGGGAGTCCCGGCCTGATGATGGCGATGGGCCCTGGGTTCTGTTCTGAACTAGTACTGCTGCGTTGGCATTGAACACACGTGAATTTCTGCTCGATCGGGGATCTAGGACGGGGCTACCGGTGCTTGGCCAGGAGCCGGAAAGGAACAACGCCAGCCGCCGCGCGCCCCTCGCGCCGATTCGCTGAGTAGCTGGAAAGGCGCGTTGTATGGACAGCACCCCAGACGAACTCATCACGGCACTGCGCAAGACACTCAAAGAGAACGAGCGGCTCAAGCGGGAAAACCGTGACCACCTTGCCCAAGCCACAGAGCCCGTCGCGGTGGTCGGGATGGGATGTCGTTACCCGGGTGGCATCGAGACTCCCGAGGGCTTGTGGGAGATGGTGGCCGCCGGACGTGACGTGGTGTCGGATTTCCCGACGGATCGCGGCTGGGATGGAGCGAGTCTGTTCGACCCCGATCCGGACGCGGTGGGCAAGTCATACACCCGCAGCGGTGGATTTCTGACCGACGTCGCTGGTTTTGACGCCGAATTCTTCGGGATAGCGCCCAGCGAAGTGATGGCGATGGATCCCCAGCAGCGACTGTTGCTGGAAGTGTCCTGGGAGGCGTTGGAGCGCACCGGAATCGACCCGACCACGTTGCGCGGATCGCCGACCGGTGTGTTCGTCGGGGTCTTCCACGGCTCGTATGGGGGACAGGGCCGGGTGCCCGGCGACCTCGAGAGATATGGGCTGCGCGGGTCGACGTTGAGTGTGGCGTCGGGCCGAGTGGCCTATGTGCTGGGGTTGGAGGGCCCGGCGGTGTCGGTGGATACCGCGTGTTCGTCCTCACTGGTCGCCTTGCACCTGGCGGTGCAGTCACTGCGGTCGCGAGAGTGCGATTTGGCCCTGGTGGGTGGGGTAACCGTGATGGCCACGCCGGCGATGTTCATCGAATTCAGCCGGCAACGGGCGCTATCCGCCGACGGGCGGTGCAAGGCGTACGCGGGTGCCGCCGACGGGACCGCGTTCTCCGAGGGCGCCGGGGCGCTGGTGCTGGAGCGGCTGACCGATGCACAGCGGTTGGGACATCCGGTGTTGGCCGTGGTGCGGGGTTCGGCGGTCAACCAGGATGGTGCCTCCAACGGGCTCGCGACCCCGAATGGGCCCTCACAGCAGCGAGTGATTCGCGCGGCGCTGGCCAGTGCACGGCTGGGCGTGGCCGATGTGGATGTGGTCGAAGGCCACGGCACCGGGACCACCTTGGGCGATCCCATTGAGGCCCAGGCGATTTTGGCCACCTATGGGCAGGACCGTACCGGGCCCGGCAAAGAGCCCCTGTGGCTGGGCTCGATCAAATCGAACATGGGGCATACCTCTGCCGCGGCCGGGGTAGCCGGAGTCATCAAGATGACGCTGGCGATGCAGCATGGGGTGCTGCCCCAGACGCTGCATGTGGATGTGCCGACGCCGCATGTGGACTGGTCAGCGGGGTCGGTGTCGTTGCTGACCGAGGCGCGCCCGTGGCCGGAAACCGGGCGTGCGCGTAGGGCAGGGATATCTTCGTTCGGGATCAGCGGCACCAACGCTCACGTCATTCTCGAGCAGGCGCCGGCAGCAGAAGAGGTTGCCGCACAGCACAGAACCGATGTCACCCCGTGGATACTGGCTGCGCGGTCAGCTCCGGCGCTAGTCAACCAGGCACGGCGCCTGGCGCAGTGGGTGAGTGATCGCCCGGATCTCGATGTAGCCGATGTGGGCTGGTCGCTGGCTACCACCAGGTCGGTGTTCGAACATCGGGCGGTGGTGGTGGGCGCCGACCGGACGCAGCTGATTCAGGGGCTCGCGGGCTTTGTCGACGGTGAGCCAGGCGCCGGTGTTGTCGTGGGTCGTGCCCAGCCAGTAGGCAAGACGGTGTTCGTGTTTCCCGGCCAGGGGTCGCAGTGGGTCGGGATGGGCGTCGATCTGCTGGACACCTCGACGGTGTTCGCCGATCAGATGCATCGGTGCGAGAAGGCTCTTGCCGAGTACGTGTCCTGGTCGCTGCTCGATGTCGTGCGGGCGGTGCCGGGTGCTCCGGGGCTGAATCGGGTGGACGTCGTGCAGCCGGTGTTGTGGGCGATCATGGTGTCGCTCGCCGAATTATGGCGTTCCGCAGGGGTGCTTCCCGACGCGGTGATCGGCCATTCGCAAGGCGAGATTGCGGCCGCCTACGTGGCGGGGGCACTGTCCCTCGAGGATGCGGCGCGGGTGGTCGCGCGGCGCAGCCAGCTGCTGGTGCAGCTCTCCGGTGCCGGCGGGATGGTGTCGCTCGCGTGCGGACTGGAACGCGCCCGGCAGCTAGTGGCTCCTTGGAGCGACCGCTTGAGTATTGCCGCGGTAAACGGCGTTTCAGCGATCGTGGTGTCCGGCGAGGTGGATGCTCTCGATGCCCTGATCGGGCGCTGTGAGGCGGACGACATTCGGGCCCGCAGAATCGACGTCGACTACGCGTCCCATTCCGGTCAGGTGGAGGCGATCCGTGCCGAGTTGACCGAGGCACTGGACGGTATCGCGCCCCAATCGACATCGACGGCCTTCATCTCCACAGTCACCGGCGAATTCACCGATACCGCGGGCCTGGACGCCCACTATTGGTATCGCAGCATCCGCCAGACGGTGCAGTTCGAACGGGCTATCCGTACCGCCTTCAACAGCGGGTGCCAAGTCTTCATCGAGTCCAGCCCGCACCCGGTTTTGATCGCCGGAATCGAAGAAACCCTGGCCGGCCAGCAAGACTCCGGCGAAGCGATCGTCATTCCATCGCTGGGGCGCGACGACGGCGGGCTGCAAAGACTCTGGCTATCGGTCGCTCAAGCCCATGTCGCGGGGGTGCGGGTGGACTGGGCCTCGACCATCGGCGCCGGCCGGCGGGTGGCCCTGCCCACCTACGGGTTCCAGCATCGCCGCTTCTGGCTGGGGCAGCTCGATGCCGGTCGCACCGACGTAGGCGGTCTGGGGCAGGCCGGGGCCGCGCATGGCCTGCTGGGCGCGGTGGTGGAGCGGCCCGATTCGGGTGGGGTGGTCTTGACTGGTCAGCTATCGGTGGCCGCGCAGCCATGGTTGGCGGGTCATGCGGTGGCCGGCACGGTGTTGTTCCCGGGGGCGGGCTTTGTCGAGTTGGCGATCCGCGCCGGCGATGAGGTCGGATGCGCGGCAGTGGAAGAACTGACCCTGTCGGCGCCGTTGGTTCTGCCGACCGTCGGCGGAGTGCGGTTACAGGTGGTGGTGGGCCCCGTCGACCAGTCGGATCGCCGGACAGTCGAAGTGTATTCGCGCGGCGACCAGTCACTTTCGGAATGGTCATTACATGCCGAAGGTGTATTGGCGCCGGCGGCGGTTGCTTCAGTGGGGCAGTTGACGGCATGGCCACCGGAGGGCGCGACGGCGCTGGACCTCGGCGGTGTGTACGACCGGCTGGCAGCCCGGGGCTACGAATACGGTCCGGCGTTTCGCGGTCTGCAGGCCGTGTGGCAGTCGGGGGACGAAATCTTCGCTGAAGTGGCCCTCCCCGAAGACACCGGCGCGCAGATCGGCGGATTCGGCATCCACCCAGCGCTTCTCGATGCGGCACTGCATGCGTTGGTGCTGACCGCGGAGCAGGACCAAACGGTGTTGCCGTTCGCGTGGCAAGGGGTGTCGTTGCACGCCGCCGGAGCCTCGCGCTGTCGAGTCCGGATAGCGCAATCTCGGTCCGGCTCGGTGGCCATGGAACTCGCCGACTCGGCAGGTCTGCCGGTTTTGACGGTGCGGGACCTAGCGTTTCGTCCGGTGTCCGACCAGACGTCATCGGCGGGCACGGCCGGTGGCGGTGGCTTGTTAGAGGTCGTGTGGTCACCGCTGGCCAGGCCCGGCGCCGACACCGCCGATATACCGGTGACGTTGTGGGACTTGGCCTCCCAGGTCGAACTGCCCGCGGGTGCGGTGGAGTCGACATATGTGGCCACTCATGGCGCGCTGGGCGCATTGCAGTCGTGGCTGACCAGCGACCAACCCGGGGTCTTGGCGGTGGTGACGCACGGCGCGGTAGGACTGGCGGACGAAGACGTGACCGATCTGGCGGGTTCGGCGGTGTGGGGGCTGGTGCGTTCGGCGCAGGCCGAGCATCCCGGTCGCGTCGTACTGGTCGATACCGATGGTTCGGTCGAACTGGGCGCGGTGCTGAATTCCGGTGAGCCGCAGCTGGTGGTGCGTGCGGGCGTGGCCTACCAGGCGCGGTTGAAGCCGGCCGAGTCACTGCTGCGGTTGCCGCAACCGGGCGAGACTTGGCGATTGGTCACCGGCGGCGGCGGCACGTTGGATGACGTGAAGGTGGGCGGCTGTGCGCCGTCGGGGCTGATGACCGGACAGCTGCGGGTGGCGGTGGCCGCCGTAGGCGTCAATTTCCGGGATGTGCTGGTGGCGTTGGGCATGTATCCCGGTGGAGGCGAGCTAGGGGTTGAGGGCGCCGGGATTGTCACCGAGGTCGGGCCCGGCGTTTCCGGGGTGGCCGTCGGCGACGCGGTCATGGGGCTGCTCGGCGTGGTGGGGCCCGAGGCGGTGGTGGATCACCGCTTGGTGACCGCAGTTCCGCAGGGCTGGTCGCTGCAGACGGCCGCCAGTGTCCCGGTGGTGTTCTTGACGGCTTTCTACGGCTTGCGTGTCCTGGCCGAGGTGCGGTCCGGGCAGAAGCTGTTGGTGCACGCGGCCACCGGTGGGGTGGGCATGGCCGCGGTGCAGCTGGCTCGGCTTTGGGGTCTGGAAGTGTTCGCAACGGCCAGCCCAGGAAAATGGGATACGTTGCGGGCAATGGGTTTTGATGATGACCACATCGCCAACTCGCGCACTCTGGAGTTCGAAGAGAAGTTCCGTGCCGGCACCGGTGGAGCCGGAGTGGACGCGGTGCTCAACTCGCTGGCCGGCGAATTTGTCGACGCATCGCTTCGGCTGTTGGTCCCCGGCGGTCGCTTCATCGAGATGGGTAAGACTGATCTTCGTGACCCACAGGCGATGGCCGAACAGCATCGCGGCGTTGGGTATCGGGCATTTGATCTCATCGAGGCCGGCCCGGACCTGATCGCGCAGATGCTGGCCGAGCTGAGCCGACTGCTTTGCGCCGAAACCCTGACACCGTTGCCGATCAAGACTTTCGACGTGCGGCTGGCTCGGCAGGCGTATCGCTTTGTCAGCCAGGCTCGTCACATCGGCAAGGTGGTGTTGACACTTCCCGACGAAACCGGTGCGGTACCCGCTGGTGCCCTGGCCGGAGGCACGGTGATCATCACCGGCGGGACGGGCATGGCCGGGACGGCCTTGGCCCGCCATGTGGTGTCCCGTCATCGGGTGGCCAACGTCATCCTGGTCAGTCGGTCCGGCGCGCAGGCCGAAGGGACCAGCGAGCTGCTCGGCCAATTGCAGGATGCCGGAGCAGAGGCGGCGGTGGTGGCTTGCGATGTCTCCGATCGGGACGCGGTCGCGGAGCTACTAGCGCAAGTGCCGGCACGCTATCCGCTGCGGGGCGTGATTCACGCGGCGGGAGTGCTCGACGACGGGTTGATCGCTTCACTGACCCCGCAGCGGGTCGATACGGTGCTGCGGGCCAAGATCGACGGCGCCTGGAATCTGCATGAGCTGACCCGCGGCCTCAACTTGTCGACCTTTGTGTTGTTCTCCTCGATGGCCGGGATCATCGGCACCGCCGGACAAGGCAACTATGCGGCGGCCAACAGCTTCCTGGACGGGCTGGCCGTTCACCGGCGCGCGCTCGGCCTGCCGGGTGTGTCGGTGGCTTGGGGCCTTTGGGAACAAGCCAGCGCGATGACTCGCCATCTTGGTGAGCGCGACAAAGCGCGCATGAGCCGGGTGGGGCTGGCAACGTTGTCAACCGAACATGCCCTCGAGCTATTCGACGCCGCGGTGGTGGCCGACCGCGCCGTTGTGGTGGCCACCCGGCTGGACGCCAACGCGCTCACGTCCAACAGCGCTGCGCTACCGCCGCTGTTGGGCGAGTTGGCCGCTCGCCCCAAGAGACGAGTGATCAGCGACGCCGATGCCGGCGATAACATCGCGGCGGCAACGGGCCTGGTGGCCAGACTGCACGGGCTCAGTGCCGAGCAGCGTCAACGCGAACTCGTCGATGTCGTGTGCAGCAACGCCGCTACCGTGCTGGGGCGCTCCAGCACCGCCGACATCAACGCCCACCGCGCCTTCCAGGAGTTGGGATTTGACTCACTGACGGCCGTCGAGCTGCGCAACCGGCTCAAAGCCGCCACCGGGCTGACTCTTTCGCCCACGCTGATCTTCGACTACCCAAGCCCCGCAGCCCTGGCCGAACATCTCGGCATCCGTTTGGCCACCGCCACGGCGCAACCCGATCTGATGCGCCGATTCGACGACCTCGCCCGCGAACTCGACAAGCTGATCAACCGACCCGACTGGACCCACGAGGACAAGGGCAAGTTGTCCGGCCGCCTACACGACATCCTGGCCGACCTGTCCGCCGATGACGACATCACCACTGCCAGCGAAAGCCAGCTCTTCGCCATTCTCGACGAAGAACTCGGCTCCTGAAGCCTCTACGAGGAGCAATCTTGACGGAAACCACCAAGCATGTTGATTACCTCAAACGCCTGACCGCGGATCTGCGGCGCACCCGCCGGCGGGTCGCGGAGTTGGAAGACAAGCTCTCCGAGCCGGTGGCGCTGGTTGGCATGGGCTGCCGGTATCCCGGGGGAGCGGATTCTCCGGAATCGTTGTGGGAGATGCTGACTCAAGGCCGCGATGCCGTCTCGGAGTTTCCCACCGATCGGGGCTGGGATATCGACGCAATGTTCGATCCGGACCCGGACGCGCGCGGCAAGACCTACACACGGCGGGGCGGATTCCTGGCGGATGCCGGAGACTTCGACGCCGGCTTTTTCGGCGTTGGTCCCAACGAGGCCTTGGCGATGGATCCGCAGCAGCGGCTGATGCTGGAAGTCTCGTGGGAGGCTTTGGAGCGCAGCGGGATTGATCCGACCACGTTGCGCGGCTCCGCGACCGGGGTATTCGTCGGAGTGATTCACGCCGGTTATGGCGGCGAAGTCAAAGGCGAGCTGGAAGGATACGGGCTCACCGGTTCGACATTGAGTGTCGCCTCGGGTCGGGTGGCGTATGTGCTGGGGTTGGAGGGGCCGGCGGTGTCGGTGGATACCGCGTGTTCCTCGTCCTTGGTGGCGCTGCATCTGGCGGCGCAGTCATTGCGTTCGCGAGAGTGCGATCTCGCGCTGGTCGGCGGGGTGACAGTGATGGCGACCCCCGCGGCATTTGTGGAGTTCAGCCGGCAGCGAGCGCTGGCCGCCGACGGGTTGTGTAAGGCGTATGCGGGTGCCGCCGACGGCACCACCTGGTCGGAGGGGGCCGGGGTGCTGGTGGTGGAGCGACTGGCCGACGCACAGCGGTTGGGTCACCCGGTGCTGGCAGTCGTGCGGGGCTCGGCGGTCAATCAGGACGGCGCCTCCAACGGTTTGACAGCACCGAATGGGCCGTCACAGCAACGGGTGATTAGGGCGGCACTGGCCAGCGCTCGGCTGGGGGTGGCCGACGTGGACGTGGTCGAAGGCCACGGCACCGGAACCGTACTGGGGGATCCGATTGAGGCCCAGGCGATTTTGGCCACCTATGGACAGGACCGCACCGAGCCCCTGTGGCTGGGCTCGATCAAATCCAATATCGGACACACCTCCGCGGCGGCGGGCGTGGCCGGGCTGATCAAGATGGTGTTGGCGATGCAGCATGGTGTGCTGCCCCAGACGCTGCACGTGGATGTGCCGACGCCGCACGTGGATTGGTCGGCGGGGGCGGTTTCACTTCTGACCGAGTCACGGCCATGGCCGGATGTGGGGCGCCCCAGGCGCGCGGGGGTTTCCTCCTTCGGGATCAGCGGAACCAATGCGCATGTGATCCTCGAACAAGCCCCCACCGCCGAACACGATCTCGCCGAGCCTGATCGCGGCGCCCCAACCGTGCCGTGGGTGTTGTCGGCGCGTTCAGCACCGGCGTTGGCGAACCAAGCGCAACGGTTGTTGTCCTGGGCCGAAGAGCATCCAGATCTCGACCCGGTGGATGTGGGCTGGTCGCTGGCCGCAACCCGCTCGCTGTTCGAGCATCGGGCGGTGGTGGTGGGCACCGACCGCGTGCAGTTGATGGACGGGCTTGCCGGTGTGGTCGCCGGCGAGCACGGCGCGGGCGTCGTGGTGGGCCGCGCGCGATCGACCGGCAAGACGGTGTTCGTGTTCCCCGGCCAAGGCGCCCAATACCTGGGCATGGGACGCGTTCTGTATGAGCGGTTTTCGGCGTTCAGCACGGCATTCGACGCGGCCGCGGCGGAGTTGGATGCGCACCTGCGGCTACCGCTACGGCAGGTCATGTGGGGCACCGATGAGGGGTTGCTGGAAAGTACAGAGTTCGCGCAGCCTGCGCTGTTCGCGGTGGAGGTCGCGCTCGCTGCCTTGCTGTCACAGCTGGGAGTCGTGCCCGATCTAGTGCTCGGGCATTCGGTTGGCGAGATCTCGGCGGCCCATATTGCGGGTGTCCTGTCCCTACCCGATGCGGCACGGCTGGTGGCGGCCAGGGGCCGGCTGATGGCTGGGCTAGCGGCGGGTGGGGCGATGGTCGCGGTTGCCGCGTCCGAACAGGAGGTGACGCCGCTGCTGGGGTCCGGGGTTGCGGTGGCGGCGGTCAATGGGCCTGACTCGGTGGTGATTTCAGGCCCGGAAGCCGCCGTCGGCGAGGTGGTGGATCGGATTGCGGCACTGGGACGACGGACGCATCGGCTGGCCGTCTCGCACGCGTTTCACTCGGATTTGATGGACCCGATGCTGCTGGACTTCGCCGAGGTGTTGAAGGGTGTCTCGGCGAGCCAGCCGCGGATCAGCCTGGTATCCAACGTTACCGGCCAGCTGGCCGAGGCAGGCTACGGATCGGCAGCGTACTGGGTAGAGCATGTACGCAAGCCGGTGCGCTTCGCAGACAGTGTGGCGTTGGCCGAGTCATTGGGCGCCGCCGCCTTCGTCGAGGTGGGGCCCAGCGGCGGCTTGACGGCGTTGGTCGAGCAGTCGTTGACTCGTGAGACGCCGGCGGTCCCGCTGCTGATCAAGGACCGCCCCGAGAACGACGCGCTGCTCCTCGGGCTAGGTCAATTGTTCGCCGATGGTCGAGCTTTGGACTGGCGTGAGGCGTTTGCGGGCTTGGGCGCACAGCGCACGGACCTACCCACCTATGGCTTTGTGCGGCGTCGCTACTGGCTCAAGGAGCTGGGCGTTGACCAGACCAAGCTCACCGGCGCTGGTCTGACAGGTGTCGGTCACCCGCTACTGGGGGCGGTGGTGGAGCGTCCCGATGTGGGTGGACTGGTGCTGACTGGCGTGTTGTCACCAGAACTGCACCCGTGGCTACGCGATCACACGGTGGACGGGGTGGTGCTGTTTCCGGGCGCCGGATTCGTGGAGCTGGCGCTGCGGGCGGGCGATGAGGTCGGCTGCCCGCTGGTACAGGAGTTGACCTTGCTGGCACCGCTGGCGCTGCCGCAGACCGGCACGGTGCGGATACAGTTGGTCGTCGGCGGCGCCGATGAATCGGGCCGGCGGACCGTGTCGGTGTTTTCGTCGACTGCGGATGGCGATTCGTGGGTGCTGCATGCCGAAGGCGTGCTGCGCGCCAGCGGCGTCGGCCATGGTGCCGACCTGTCGGTGTGGCCGCCGGTGGGCGCATCCGCTGTGGATGTGAGTGACGTCTACGACCGATTCGCCGCCCGTGGTTATGGCTACGGACCGGCATTTCGCGGGTTGCGCTCGGTGTGGCGGCGGGGGCGCGAAATCTATGCGGAAGTGGTCGCTCCCGAGGATGCGACGGTGCAGGGCTTCGGGATCCATCCGGCGGTCCTGGATGCCGCCCTGCATGCCTGGGGGTTCGCCACCGCGACCGATCAATTGATGCTGCCGTTTTCCTGGCAGGGGGTGTCGCTGCATGCGGCGGGGGCGGCGCGGCTGCGGGTACGCATCACCCCGGGGGATGCGGGGTCGGTGTCGGTGGAGCTGGCCGACCCGCGCGGACTGCCGGTGCTATCGGTCAAACAGTTGGTAGTTCGCGCCGTTTCTGGTGAGGCGTTGTCGGCGGCCGTGATTGCGGCCGGAGGCACCATCAGCGGCCGGCTGCTCGAGGTTGCGTGGTCTCCGACATCACCGGAACTCAGCGCGAGCGACTCGGCTCGGGACGTGGTGGTGTGGGAGTCCGGCTCTGCCGACGGTGACGTCGCCGTCGGCCAGCGGGTGAACGAGGCGCTGGCGAAGCTGCAGTCGTGGTTGGCAGGCGATGATCCCGGCGTTCTGGTTGTGCTGACCCGGGGCGCGGTGGGCCTGGCCGGCGAAGGTGTTACCGATTTGGCGGGCGCGGCGGTGTGGGGTCTGACGCGCTCGGCGCAGGCGGAGCATCCGGGGCGCGTCGTACTGGTGGACACCGATGATTCGGTGGACATTGCCGATGCCGTCGCTTGTGGGGAGCCGCAATTGGTGGTGCGCTCCGGTGTCGTACATGGGGCCCGGTTGAGATTCATCGATTCCGGATCAGGGCTGGAACTGCCGGAAGGGCCGTGGCGGTTGGCCGTTGGCGGTGGGGGAACGCTCGAGGATGTGCTGGTGCAGCCGTGTCCTCGAGTGGACCTGGCCGCCGGCCAGGTGCGGGTCGCGGTCGGTGCGGCCGGGGTGAATTTCCGGGACGTGCTGGTGGCGTTGGGGATGTATCCCGGCGGTGGGGCGTTGGGTGCCGAGGGCGCCGGCGTGGTCGTCGAGGTTGGCCCCGGAGTGGAGGGCCTGGCCGTTGGCGATGCGGTGATGGGTTTGGTGGGTGTCGTGGGCTCTGAAGCGGTGGTGGATGAGCGGTTGGTGACGACGGTTCCTGCTGGATGGTCGTTGGCCCAGGCCGCAGGTGTACCGGTGGTGTTCCTCACGGCGTTCTACGGGTTGTCGGTGTTGGCCGGTCTCAAAGCCGGCGAGCGGGTACTGATACACGCAGGCGCCGGCGGAGTCGGTATGGCCGCGGTGGCGCTGGCAAAGTATTGGGGCGCCGAGATTTTCGTGACCGCTAGCCGTGGCAAATGGGATACGTTGCGGGCAATGGGCTTTGATGACGAGCACATTGGTGATTCACGCTCGCTGGAGTTCGAGGAGAAGTTCCGCAAGACCAGCGGCGGCGCCGGGGTGGATGTGGTGCTCAACTCGCTGGCCGGTGAGTTCACCGGCGCGTCACTGCGATTGTTGGTTTCCGGCGGACGATTCATCGAGATGGGCAAGACCGACCTGCGCGACCCACAAGCCGTTGCCGACGAGTACCCGGGGGTGAGCTACCGGGCGTTCGACCTGATGGAGGCGGGCCCGGACGCGATCGCGCGGATGCTTTCCGAGGTCGTCGGACTGCTTCAGGAAGGAATTCTAAAAGCACCGCCGCTCAAGCTGTTTGATGTTCGGTCGGCCCAGCAGGCCTACCGCTACGTCAGTCAGGCCCGCCACATCGGAAAGGTGGTCTTGACCCTGCCGCAGGGACCGGCCGCGCAATCGGTGTTGTCCGGAGGGACCGTGTTGATCACCGGCGGCACCGGGATGGCCGGGGCAGCAGTGGCCCGGCATCTGGTGCAGCGCTATGGCGTGGGCCACGTCGTGCTGGTCAGCCGGGCTGGAACGCAGGCGCCGGGAATCGCGGATCTGGTTGCCGAACTGCAGCAGGGCGGCGCCCAGGTGTCGGTGACCGCCTGCGATGTGGCTGACCGCGATGCGGTCGCGGCGCTGCTGGCGCAGCTGCCGGACCGCTACCCGCTCAAGGGGATATTCCATGCGGCCGGTGTGCTCGACGACGCGGTGCTCGCCTCCTTGACACCGGATCGGGTGGAGCCGGTGCTGCGGGCCAAGGCAGCCGGAGCCTGGAATCTGCATGAACTGACCCACGGCATGGATCTGGCGGCATTTGTCATGTTCTCGTCGCTAGCCGGCATCGCAGGGGCCCCCGGTCAGGGCAACTACGCCGCTGCCAACGCGTTCTTGGACGGTCTCGCCGCCTACCGGCGCGGCCAGGACCTACCCGCTGTCTCGATCGCTTGGGGACTGTGGGAACAACCCAGCACCATGACACAACACCTGGGGGATCGGGACCTGGCCCGGATGAGGCAGGTCGGACTCGATCCGCTTAGCACCGAACATGCCTTGCACCTGCTGGATGCCGCGCTGCTCGGCGAGCGCCCCGGGGTGGTGGCTGCCCAGCTCAATGTCGCTGCGCTGAGCGCCAACCCGGAGGTTCCCCCGATCTGGCGTGACTTGGTCACTCGCTCGGTGCGCCGCGCCGTCGACGCCAACGACAACAGTGCCTCGATGACGGCTCTGATCAGCCGCCTGCACACCCTGAGCCCCGAACAACGTAGCCGCGAACTTGTCGACATGATCTGCACCAACGCCGCCACCGTTCTCGGGAACGCCAGCGTCGATATCGATGCCAACAAGCCGTTCCAGGACCTTGGCTTCGACTCCCTGACTGCCGTGGAGCTACGGAACCGCCTCAAAAGCTCGACCGGACTGACACTTTCGCCCACGTTGATCTTCGACTACCCAACCCCGGCGGCACTGGCCGAACACCTCAGCACCCAACTCAGCTCGCTCTCACCCGCCGCCGCCGATGAAC
Source organism: Mycobacterium marinum (assembly GCF_003391395.1). Classification (NCBI taxonomy): domain Bacteria; kingdom Bacillati; phylum Actinomycetota; class Actinomycetes; order Mycobacteriales; family Mycobacteriaceae; genus Mycobacterium; species Mycobacterium marinum. The sequence continues at coordinate 2,835,428 of NZ_CP024190.1, forward strand.
AGCCGAACCGGCTGGCTCGGTTCGATGCGGTGGCCCGCGAACTCGACAGCATGATCAACGAGCCCGACTGGACTGCCGAAGACAGGGAACGGGTGTCGAATCGGCTCCACGGCCTGCTGGCCGACTTGACATCCCCGCAGTCGAGGGGGGAAGACCACAGCCACGATGATGACATCAGCTCCGCCAGCGAAAGCGAACTCTTTGCCATCCTGGACGAGGAACTAGGACCGTAGGCGTGATGTCGCGGGCGACGAGTCTGCGCCGGCAGCATGGCGACGGCGATCAAGAGTTCGCATCGGCTGTGGCGATTATCGGAGTGGCATGCAGGTTTCCCGGTGCGGCCAACCCCGGTGAGTTCTGGGAACTGGTGTCTGAGGGGCACGAAGTCGCCAAACCCATTGACCATGTCGGCGACTTCGATGCCGAATTTTTCAATGTCTCACCGCGCGAGGCGGCGGCGATGGACCCACGGCAGCGACTCGCCCTGGAACTGGCATGGGAACTATTCGAAGACGCCCGCATCGTTGCGGAATCCGTGCGCGGCGAGCCCATCGCCGTCTACCTCGGGGCAATGAACGACGACTATGCGTTGCTGACGCTGGACCAGGCCCCGGACAAGCTCGATCACTACTCGTTCGCCGGGGCCAGTCGGGGGATGATCGCCAACCGGGTTTCCTACGGTTTCGCCCTGCACGGTCCCAGCATGACCGTCGATTGTGGGCAGTCTTCCTCGCTGGTCGCGGTGCACCTGGCCCGCGAATACCTGCGCGGCGCAGGTGGTGCCACGATGGCGATCGCGGGCGGCATTCACCTCAACCTGGCGAGCGAAACCGGCCGGCTGGAAACAGAGTTCGGGGCTGTGTCGGCCTCTGGCCGCACCTACGCATTCGACGCACGAGCCGATGGCTACGTGCGCAGCGAGGGCGGCGGCCTGGTGCTGCTCAAGCCATTGCGCGCCGCGCTCGAGGACGGAAACAGAATCCGCGCAGTAATTCTGGGCGCCGCCGTGGGCAGCGCTGGGCACACGGCGGGTGGACTGGCAGCCCCCTCGGCCGTCGCGGAAGCCGACGTGATGCGGCGGGCGATGGCCAGCGCCGGCGTAGATCCCAACCAGATCGACTACGTCGAGGCACATGGAACCGGCACGCGAATCGGCGACACCACAGAGGCCCGGGCGCTGAGCGAGGTCTTTGCCACACGCGAGACCCCGGTGTGGCTGGGGTCGGTGAAGTCCAATATCGGCCACACCGGCGCCGCTGCCGGAGTCGCGGGCCTGATCAAGACGGTGCTCTCCCTGGAGAATGGCGCAATACCGGCCAGTCTCAACTACGTTGGCGGCAGCGCCGAGACAGACATGGAAAGCCATGGCCTGCGTGTCAGTACCACACTCACACCCTGGCCGCGCGGAGCCGGGCCCCGCCGGGCCGGGGTGTCGTCGTTCGGCATGGGCGGCACCAATGCGCATGTGATCGTGCAACAGGCTCCGATCCCGCAAGAGGCCGTGGCGGACCCCGACGGTACGGAAGCTACCGTGCCGTGGTTGGTTTCGGCGCGTTCTCGGGCGGCGTTGGCGGGGCAGGCGCAGCGGTTGGCTGCGTGGGTGGCCGAGCGGCCCTCGATCGATGTGGCCGATGTCGGCTGGTCGCTGCTGTCGACGCGGTCCGTGTTCGAGCATCGGGCGGTGCTGGTGGGCGGTGATCGCGGCGGGTTCATGGCGGGGTTGGCGGCTTTAGCCTCAGGCGAACCGGGGGTCAACCTGGTCGCCGGACGTGGCGGCTCGGGGGGCAAGACCGTTCTGGTCTTTCCGGGACAGGGGTCGCAGTGGTTGGGCATGGGCCGGGATCTCTATGGCCGGTTCTCCGCGTTCGCCAAGGCTTTTGACGCGGTGGCTGACGCGTTGGACGAACACCTTCGCTTTCCGTTGCGAGAAGTGATCTGGGGTGCGGATGCGTCGCTGCTCGAGGGCACCGAGTTCGCTCAACCCGCGCTATTCGCCCTGGAAGTCGCGTTGGCGGCGTTGTTGCAGGCCTGGGGCGTGGTCGCCGATCTCGTCATGGGCCATTCGGTCGGAGAGATCTCTGCGGCTCACGTGGCCGGGGTGCTATCGCTGACGGACGCGGCGCGACTGGTGTCGGCGCGGGGTCGGTTGATGGCGCAGCTGCCGCCCGGCGGGGTGATGGTGGCGGTAACGGCCAGCGCGGCACAGGTGGCGCCGATGCTGGAGGAAGGCGTCAGTATCGCCGCGGTCAACGGGCCGGATTCGGTGGTGATTTCGGGCCCGGAGGCCGCGACAGCCGTGGTAGCGGATCGGCTGACGGGCCAGGGTTGTCGGGCGCACCGGTTGGCGGTCTCACATGCATTCCATTCGGCGTTGATGGAGCCGATGATGGCGCAGTTCGGCGCCACGATCAGCGGTATCGTCGCCCACGAGCCCCGGATTGCCTTGGTGTCCAACATGACTGGGCAGCTGGCTGCGGCGGGGTACGGAACCGCCAGCTACTGGGTCGAGCATGTGCGCAAACCCGTCCGGTTCGCCGACGGCGTGGCCTTGGCCGAATCATTGGGCGCCGCGACTTTCCTCGAAACCGGGCCGAGCGCAGGCCTGGGTACATCGGTTGCGTTGCTGGCCAAGGGCCGTCCGGAAGTCGAATCCCTACTCACCGCGATGGGCCAGTTGTACGCGGACGGTGCGGACCTGGACTGGCGGGCGGCGTTCTCCGGTCTGCGCGCCCGGACGGTTACTCTGCCCACATATAGCTTCGCGCGGCAGCGGTTTTGGTTGGGTGAAGGCGCTGGCGGGAAGGCCGATAGCAGCGACGAGTCAGGGCTGCGGCCGCGTTTGGACAGCGTGGATTCCAAGGAGCGCTTTCGTCAGCTGGTTGATCTGGTGTGCCTACACGCGGCGATCGTCACCGGCCACTCGAACAGCCACCAGATCGACGCGGAACGTGCCTTCCAAGATCTTGGGTTTGAGTCGATGACCGGGGTGGAACTGCGCAATCGGTTGCGTGCCGCAACCGGCTTAGCGCTGTCTCGAACCATCATTTTTGACTATCCGACGCCAATGGCGCTGGCCCGGCACCTTGATGAACAGCTGTCCGGTGGCAATCACGAAGAATCAGACGACGACAAGATCTGGTCGGTCCTGCGAACCATTCCCGTTCGTGAGCTCAGGCGAAGCGGAATGCTGGACAAGTTATTGCTGTTGGCCGGCCAGGACGAAAGCCCGGCACCCGATGCAGCTGTCAGCGACGATGTCATCGACTCGCTGAGTCCCGAGGCGCTCGTTGCGATGGCGCTCGACTCCGAAGACGACGACCCTGACTGACGAATTTGCACCGCACAGCACAAATTACGCGGCATTGCTGGTCGCATATACGACATGTGTTGAATACGTGCGACTTTGCGAGACCCCGCAGATCCGCCTAAACTTCAGTATCGCTACGGGTGGGCTGGCCGATAAGTAATTGAGGGCAGAGCAATGAGTGTTATCGCAGGTGTGTCTGGTGCGTTACCACCGCATCGTTATAGCCAAAGTGAGATCACCGAGTCGTTTCTCGAGTTCCCCGGCCTGAAGGAACATGAAGAGATTGTTCGGCGCATGCATGCCGCGGCGAAGGTCAACAGCCGCCAATTTGTTTTGCCACTCGAGCAATACCCGGCGCTGACCGACTTCGGCGATGCAAACGAGATCTTCATCGAAAAAGCCGTGGATCTTGGCGTTGAGGCCCTGATGGGCGCGCTTGACGAGGCGGGATTGACGCCTCAGGACATCGACCTGATCATCACCACGACGGTCACCGGAGTCGCGGTCCCGTCGCTGGATGCCCGGATTGCCGGCCGCCTCGGACTGCGCCCCGACGTACGCCGTATGCCGCTTTTCGGCCTGGGGTGCGTGGCGGGTGCGGCCGGGGTGGCGCGCCTGCATGACTACCTGCGGGGTGCGCCCGACGGCGTCGCGGTGCTGATCGCTGTCGAGTTGTGCTCGCTCACTTATCCCGCCGTCACACCCACCGTGTCGGGCATCGTGGGGACCGCGTTGTTTGGCGACGGCGCAGCGGCCGTGGTCGCTGTCGGCGACCGGCGCGCGGAACAGATTCGTGCCGGCGGCCCTGACATCCTCGACTCGCGCAGCCGCCTGTACCCGGAGTCGCTGGACATCATGGGCTGGGATGTTGGGTCTCACGGGCTGCAGCTGAGGCTGGCTCCGGAACTGACGAATCTGATCGAGGAATACCTGCCAGACGACGTTGACGCCTTCTTGGCCATGCACGATCTGACCAAGAACGACATCGGTGCATGGGTGAGTCACCCGGGCGGACCCAAGGTCCTCGACGCGATCACCAACAGCCTCGGGTTGCCCTCGGATGCCCTCGAGCTGACGTGGCGCTCATTGGGCGAAATCGGCAACCTTTCCTCGGCGTCGGTGTTGCACATTCTGCGTGACACCATCGCCAAAGTTCCGCCCAGCGGCAGCCCGGGTCTGATGCTGGCCATGGGTCCCGGATTCTGCGCGGAGCTGGTGTTACTGCGCTGGCACTGAGTCGACGAATTCGACTTTCAACCCCGGTTTGGGGGCCAGTGCCGCAAAATTGGCCGCGCGGATGCGCTGAGCGGGCAACCTAAGCCTGGTGCGCGCGACTAGCCGGGCGAGCAGCACCACCAGCTCGGTGGTGGCCATCGCCGCCCCGATACAGCGGTGCAGTCCGCCGCTGAACGGGATGAACTCATGAGGCGCGGGCTTGCGGTAGTCCGGTGCGGCGGGATCCCAGCGCTGCGGGAGAAACTGTGTGGGATTCGGCCATACTTCGGGGATTCGATGGGTTACGTATGCGCTGAAGATCAGCAGTCGTCCCGAGTTGATCCGGTGCCCGTCGAACCAGAGGTCGCGGATCAGCCGGCGCGCCGAGACCACTCCCGGTGAGTAGAGCCGAAGCGTTTCGTGCACAACGCCATTGAGGTAGGTGAGAGCGCCGAGGGTCTCGGCGCTGGGCGCGGTGCCGCCGAGCACCCGGGCAACCTCGCGGGCCGCCGTCTCCCAGGCGCCGGGCAACGTGAGCAAGGTGTAGGTGGCCCACGCCAGCGCACCGCTGGTGGTCTCGTAGCCGGCCGCGATGAGCGAAACGATGGAGTCGCGAATCTCGTTGTCGCTCAACGCGCAGCCTTCTTCGGAACGGCCGTTGATCAGTGCGGTCAGCATGCGGTCGTCGGGGCTGGGCCCCGCGCGAGCGTTGGCGATTTCAGCATCGATCAGTTCGTCGATGCGGGTGCGCGCGGCCATCGCCCGCCGCCAACCCGGTGAGTTGAGCCGCTGCTGTAGTTGCATCACCTGGGGCAGCCGGTGGGTCAGGTCGATCAGAGGCTGCAGTTGTCGGCCCAGATAGTCCGAATGGGAGGCCAGCCGTAGGCCGAACAGGCTCTCGGTCGTGCTGCGGCGCACCGCGCAACGAAACTCCTGGTAAATGTCCAGTGGTTGCCCTGGCCGCCAGCTGTCGATGACGTTGTCGATGGTGGACACCATGGTGGCGACATAGTCCTGCACGCTTCGGTGTCGCAGTCCGGGCGCCACGATGCTGCGGCGACGGCGGTGATCCTCGCCGTCGCTGACGATCAGTGCGGTCGGTCCATCGACGGGCACCAGGCTCTCGAACGTCTCGCGCCAGCTGAACGCGTCGGCATTGGCGAACACGAACCTGTTCGCCTCGGGGCCCAGCAGATAGACGAAACCGTGGCGCCCGACTCCCGCGTCGATGAATGCACCACGGCGCCGATACAGCGCCAGCAGTGCCTCCCCGGGACGGTAGGGCACCGTCCGGTAGGTGCTCATTCAAGTGTCTCGGAGAGTTTGAGCCAACGCTCCTCGGTCGCGACAACCTCGTCTTCGAGCGCCCGCAGCTGCTGGGTCAGCTCGGTGATCCCGACGTGATCGGACTGGTCGTATTCGGCGAGTTCGGTGTGCTTTGCCGCGATGCGTTCGGCCAGACGGGCGAGTTGGCGGTCGAGTGCGGTCAACTCTTTCTCGGCGGCCCGGCGCTGAGCGCCCGACATCGCCTGTGCTGGCGCGGCCGGTTCTTGGCTGGCCTTGGCCGCCGGACGTGCCGCCATTTGCAGGTATTCGTCGATGCCGCCCGGCAGGTGGCGCAGCTGGCCGTCCAGGATCGCGTACTGCTGATCGGTGACTCGTTCGAGCAGATAGCGGTCGTGCGAGACGACGATCATGGTGCCGGCCCAGGAGTCGAGTAGGTCCTCGGCGGCGGTCAGCATGTCGGTATCGACGTCGTTGGTCGGCTCGTCGAGAAGTAGCACGTTGGGTTCCGACAGCAGGGTGAGCATCAGCTGCAACCGCCGCCGCTGCCCGCCGGAGAGTTCGCTGACTCGCGCGGACAGTTGCCCCTTGGCGAAGCCCAGGCGTTCCAGCAACTGTGTCGGGGTGACTTCGCGCCCGTCGACCTGGTAGTCGGCGCGCAGCCGGCCCAACACATCGGCGATCCGGTCTTCGGCGGCCGAGGCCAGCGCGTCGCCCTGCTGATCAAGCACGGCGATCCGGACGGTCTTGCCGCGCTTGACGCGACCCGAGTCGGGTTGGATGGTCCCGGCGATCAGCCCCAGCAGGGTGGACTTTCCGGCGCCGTTGGCGCCGACGATGCCGGTGCGCTCACCCGGGCCGATCCGCCACTCGACCTCACGCAGCACCGGGCGGTCACCGTAGGACACCGACACGTCGAGTAGATCGATGACGTCCTTGCCCAGCCGGGCGGTGGCGAGCTTGGCCAGTTCGACGGTGTTGCGCAGCGGCGGCACGTCGGCGATCAGTTGATTTGCGGCCTCGATCCGGAACTTCGGTTTAGAGGTTCGCGCTGGCGGGCCGCGCCGCAACCAGGCCAATTCTTTGCGCATCAGGTTCTGCCGCTTGGCTTCGGCCGTGGCCGCCAGCCGGTCGCGTTCCACTCGCTGCAGCACGTAGGCCGCGTAACCGCCTTCAAAGGGCTCCACGATTCCGTCGTGAACTTCCCAGGTGGTGGTGGCGATCTCGTCGAGAAACCAGCGGTCGTGGGTGACCAGCAGCAGTCCGCCGGTGTTGCGCGCCCAGCGTTGTTGGAGGTGGCTGGCCAGCCAGGTGATTCCTTCGATGTCGAGGTGGTTGGTGGGCTCGTCTAGGGCGATCACATCCCAGTCGCCGATCAGGAGGCGGGCCAGCTGCACACGCCGGCGCTGGCCGCCGCTGAGCGTGCCAACCTTGGCGTGCCAGCCAATGTCGGATACCAGGCCGCTGACCACGTCGCGGATGCGCGCGTTGCCGGCCCACTGGTGTTCGGGCTGGTCCCCGACAAGTGTCCAACCGACGGTATGGCTCGGGTCCAGGTTGTCGCTTTGGCTGACCGCGCCGATACGCAAGCCACTGCGTCGGGTCACCCGGCCGGAGTCCGGTTGCAGTCCTCCGGTGAGCAGCCCGAGCAGACTGGACTTGCCGTCCCCATTTCGACCGACGATCCCGATGCGTGCGCCATCGTTGACGCCCAATGTCACCGAGTCGAATATCACCTGAGTCGGATATGCCAGGTGTATGGACTCGGCCCCGAGTAGGTGTGCCACCGGCCCAAAACTACCGGCGAGGATGCCGGCGGCTTGCGTTCGGTCGCCGACCCAACATCGGTCACCCCGCCGACCGGGGGATGTGCTCGCCGAGAAGGTGCCCGTCGGGGATTTGCTGGGTAGGTCTTGCGCGACACGTCGGCCGATGGGTCTGGGTGGGTGAGTGAACGTCGCTTCTTCGCCGAGACGGCGACCTGTTACGTCAGCGTGGTTGGGTGACTAGGTCGAAGGGATCCTCGGCGGTGGCGACGGGGGAGCGGGCACCTTCCCATTATACCCGGTACAGGTATCTGGTATAGCCGAGTTGTGGCGCCGCGCCGTGACGCCTCCGGGTTTCGCTCGAAAGAACCACGTCAACAGCTCGTATTCGGGGCATGCTGCCGCGCTGGTGCGGGCTGGCCGGTTTCGCGCTGGGATATACCCCCTAGGGGTGCTAGTCTGATCGCTGCCATGTGCGTTGAGAGGACTCTCCTGAAACCGTGGCCGCGTTACCTGATCGCCGCGGTCGCTGTCGTTTGGTTGCTCGGGAGCCTCATTGCGTGCCACGGGCGACAGGCCGAGAGTGCCGCTGGTCGGGCACTGTCAAACCTGATCGCCGCGTCCGGTCAAGTGTTTGCTGGATCGCCCGGCGTGCGGGCCGCCCACGATTGCCACTGCGTGCGGCAGACCCAAGCTTGCCCCGACGCGATACAGCACGGCTGGATAACCGGCGCGGTTGGACCGGGCGTCCTGGCGACAGAGGTCGCGCTGGTCGCTTGGCTGGCTGTAACGGTGTTCTCGGCCACCCGAGGGCCGCCGGGATCGCCTGGGCCTATTCGCCTTGTCATGGCCGCTACGGGCCGGAGCATCCTGGCCCGGAACTGCATCTCTCGCCGCTGACCGGTCAGCGTTCGCCGCTGTCCAGGTCCGATGCCGCGTGTTCGCGGCACTTGATGCAGGAAAGAGAATGTCGTGAATCGTGTTGTGGACCGAAGGTGCCACCAGACAAATGCCGGCCCCACTGGGTCGGTGCGTTGCGCCAACGCGGAGCGGGTGCGGTCATGACGCTCGGGGACCGGCCACGGGTCGTGGTCATCGGGGCCGGTGTGAGCGGATGGACCACCGCGATGGTGCTGGCCAAGCGGGGTTGGCAGGTCGTCGTCTCGGCCGACGGGTTCGGCATTGACGCGGTGTCCTCGGCGGCCGGGGCGATGTGGGAGTGGCCGCCGTCGCGGTGCGGCCGCTACCACGACCAGGCTGTATTGGCTCGATACGCGGGTTGGGCGATGCGTTCCTACCTCCGCTTCGCCCAGCTCGCCTCGGATCCGGGTACCGGGGTGGGCCTGAGGCCGGCGGTGTACTACTTCGGTCGCCGCATCGAGGACGACCCGATCGAGTTCGCGAAGATGTCTGAGGTGAAGCGATTTGTGCCGGGGTTCCTCCACGACCCGGCGCTGATCGATAAGCACGGCGTCAACCGGGACTCGGGTGTGATCGACGCCTATTCCTACCTGGCACCCACCATTGATACCGACTGGTATCTGGCCTGGCTTGCTCGCGAGGCCAAGAATGCGGGCGTCTGCGTCGACCGTCGTCGCATCTTCGGCCCGCTCGTCAATCAGGAAAATCGGCTGCTGACCGAATACCGTGCCGAATTGATCATCAACTGCGCGGGACTGGGCGCGCGGGAGCTGGCCGAGGACACGACCGTGGTTCCGCACCGCGGCGCGTTGCTGCGGGTGCTGCAGGAACGTACCGCGACCTCGCGGGTAACCGCAGCTCACGTGGTGGCCAACGATGCCGCTACCGACCAGCAGAACCTGATCTCGATCGTGCCTCGCGGATCGGATCAGCTGGTGCTGGGCGGGCTTGTCGAGCCGGACCGATACGACACCGAATTGAATCTGGCTGACTATCCGCCGTTGCGCATGATGTTCGATCGCTGCGTCGAGTTCTTGCCGGCATTGCGCAGCGCTGCACCGGACGTGATTCATCCGGTACGGGTCGGGTTGCGGCCCTTCCGCCGCGACGGAGTGCGGCTGGAAGCCCAGCCCGGCACTCGGATCGTGCACAACTACGGTCATGGTGGCGCCGGCATCAGCCTCTCCTGGGGATGTGCTCAGGAGGTTGCCGATTTGGCCTACCGAATATTCGCCAGACAGGGTGTTGCCTGAACGTGAATTAGGCAGGAGCGTATCCATACCCGCTCCGTTCGGAGCCCGTACCAAGTCGACTGGCCGTGCCGGTGGCCGCGGACCTGGAGAACGATCGCACGCAGCATCGCGAGAGTAGATCCCTCGACACGCCGTCGCGCACGTCATCGGTGGCGCCGGTGTTGTCATGTCTGGACCAGACACCACGACCACCCCGACGCCGTCAGCGATGTTACTGGCGACTGAATCTTGACCCATTGTCGCCGAAGCTTCGCCAAGCAGCATCCGAGCGCGTAGACTGCGTTGTAGTCATACGTTGTAGATGGGCCATCTAGCAAGCGTTTTGACCAAAAGTCCGGCTCCGACGGCAACTGATGGCAAGTGCTCAGGCAGGTTTGCTGTCATTGTCGATGTTTTGCGTCAGTCCCGTAAAACGGGTGCGGTCATTCCACGAAGCCGACTCATCGCGACAATTCCGAACTGTGTGGCCGCGCCTTGCAGCCAACGCAGAACCACCACGAGAGACAAGAACAACCGCGCCCGGGTGCCTATCCGGCGCGATCAACGCCACGGCAATGTCGCCGCCTATGCGGCCATCGGCGACCGGAACGCCCGAAATGAGGCCACAATGAGCAATTCTGAGCACGAGCGAGGGCATGACGGGGGATATGTGCTTCGTTTGGGTGCGGGTTTCAAAGAGAAGGAGCGCCGCCACGTGGTGGAGGAACTGGCGACGCTCTGGCCCCACCTGGGAAGGTGGGATTCCCATCAGGTTGTCGTGGATGTCTCCTTGCAGGACCGCGGCGGCAAGGAGCAGCGCGTCACATTGCGCGCGAGTCTGCCCGGCTTTCCGCCTCTGGTGGCGGTTGCTGATAGCCCGGACATAACCCACGCCCTTGGCGAAGCAAAGCACGAGCTGATTCGGCAGATTGAACACCAGAAGGCGGGGCGAGAGCCGATGAACAATCGCCGGCTGAGGAAGACGACGGTGCGGCATCCGCATAGCACCACGCCATAAGAGATCGCCCCATCCGGATTCCCTCGGGCCCAAACGACAGCTCGCACCCGCGGCCAGACGGAGCAGGATGACGCACATCACCGAATCGCGAGCTATCACCAACCATGCCGCTATGGGGCGGCCCACCTCAGCGGGTACCGATAGGACGTACCCAACCGCCAGGGAAGTGCTCGGCGCGGGCATTGATCGCGCCGACGGGCACAAAGAGTTGGCGGAGGCGAAGTCGACCTGGGATTCCGAAGGTGGTGCGGCCGATCCGCGAACGACCCAAGTAGGGGCCAGCAATGGTCCTCTGATGCCGCGGGCGCACTAGAAGCACTGGGCGCCTCACCGGGGGGGGGGGGCAGGACCCGGTCGGTGGACGAGGATTCAAATTCCAAGGCGTTCAACGCTTTCAGCGCCGGCTTGGCATTTCGACCCGGAGCACCTTGCCGTCAGGTGACTGACCAACCAAACGATTCGGGCGGTTCCTCATGCCACATGCTTGCGGTTTGGCAGATGCGTTCGGCTACCGCATCAATGGACGTTGGGGCGCTGTCGTCGGCACCACCGTCTCCTTGTGGAATCGGGAAGATGAATCTGCCGGCCTTTCCCCATTGCCAGATCGCAGAGAAATCCTCGCGGTTCAGCGGCCGAAAGATAACTTCGGTTCGTGCACCGTGAAGCGCGACTTCGAGCCAGGTCGTGTACTCGACCCGTTCACCAGACATCAGGCGCGGCTCATTGCGGACGTGGACTTCCCCCACATCACCAAGCTGAGCGCGCAGGGCCTCTGCGAGCGGCTGCAGCAATTCCTGCTCGATTTGTTCTGCCCGGTCCCTTTTCATCGCCGCTCCTTCGCTAGCCGATGTCCATCATTTAGATGGTGCCATGTCCAACCCGGTCCTTCTGTAATGCGAGCCGGTTGCCGGCCGCGTACAACGCGCCCCTGCCGGCCACCGCCGGCCCGTCCGCGTGGCACCGGAGGCGCTCCTGGATGCAGCACGCAGCTGTGGCACAGGCTTGGTTATGGGTGACCGACGCCCTGCGCACGAGCGCACCGATACTGGGAAGCATGGGAGCATAAGCGAAGACCGGCTGAGACCCACTGGCTGCACTCAACCGGGTGCTATGTGCAAGTTGGTATGGCGTTAGTGTTCCCGCTCTCTGGTGGTGTCGACGGATGTTGCGCCGGCACGGGCAGTCCTCATGCCGTCGACGGCTTGGGCGCTTGAACCGGACCAGCGGGTACCTCATCGGTCCATACCCTGAAGCTTGTCAATGTGTTGGGGCCGAACGTGTTGTTGAGTGCGACGTCAGCCGCGTCGCGGCCACGTGCGATCAACACTCTGCCGATGCGCGGGGTGTTGTGGCGCGCGTCGAAGGTATGCCAATGCCCGCCGAGGAAGACCTCGAACCAGGCGGAGAAGTCCATCGGATCGTCGACTGGGGGTACGCCGATGTCGCCGAGGTAGCCGGTGCAGTAGCGCGCGGGGATGTTCATGCAGCGGCAAAACGCAACGGCGAGATGTGTGAAATCGCGGCAGACGCCGGTCCGGTCGTAATACGTTTCCAGCGCCGTCCGTGTCATGCGGGCGTGTTCGTAGCCGAAAGTGACATGCTGCTGAACGTAGTCGCAGATGGCCTGAACGCGGCCCCATCCCGGTGGCGTCTTCCCGAAGAGCTTCCATGCAGTCTCCGAAAGCCGATCGGTTTCGCAGTACCGGCTCCCGAGCAGAAAGACAAGGGTCTCCTCTGGTAGGTCCTGAACGGGAATCTGTTGTACCTGAGGAACAATGGGGTCGGGGAGTCCGGTGTCGTTGACGAGCGCGTCGGCCGAGACCCGGGTGCGCCCCTTGGGCGCAACGATGCGGGTGCACCAGTTGCCGAAGCTGTCACGATAGGCTGCCATCGGGACGGGCGGGCCGATGGTCAGGTCGTCGCGGCCGACGAGATCGGACACGCGGGTGAAGTGAACGTTGAGGTTCAAGATCATCGGTGTGGGCTGCGGGCATTCGTAGATCATTTCGAAGCCGACGTGAATCTGCATTATTTTTCTCCGGTATCCAGCAGGTGAAGGCGTTTATGGCTTACCGCGTGGGTAGCGCGATAGGCACTTTCTCGAGCCACTTGGCCCAGGGCGTGAATCATGGCGCGGTCAGGCCGTACATGTCGTGCGTAGCGAATCGATCAGCTTGCGCCGCAACGCTGCCCAGCGTCGGCCTCCGGTCAAAGTGATGCCATGATTGACCTCGAGTTCGATACCGACGTAGTCGCTCGGAGCGAATCGCACACGCAAGTGCGAGGTCAACCCTTCGCCTTTTCCGGCATAGGGGTAATTGCGCCGTACGCGAAGATCGGGAGCGGATTCCGCGAGCGACTCTTTCCAGTGGGCACACAGATCCGCCTCCCCTTGCCGGCTGGGGTGGTGGAGCAAGCCCACATCGGTGCGGCGCACTTTGCCATCTAGCTCCGCGACAAAGCTGTGCGACGAGATGTGGATCACGTGATGGCCGCGCGCCACCGCCTGAGTGACGAGACGCTCGACCTGGATGCGGTAGGACCGGTACTGCTGTTCGATGATCTGCGCCCGGATCTGGGCTGATAGGACGCGGGTTACCGCCGAAAAGAGTTGTGGATGGCCGATCGAGCGATTGAGATCGATGAGCAGACGGCTGACAGTTGACGCCACCGGTGGCGCTGCAAACTCGCCGGCGAGTGCATCCACCATGATCAGCGACCCGGGATCGTAGCCACGGTGGGAATCCAGTAGTGGCCGTTTTCCCCGAAACAGCAGCCGGTAGGGCGGGGGTATCCGATCGCCGCCGTGTTCGCAGGTGATGATGAAGGTATCCACCGTGACGACCGCCTCACCAGTGCAACTCGGGCAAATGGCGAAACGCTTGCCGCACACCTTCGCCCCAGGCGTGGCCGAGCGCGGTGAAATATGCGTCGCCCTCGTCGAATCTCCGCCGCCCCTGTACTTCTAGGCTGTCCCGTTCATAGCAAATCAAGTCGATCGGCATGCCAACCGACAAATTGCTGCGCATGGTCGAATCGAAAGACACGAGTACACACTTCGCAGCATCTGCGATTGTCGTTTGTCGTGTAAGCACGCGGTCGAGGATCGGCTTGCCGTACTTGGTTTCACCGGTCTGCAGGAAGGGTGTCTCGGCTCCTGCTTCGATGAAATTGCCCTCGGCATAGGTCCGGAACAGCCGCATCGGCTCTCCTCTGATCTGCCCGCCGACGATGAACGAAGCATTGAAACGAATGCTGTTCTCTTCCAGGTACTTACCGTCTCGCTTTTCGATATCGCGCGTTGCATCCGAGACCAGCCTCACGACGTCGAACATAGTTCGAGCGTCCAGGATATTGGCAGCCCCGCCACTGTCTGCGCAGCGCTGTGTCAGTACGCTGATGACGGCCTGCGTTCCGGCTAGGTTTCCTGAACTCAGCAGAACTATAACGCGGTTGCCGCGACGCTCAAATACCGTCATCTTGCAGAACTTGGAGAAGTTGTCCACGCCGGCATTCGTACGGGAGTCCGAGGCGAAAATCATTCCCCTGTCGAGCATTACACCAATACAGTACGTCACGCGAGGCACCTTCTGGGCAATCGAACCCGCCGTTCATGTTTGCCGCGTGCTGTAGGCTGCTGGCAGAAAACGCAGGTAAGAACGACTACCGATCCCTGTTCGATCCTGCCCCGATGTTATCGAGAGTACACGGCGCCGGCGTACGCATCCAGGCACGTGCGGGTCGCATTCGGCTAAATGTGCGATTTCACCGCGCGCTGAGCCGCGGGCAAAGGCCAGCAAATCCGGTACCGACGACTGGCGTTCGTCTCGCAAGAGGACAAGAAGAACCGTCTCTGGCTAACTCGGCACACGCGGAGACGTTCCACGGCTGGCAGGACCACCCGCTGTGCGACGAATCATTGGAGGGCTGCCACCGGGTGGGGCAACCATGTGTCACCGTGCCGCCATGCCATGGTCAAGGGTCCAGAAAACCCACACGGATGCCGCCGGCTGCCAATTGGCCGACCGAGCGGCCGACGCGGCACCTCCTCTTGTCGACCGCGACGAATCGTCGCCCTGCTCGGATCAGGGTCTTTCGCACCCGCAAACAGCGTGACTGGAACCGCTCTGCTTGTACATGTGCCATGATGTCCACGCTGTCAAGGCACAATCAGGGAGCAGTGGTGGATCTCAATTTGTCGATGGTCACACGCCCGGTCGAGCGTCTGGTGGCCACCGCCCAGAATGGTTTGGAAGTGCTACGGCTGGGAGGCCTGGAAACGGGCAGCGTCCCATCGCCTTCGCAGATCGTCGAGAGCGTACCCATGTACAAGCTGCGACGATACTTTCCGCCGGACAACCGGCCGGGTCAGCCGCCGGTCGGACCACCGGTGTTGATGGTGCACCCGATGATGATGTCGGCCGACATGTGGGACGTCACCCGAGAAGAAGGCGCCGTCGGAATCCTGCATGCCCGGGGACTGGACCCCTGGGTCATCGACTTCGGCTCACCCGACAAAGTCGAGGGCGGCATGCGCCGCAACCTCGCCGACCACATCGTGGCGCTCAGTGAAGTCATCGACACGGTCAAGGACACCACCGGCAGCGACGTGCACATCGTCGGGTATTCGCAAGGGGGCATGTTCTGCTATCAGGCCGCCGCGTATCGGCGTTCCAAGAACATCGCCAGCATCGTGGCGTTCGGCTCCCCGGTGGACACCTTGGCGGCTCTGCCGATGGGCATTCCGGCCAACTATGGGGCCGCCATCGCAGACTTCATGGCCGATCATGTCTTCAACCGGCTGGATATCCCAAGTTGGATGGCGCGCGCCGGCTTTCAGATGATGGACCCGCTCAAGACCGCCAAGGCCCGGGTGGATTTCGTGCGTCAGCTGCACGACCGTGAAGCGTTGCTGCCGCGCGAGCAGCAGCGCAGATTCCTTGAGCGCGAAGGGTGGATCGCCTGGTCGGGTCCGGCGATCTCGGAGCTGCTCAAGCAGTTCATTGCGCACAACCGAATGATGACCGGTGGTTTCGCCATCAACGGGCAGATGGTGACACTCACCGATATCACCTGCCCTGTACTGGCGTTCGTCGGCGAAGTCGACGACATCGGGCAGCCGGCGTCGGTGCGCGGTATCCGGCGCGCGGCACCCAACACCGATGTCTACGAATGCCTGATCCGGACCGGTCATTTCGGCCTCGTCGTGGGATCCAGGGCTGCCCAGCAGAGCTGGCCGACCGTCGCGGACTGGGTGAATTGGCTGTCTCGCGACGCAGACAAGCCGGCCAACATCGGCCTGATGGTCGAGCAGCCGGCCGAACACACCGACAGCGGTGTCGCGTTCAGCTCCCGTGTCGCGCACGGCCTCGGGGAGGTCTCGGAGGCGGCGCTGGCCGTGGCTCGCGGTGCGGCTGAGGCGGTCTTTGCGGCCAATAGATCGGTGCGCACCCTGGCCGTTGAAACGGTCCGCACGCTGCCGCGCCTGGCTCGACTGGGCCAGCTCAATGACCATACCCGAATTTCGCTGGGCCGCATCATCGACGAGCAAGCACGTGACGCGCCGCAGGGCGAATTCCTGTTGTTCGACGATCGCGTGCACACCTACGAGGCCGTCAACCGGCGCATCAACAACGTCGTTCGGGGTCTGATCGAAGTCGGTGTGCGACAAGGTGACCGGGTGGGCGTGCTGATGGAGACACGGCCCAGCGCCCTGGTCGCGATCGCGGCGCTGTCCCGGTTGGGGGCGGTGGCGGTGCTGATGCGCCAGGACGTCGACCTTGCTGCCCAGGTTCGGCTTGGGGGAGCGACCGAGATCTTGGCTGACCCAACCAATCTCGGTGCTGCACGGCAACTCCCGGGGCAGATATTGGTGCTGGGCGGTGGCGAGGCGCGCGATCTGGACCTGCCCGAGGACGCCGACGTCATCGACATGGAACAGATCGACCCGGACGCCGTCGAACTGCCCGCCTGGTATCGGCAGAACCCCGGTCTAGCAAGGGATCTGGCCTTCATCGCGTTCAGCGGAATCGGCGGTGAACTGGTGGCGAAACAGATCACCAACTATCGCTGGGCGGTGTCGGCTTTTGGAACCGCCTCAACGGCCTCCCTGGACCGCAAGGACACGGTCTACGCCTTGACTCCGCTGCACCACGAGTCCGCGCTGCTGGTCAGCTTGGGCGGTGCGGTTGTTGGAGGCGCCCGCATTGCGCTGTCCCGCGGATTGCGGCCAGACCGGTTCCTCAACGAAGTGCGGCGATACGGCGTGACGGTGGTTTCCTACACCTGGGCGATGCTGCGTGACGTGGTCGACAATCCCGAGTTTGCGTTGCACGGTAACCACCCGGTGCGGCTGTTCATCGGCTCTGGGATGCCGACCGGACTCTGGGAGCGCGTCGTTGAGACGTTCGCACCCGCTCACGTCGTCGAGTTCTTCGCTACCACCGACGGACAGGCGGTGCTGGCCAATGTGTCTGGCGCCAAGATCGGCAGCAAAGGTCGGCCGTTGCCCGGGGCTGGACGTGTTGAGCTCGGTGCCTACGATGCCGAACACGACCTGATTCTGGAGAACGAGCGTGGCTTCGTGCAGATCGCCGAGGCAAACCAGGTCGGGGTGCTGCTGGCCCAATCCAGAGGCCCCATCGATCCGACGGCCTCGGTCAAACGCGGGGTTTTTGCCCCCGCGGACACCTGGATATCCACCGAATACCTGTTCCGCCGCGACGAGGACGGAGACTTCTGGCTGGTGGGCCGGCGCGGCTCGGTGGCGCGCACCGCGCGCGGGATGATCTATGTCGAACCCGTCACCGACGCGCTCGGCATCATCGACGCCGTTGACCTTGCGGTCACCTACGAAGTCTCGGTCGGCGAGCATCAGCTCGCGGTATCGGCAGTGACACTGCGCCCGGGCGCGACCATCACGGGGGCCGACCTGACCGATGCCGTGGCCGGCATGCCGATCGGCCTGGGCCCCGACCTCGTGCACGTGGTGCCGACGCTCTCGCTCAGCGCGACCTACCGTCCGACGGTCAGCGCCCTGCGGGCGGCCGGGCTTCCCAAGCCAGGACGCCAGGCATGGTATTTCGATGCCGACACCAGCGAGTTCCGACGGTTGACGCCAGCGGTACGTGCCGAACTCAGCGGCGAGGCGCCCGCCGATGCTTGACGGAAAGCTGCTCAAGATCCTGGTGTGCCCGGCCGACCGGGGTCCGCTGCTGCTCGTCGAGGACGGCGAACGGGGCCGGCTGCTCTACAACCCGCGGCTACGGCGCGCATATCGGATCGACGACGACATTCCGGTCTTGCTGATCGATCAGGCCCGCGACGTCACCGACGATGAGCACGCTCGCTTCACGGCACCTGGCTTACCGACGGATTCGCCCGCGGGCTGACGGCGCAACCCGACAATGCGGCGGGGCGTGACTACCGGAGGACGTCCCTACGGCCACAACGAACGCGACGAGGATTCGTGCCTGGGTCCGGTTCGGTAGCGTGCCACGCATGGCCACTAAACTCGAGAATGTCGGCATCGCCGTTCGCGACCTCGAAGCAACGATCTCCTTTCTCACCGACCTCGGTCTCACGTCTCACCGACCTCGGTCTCACGGTCGTCGGGCGTGACACGGTCAGTGGTGAATGGACCGACACTGCCGTCGGCCTTGATGGCAATCACGCCAACGTTGCGATGCTCCGGACGCCAGACGGGCACGGTCGTCTCGAGCTCTTCGAGTACATCCACCCAACGGCGATGGAGTCGAAGCCCACGGTGCCCAACGAGATTGGAATGCATCGGGTTGCCTTCTCGGTCGACGGCATCGAGCAGGCTCTCGAGTCCAGCCTCGGCCCGGCACACCGAACGCTCAGAGAGTGCTGAGAGTCTTGGTGTGCCGGGCTGGCCGGCGTCGGCTGTCATATCTGGGTGGCGGTAGGTTTGCCTGGCCCCCCATGGCTGAGCCGTGTCTACCGCAGCGCGGGCGAGGGCCTGGTGTTGTTGGTCGATCGGCCCCACCGCCTCATCGACGTCATCGCTGACGAGCGCGCTCGTTTCATGATGCAATCTCCTCTGGCAGTTCACCGGTGAGGTAGCGCTGCAGGGTGGGAGCGATGGCCTGTGCGACCTGGTCGGCCGGCAGTGAGGCGAAGGGCTCGATCTTGACGATGTGGCGAGCCATCACCACTCCCAGCAGTTGGGAGGTCACGAACTGGGCCCGGATCCTGCCGGTTCCCGTGGGGGAGTCGACTCGCGAACCTACTTCGCTCGTCACCACCTCCTGCAGGAAAGAGCGTGCCAGATTCGATTCGGTGCCTGCCATCAACGCCCGCAGGGTCGCGATGAGCCCGGTGCCCAGCTCGGAATCCCACAGTGGCAGCAACACGGACGGCAGCTTGAGCCCGAGTTCGTCAACCGGGGTTTCGACAATCTGCTCGAGCACCACGGTCGGATCGATGGGGATTTGGATTGCGGCAGCGAACAGCTGTTGTTTGGTGCCGTAGTAGTGATGCACAAGAGCGGCATCCACGCCGGCGGCCGCAGCCACCGACCGGACCGAGGTTCGGTCAAGACCATTGCGCGCAAAGAGTTCTCGCGCACAGCTCAGGATGTGTTCCCTGGTGTTTGAGGTGCCGGTGGGGCGTCCAGGTCGCCGGCGTCCGGTGTTTGTCGTTTCCACGCTAGGACGTCCGTCGGCGTAGGGTTGCGGCGGCCAGGCAAAGGGATGCGACCGCGAAAACCACCACGACGACGATGTCGCGAAGAGCGATGTAGGTGAGCTCGGGATGAGCTCCCACTTGCTGCAAGGCTTCCAGAGCGTAGCTTGCGGGCATGGCGTTGCTGACCCACTCGAGCCAGGTGGGCATGACCGCACGAGGGACGATGATGCCGGCCAGCAGCAACTGCGGCACCATCACCAAGGGGATGAACTGCACGGCCTGAAACTCCGTGCGGGCGAAGGCGCTGAACAACAATCCCAAACCCACTCCCAGAATGGCGTTGACGACAGCGATTACGAAGACCCACACGGGACTGCCCGCGGTGTCGAATCCCAGAAGCCAAAACGACACGATGCAAGCCACCGTGGCTTGTGCGGCCGCCGCGAGCGAAAATGCTGTGCCGTAACCGGCCAGCATGTCCAGCCGCCGCAGCGGCGTGGTCAGTACGCGCTCCAACGTCCCAGATGCCCGCTCTCGCTGCATCGTGATCGAGGTGATGATGAACATCACGAAAAGCGGGAACAGACCCAGCAGGATCAAACATGCGTTGTTGAACGGCGTTTGCGTGCCGGGGCGGTGGGGGGCATTTTCGAACATGAAATACATCAGCGTGATCACCAGCACCGGCACCAGCAGGATCATCGCAACGCTGCGGTGATCGGCGGCGAGCTGACGCAGGATTCGCGTCGTGGTAGCGGTGTACGCGCGCGGGCCTATTCGGCCTGGTGCGTGGTGGTGTGGCGGCGGATCATGGAGAGAAACGCCTCCTCCAGCGACATGCATCCGGTGTCCTTCCGTAGTTGGGACGGGGTGGTGTGCGCCACTAGGCGGCCAGCACGCATCAGCAGCAGATCGCCGCAGTGCTCGGCTTCATCCATGACGTGGCTGGAAATCAGCAATGTCGTTCGGGCGCGGGCTAGCTCGGTGAACTGCTGCCAAAGATCCACGCGCAAAACGGGATCCAGGCCCACCGTAGGTTCGTCGAGGACAAGCAACGTGGGGTGACACACCAGCGCGCACGCCAGCGACACCCGGGTTCGCTGTCCGCCGGACAAGTTGGCGCAGTAGTCGGTGCGGTGATCGGTCAGGCCCACTCGCGCGATCGCATCATCGGCGGCTTGCCTGTTGTA
Organism: Mycobacterium marinum; assembly: GCF_003391395.1. Lineage (NCBI taxonomy): Bacteria > Bacillati > Actinomycetota > Actinomycetes > Mycobacteriales > Mycobacteriaceae > Mycobacterium > Mycobacterium marinum. Next base: position 2,856,010 of record NZ_CP024190.1, read on the forward strand.
GCCGTAGAGGGCGGCGAAGTAACGGACGTTGTCGATGATTCGCAGGTCGTGGTAGATCGCTGGATCTTGTGGCAGATATCCGACCTGGCGGCGCAGCACGGCAGAACCGGCCGGATGACCCAGCACGGTGACGGTTCCCGACGTCACGATCTGGGTGCCGACGATGCTGCGCATCAGGGTGGTCTTGCCGCACCCGGATGGCCCGAGCAGCCCGGTGATGGTGCCGCGCGCAATGTCGACCGAGAGGTCGTGCAGCGCGGAGTGTTTGCCGCGGATTACTCGTAGGTGCTTGATGCTGACAGCCGGCTGTGACCCACCTGTTAGCGATTCAACGCTTGTTGAAGTCACCATGCGATGAATAGTCAACCTAGAAGTGGGGTTTGTCAAGAGGAAGGGCACAATCGCTGCGATGAGCGCTGAGCAACTGCTGGTCGACCCGGTATCTGCCGCACATCGACTGCTCGGGGCGACCATCGCCGCGCGGGGGGTGTGCGGCGTCATCGTCGAGGTCGAGGCCTACGGCGGGGTTCCCGACGGCCCGTGGCCCGACGCGGCGGCCCATTCCTATCGCGGACCCAGTGCGCGCAACTGCGTCATGTTCGGTCCACCCGGTCGGCTCTACACCTACCGCAGCCACGGAATCCACGTATGCGCCAACGTCGCGTGTGGTCCCGACGGTACGGCCGCGGCGGTGCTGCTCAGGGCGTGCGCCATTGGCTGCGGTACCGATGTCGCCCGGTCCCGCCGGGGTGAGCTGGTTGCCACCGCCGCGCTCGGGCGTGGTCCGGGAAACCTGTGTTCGGCGCTAGGGATCACCATGGATGACAACGGGATTGATTTATTTGACCCGGCCAGTCCGGTCACGCTGCAGCTGCACGAACCGGTTGCGGCGGCCTCAGGGCCGCGGGTGGGGATCAGCCGCGCCGCCGACCGGCACTGGCGGTTGTGGTTGGCCGACCGTCCGGAGGTGTCGGCGTATCGACGAAGTCCACGAGCACCCGCTCTCGGGGCCAGCGACTAGAGTCTTGCGCGATGTCTTCAAACTCTTCTGGGTCAGCTGGGATCCTCGACGAGCTGGGCTGGCGCGGCTTGATCGCCCAGTCCACCGACCTTGACGCGCTGGCCGCCGACGCACAGCGCCCGCCGCTGACGGTTTATGCCGGTTTCGACCCCACCGCGGCAAGCCTTCATGCCGGACACCTGGTGCCGCTATTGGCGTTGCGGCGATTTCAGCGAGCGGGCCATCGTCCCATCGTGTTGGCTGGTGGGGCCACCGGGATGATTGGCGACCCTCGCGACATCGGTGAGCGCAGTCTCAACGACGCCGATACCGTGGCCAACTGGACCGAGCGGATCCGCGGCCAGCTGGAACGCTTCGTCGACTTCGACGGATCTCCCACCGGCGCGATCGTCGAGAACAACCTCGAATGGACCGCCGCCATGTCGACCGTCGAGTTTCTGCGTGACGTCGGCAAACACTTCTCGGTGAACGTGATGCTGGATCGGGACACCATCCGGCGGCGGCTGGAGGGGGAGGGGATCTCCTACACCGAGTTCAGCTACATGCTGCTGCAGGCCAACGACTACGTCGAACTGCACCGGCGCCACGGCTGCACGCTGCAGATCGGCGGATCGGATCAGTGGGGCAACATCATCGCTGGCGTCCGCCTGGTGCGCCAGAAGTCGGGTGCGGCGGTGCACGCCCTCACGGTCCCGCTGGTGACCGCCGCCGATGGCACCAAGTTCGGCAAGTCGACCGGCGGCGGCAGCCTTTGGCTGGACCCCGAGATGACCAGCCCGTACGCCTGGTATCAGTACTTCGTCAACACCGCCGACGCGGATGTGATCCGCTACCTGCGGTGGTTCACCTTCCTGGCTGCCGAGGAACTGGCCGAGCTGGAGCAGGCCACCGCCGAGCGGCCCCACCAGCGCGCCGCCCAACGCCGGCTGGCGGCCGAACTCACCACCCTGGTGCATGGGGAGGCGGCTACCGAGGCCGTCGAGCACGCCAGCCGAGCGCTTTTCGGCCATGGCGAGTTGAGCCGGCTCGACGAGGCGACTCTGGGTGCGGCACTGCGCGAGACGAGCATCGCCGAACTCGCGCCGGACACTCCGGACGGCATCGTGGATCTGCTGGTGGCCACCGGGCTTTCGGCCAGCAAGGGCGCGGCGCGGCGCACCATCGGCGAAGGAGGGGTGTCGGTCAACAACATTCGGGTCGAGACCGATGAGTGGGTACCGCAGACTTCGGACTTCCTGCACGGGCGCTGGCTGGTGCTGCGCCGTGGCAAGCGGAACATCGCCGGAGTGGAACGCGTCGGCTGAGCGGCTCTTTCCCGGTGAGCGAAATGCATAGTCGAGCATTTTCAAAGCACTGGGCGCTGCCGGGCGGCTATTCGCGGCTTACCGCGAATGAAAACTGGAATTGATTGGAGAACGGCTTGGTGGGGGCCAAGCCGGGGGTCGCCAAGCGCGGTGGACACCCGATAATTGACTGATAGCCGTGCAGCTCGCCTCATGGTAATTCGAAGCCCGGCTGTCGCGTCGGCGCCGCGCAACGGCGCCGGTGTGTCCAGCGGATAGAACTTCGTTGCCGCCCGCCCGGGTCCGTACCCCATGGCGCGCGGCAATAGTGTTGGCTGGCAGCCATTTCCGAGGGGCGGTGGGCCGTGCCTTGGTGGGGATCAATACCCCTCGATCAACCGATCCCCACCGTGACAGTGCGTCTCGAGCGATCAGCTCACTCAACGACCTCGTCGGCGCTCAGGCCGGCATAGAAGGCCGAGTAGGTGGTTTCGGTCTCGCGGAAAAGCAGTTCAATGGCCACGTCAAAGTTCCCAATCTTCGGTGTGAATTTCCTAAAACAGAATGGTATTTTAGTATTCTGTTCCAGATATCTTTATGGACGCGGATAGTTTAAAACAATATTTGTGATATATGAAATTAATCCGCCGGTTGTGGGAAGTCGTTGTCCCCCGATTGTGGGACGTGATTCGGTGGCCCTATCAATGTAATTCCATTGACTTTGCATAGCCATCCACGCCTCGGCCGTCGCGGCCGTCTACCCTGAAGGCGCAGGGGCCCAATGCATTTGGCCGTCAAGGAAGTGTCCGATGAGTGGCCGGTAACAGTGCAATAGTCTTCGGGGCCCGGAAAGCCGCACGAGGCCGGGCCGGACGGGGGAGCGGGGCGGGCCGGAATCAGCCCGGCTGGCCCGGCGCCCCATCGAGTCCGGTGTGTCCGTTTGCGCCCGCACCCCCGCTGGCCCCGGATCCCTGGGCGGTACCTCCGGCACCTCCGGCGCCGCCCGCGCCGCCGGCGCCTCCCGCCCCGGCTGCGCCGCCGGCCCCGATCGAGCCGGTCCCGCCGGCCGCACCGATCAAGCCACCGCGACCGCCCGCACCGGCAACCGCGCCGGCCGCGCCGCCATTACCGCCGTCGCCGCCGTCGCCGCCGTCGCCGCCGTGACCGCCCTCGCCGGCAACGGATGCCGTCGAGGACGATGAGGTGTTGCCGCCAATCCCGCCAATCCCGCCGGCGCCGCCGGCGCCGCCGGTGCCGCCGACCCCGCCGGTGCCCGAGACTCCACCCGCGCCACCGGAACCGATCAACCACCCGCCGTTTCCGCCGTTACCGCCAGTGCCGCCGGCCCCGCCCGTTCCGCCGATCGCGGTCGAGTCTGCCCCATAGCCGCCATCGCCGCCTTGTTGTCCGGTGGCGGTGCCATCGCTACCGCCGATGGCGAATCCGGCGTTACCTCCATCGCCTCCGGTTCCGCCGGCGGCGCCGGCGCCACCCATGCCTCCGGTGCCCCCGACGCCTCCGGTACCACCGTTGCCGAACAGTAGGCCGGCATTGCCGCCCTGGCCGCCGGTCCCTCCCGTGCCGCCGTCGCCGCCGGCCACGCTGCTGGCGAAGCCGGCGCCGCCGCGCCCGCCGACCCCGCCGACGGCGTCACCCTGGTTGGCATGTCCGTCGCCACCCCAGCCGCCCGCGCCGCCGGCACCACCGGCAACCTGGGCATCGCCCCCGTTGCCACCATTTCCGCCGGTGGCCGACGGCTGCGGTGCATCGGTCTGACCGGAGGTGTCTCCGCTGCCGCCGTTGCCGCCCATGCCGCCATTGGCGCCGTCGCCGCCCTTGCCGCCATCGCCGCCCAGGGCGCTGTTCTGGTTGGATGAGGTTGCGCTGCCGCCCTGCCCGCCAACGCCGCCGTTTTGGATGGTGCTGCCCGCGGCGCCTTCCGACCCGTTGCCGCCGGTGAGGGGGTTGGCGGCGGGATCGTCGGTGGTGGTCACATCTTGGCCGGCTGTGCCCGGGTTTGCGGTGTCGAAGACCAGGGGGTTGGAGCCGTTCGTTCCGGCCACGCCGGTGCCGCCTTGTCCGCCGGCGCCGCCGCTGCCGAACAGCAAGGCGCTACCTCCGTTGCCTCCAGCTCCGGCCATGCCGCCGTTGAAGCCGAGTGTGGCGGTGCCGCCCATTCCGCCGGTGCCGCCGTTGCCGAACAACAGCCCACCGGTGCCGCCATTGCCCCCAGCCGAACCGGCGCCGCCGGTTCCGCCATTACCGCCATCGCCGAATAGCCCCGCGGATCCACCGCCGCCGCCGGCTTGGCCGAAATCGCCGGCCGCGCCGTTGCCGCCGTTGCCGATCAAGAGTCCGCCGTCCCTTCCGTCTTGTCCGGGGTAGGTGCCGTTGGAGCCGTTGCCGATCAGCGGACGCCCAAGGATGGCCTGGGTGGGCGCATTGATGAGGTCGAGCAGTGGTTGCAGTGGTGAGGCGTTGGTGGCTTCGGCCGTCGCGTACAGGTTTGAGCCGTTGGCCAGAATCCGCACGAAGTCGTCGTGAAATGCGGCCATCTGGGAACCCAGCGATTGGTATTGCTGGGCGTGTGTCCCGAACAACGTGGCCACGGCGGTCGACACTTCATCGGCGGCCGCGGCGGCGATCGCGGTGGTCGACGCCGACGCCGCCGCATTGGCGGCGCTGATCGTCGAACCGATCCCGGCCAGATCGGTCGCTGCCGCCGAAATCAGCTCCGGCGCTGTGATGACAAACGACACAGTGCGCTCCCATCGGTTCATGACGCCCCAGGAAAAAAATTGCTGACGGCGCCTTCGAGAATGGCCACGACAGCCGACTGCAACAGGATATAAAGATTCGCGCACTATTGCTGCGATTTCAGCGCAATGGTCAATTTAGACGAACCGGGCGGGTCTCTCGAATTCACCCTTTGATGAATTACTCACGGCCTTTTCTTGTGTTCATGCGCACGCATTTTCTAAATCCGCCATCGGATGAATTTGCTTTTTTGGTTATCGCGCGCACATCGCGGCGTGTCTCCGGGCATGGCCGGTTATTGGCACTGCGTCGCACTTCGACAGGCTGGGTTGCCTTCGCGCGTCCTCAGAGCATGGAATCAATCATCATCTGGGCCGCACCCACATAGCCGGCGCTCACGTCGCTGGTCTCCCGGTAGTCGATGAACGCCGACTGATGGTTCGATGTGTTCAACAACTCCATGAACACTCCGATGAGGTGGGTAATGCCCAGCTGTGCGGAGAAATCCGCGGTGTAGTTCATCGACGCTGCCTGTTGGAATTTCTCACTCTGCAGGGTCTTCGTTGTGGGTGCCCCCATCACGTTGACGTTGGTCAAACCGGTCGACTGCGCGCTGATCAACTGATTGACATCGCCCTGCAATACCGCGGCGACATCGGTGCCCTCGGCTGGTTTGACCGTAACGTGTATCGCCGCCGTGTTGTTGGGGTCGAACAGTGTCACCCAGTTCGGACCCCGGTCGGTCAGCGTCCAGCCCGGCGCGGGTGTGATGGAGATACCGTCCGCGATGGTGATCGCATTCGCCGCGGTCAGCCTGAGTCGTGCACCCCGCACCGCAGGCGGGAGAGCCGTTGGCGGGTTGACGGGTTGGGAGACGCCGGCCCCCGCCGGCGCTGTCGCCCCAGCATGGCCACCGGGCAGTATCGGCGGCAGTTTGGTCCGGCCGGTGGTGCCGCTCGAGACGATCAACGCGGTCACCGCCGCGGCGACCAGGACGATCACCACGATGACGGCTGCGACCGTGACCGGTCGCAGCCGGTGCCCCACCTGCACTCCGTTGCCGGGGAACCGCAGCGGCGGGGGAGTGCGCGGCGGGGTCGCGGGCATCACGGCTCCTGGTTCGGCAGCGGTTGTTGCCCCCACATCGACAGTGGTGTTGCCACCGTTGGGGGCGGGGTGGCGGGCCAGCGCGGCCGTGGCTGTCCCGCAGACCTGGCAGAAGGCGGCCTCGGCCTCGATCATTGCGCCGCAGTGGGCACAGACCTGGTGGGTGCCAGGGGCACGCGCCAACGTGGCGGCCCCAGTGAGGGCCGCTTGGGCTTCGGCCAACAGCGAGACATGCAGCGCGAAACGCACGCCGAGCAGTCCGGCCGCGCCCAGCACCAGCGCTGCCAAGGTGGTCAGCACGATGCCACGGGTGCCGTAGGGGGCTAGCAGGACGGTGGCCAAGCCGTAAAGCACCAGCAGCGCCAAACCGTTGGCCAGTCCCGAGACGGTATTGACGCCGACCCCGCGCAGCGGCGCCAGCGCCATCGCGGCGGCGGTAGCGAAGATGATCGGCTGCAAAAAGCCGAGTGTCAGGGCGATGAACGCGACGTGAGCTGGATCCCCGGCGGTAGCCCCGAGGTGGGTGAAGGCGCCGCGTTGTATGACCACGCTCAGGCCTAAAGAGAACGCGGCCCCGCTTAGCGAGCAGATGACTACGGCATCGACCGAGTGCCGGAAGGCGCTGCGGGCGGTCACCAGCACAGGCGGAATCAGCACCGCGACAAAGGTCACCGCCGGGACGAGGATGCCCAATTCCAGGATCTGGGCCATGGTCGGCATCCGATGTCGCGGCGCGGCCAGCAGCACCGGCTTGGTGAGGTGGTGTTCGAGCATCCCGACCCCGACACCGAGTGCCAGAGACGCCAGCAGGGCCAAGCCGAGAACGCTGATCGGCTCGCCACGCCACACGTCGTGGTCGTGCATATAGGTCAGTACCACCGCGGGCAGCGCAATCGCGGCCAGGATCAGCGCGACTGAGAGCATTCCGAATGCGGCGGCGATCAACGCCGTCACCAGCGCCAGCCCGATAGCACCCCGGTAGATGTGGTGGCGTCCCCCGGCCAGGTGCGGCATCAGGGTGCTCACCACCGCCAGTGAACGCACCGGTTCTTCGGGGTGGGCAGCGAAGTGCCGGGATCTCTGAATGGCGGGATGCAAAGGGGTGCCACAACGAGAGCAGAAGCGTGCCGCCTCAGGGTGTGGTGTCGAGCAATTCGGGCAGTCCATGTCTCTCCTCCCGGCCATCCAGCGACTAGTTGGGTCGAGGCGGCGCTGGCGTCAGCTGACCCGGTCCCCGCAGCGCTGAGAGCAGCGAAGGTGCGCAGGGGGGCTCAATGTTTTGCGGCGACTCGAGAAAATCCGTTGCGTCAACTTTGACCGCCGAGTTGGGCGGCCACCGCGGCCTACCGGGGGCCGCGGCATCCGTCCTTATGCCGTGATCAAGCCCGATTGCTGGACCCACCTCAACCATCGAACCAGTTAGCCGAGGTAACGGATAGGGGCGGAAGCCCCTAGCGGCGGGCGGCCGCGTTACCCGCCGGTTCTCGGCGATCTTGGTCGCGCCGGGCGCGGTGTCGTGCAGTGACGCGTCGATCCGGTTCTAGCTGCGATCCCGCACGTCCGAGATGGCGGCCCTCGGTGGTGGTCGCGGGTGCGCCGTTGGGTCTAGCCGTGTTGGCCGGCGTTGCCGGCGGTGCCTGCCACACCGTTGAGCCCAGCGTCACCGTCGAAGTGGATCAGGCCCTCGGCGATGCCACCGGCGCCGCCGGCCCCGAGGGCGCCACCGGCCCCACCGGCACCGCCTCTGCCACCGATTCCGGCCGCGCCGTCCACTCCCGAAACCCCGATCAACCCGCCCTGGCCGCCATTTCCGCCGCTGAGCCCGGCAGCGCCGCCATCGCCGCCGTCCGCGCCGTTGCCGCCGCCGCCGCCGTTGCCGCCGTTGCCGCCCTGGCTCAGCTGACCGCTGGTCGCGTTGCCGCCATGGCCACCGGCGCCCCCGGCGCCACCGGCGCCGCCGGTACCCCCGACACCGCCATTGCCGGCGTCGCCGCCGGCACCGCCCAGGCCGAGTAGCCGCCCGCCGTTGCCGCCGTTACCGCCCACGCCGCCGTTGCCGCCGTTGCCGCCGATTCCCGTCGAGTCGGCGCCGGAGCCGCCGTCCCCACCTTCTTGTCCCTGGGCGGCGGTACCGGTGGGGTCGAAGTTTCCAGTCGCGGTGCCGCCGTCTCCGCCAGCGCCTCCGGCGCCGCCCGCGGCACCCGTGCCACCGGAGCCGCCAACACCCCCGGTTCCCCCTGCGCCGCCGTTGCCGACGAGCAGCCCGGCGTTCCCGCCGTTGCCACCGGCGCCGGCCGCGCCGCCATTCCCGCCGGATAGGTCGCTGGCGGCGCCGTTGCCGCCATGGCCGCCCTTGCCGCCGGTGGCCGCTCCGCCCGCGGTCGAGGCGCCTCCGTCCCCGCCAGCGCCACCCGCGCCGCCGGGGCCACTGCCGTTGGCTCCGTTGCCGCCGTTGCCGCCTTGGTTGTTGTCGAAGCCAAATGTGTCCGTCGCCGCTCCGCCGACCCCACCATCGCCGCCGTTGGCACCTCCGGAGCCGGCGGCACCGCCGTTACCCCCGGTGCCGCCGATTCCCCCGGCGCCGGTCGCTTCGCCGCCGGTTCCTCCGGTGCCGCCGTTCTCGCCTGGTGCGCCGCTATCGCCCGTGTGGCCGGAACCGGCGTGACCGTCTCCGGAGAAAGGACTACCCGAGGCCCCGGTTCCCGCGGTCCCGGTCGGGGTGGGGTTGGTCCCGTCGGTTCCGGCCATGCCGGTGCCGCCCTGCCCGCCGGCGCCGCCATTGCCCAACAGCACCGCGTGGCCGCCGCTGCCGCCCTGCCCCGCGACACCGCCGTTGACGCCAGCCATTCCCACGCCGCCCATCCCGCCGGCACCACCATCGCCCAATAGCAGGCCGCCGGTGCCGCCGCTGCCTCCGGCGGCGCCCGCTCCGCCCACGCCTCCCACGCCACCGCCGCCGAACAGCCCGGCGGCGCCTCCCATGCCACCCGCCGCGCCGATGCCGCCGGCGCCACCGTTGCCGCCGGTGCCGATGAGACCGGCGACACCACCGTCGCCGCCGGTTTGGCCGGCGGCTCCCGAGCCGCCGTTGCCGCCGTTGCCCCACAGCAATCCGCCGGCCCCGCCGTCGGCGCCGGTTCCGGGAGCACCATCGGTGCCGTTGCCGATCAATGGGCGGCCCAGGAGTGCCTGGGTGGGGGCGTTGACCGCGTTGAGTAGTTCCTGCAGCGGTGATGCGTTCGCGGCCTCGGCGCCGGTATACGCGAGTGCGCCGGTGTTGAGGGTCTGGACGAACTGGTCGTGAAATGCCGCCATGTGGGCACCGAAGGTTTGGTATTCCTGCGCGTAGGTGTCAAATACGTGTGCGACGGCGGTGGATACTTCGTCTGCGGCCGCCGCCGCCACCGAGGTAGTCAGGGCGGACGCGGCGGCATTGGCGGTATTGATAGTCGAGCCGATGCTGGCAAGATCCGTTGCCGCCGCTGCCACCATGTCCGGGGCCGCGATCAAAAATGACACGCTTTACTCCCATCAATTCACTACTCGGTGAATATTTCGCGCCGATTTTCACGCAATCCGAATTATCGGAAGTGAATGATTGTATAGCGAGACTTCGTGGGATATCTGGATTTTTCGAATACGGATCGGCGTCCCGCTGGACGCCAATTCGGTAGCAGATTCCGCCCGAGAGTCGCTAGTGGGCCGGAGGCGACTGGCGTGACTGAACGGGCCCCAGACTGCCGACCTCGATGGCTGGCAACTGGCCGTCGGCAGCGGCTACCGCGTAGACAGTGGCGGCGGTGTAGAAGGCGTCCTCGGTCATCAAGCCACGTTGGGCCAACTCGACCCGATCCACCGGGGTGCCCCACATCGTGCCGAACAGCTGCTTGAGCAGTGCGGGATCCGGGCGACGCAGGTTCAAATGTGGTTTTTGACGAGCCAGCTCATCGCGGCGGGCCACCGCGCGTGCGGCCATGAGGCGCCATTCCGGCAGCCGGGGGTCGCCGCGCAGCAGGTCCAGGAAATGCGCGACGGCAGGCAGGGATCGGGCGAAAAACAAGGTGCGGGTAGTCAGCCGCGCGGACACCGCAACCGCGTCGTCGCCAAGGGCGGAATTTTCTTCGGCGGTCAGCCACTGCGCCCTGACGTCCTCGGGAAAACCTGCGTCGTCGATGATGCCGGTTGCCAATGCGTAGTGGTGGGCGACCGTCTCCAGCGAGAGTTGGTAACTGTCGCAGGGGACTTCGGCGGCAGCTAGCGCGGCCCGGTCACCGACGTTGCCGCTGGCGTCGGGGTGGTTCAAACTCCAGTGCCAGGCGGCCACCTGCTCCAATGCGGGCAGGTAGGCCCACCGATCGCTGGCGCACAAGCTCAGCAGCGAAAGTACGTCGATATCGGCAACGTCAATGGCGTCGATGGCGTCGATGGCGTCGATCGCGGGCTCGGCGCTCTCCGCGGTGTCCAAAGCCACCGGCGTCGGCGGTGACCAGCGTTGCCGCCAGCGCTCCGACCACACGGTCGGGGGTGGGCCGGGCCGCACGGCGGTACTGGCTTGACCGCGGAGCACTTCTTGAAGCGCGAGCACCGCATCGGCGTGTTTGATGTCCACTCGCAAAGACCTCAACTGCTTTGCCAGATTCTGGCTCTCGCCGGCGCCAACGGTGTCCAGCAGGCGATTCCAGGTCCGCTGGGTAAACGGTGTACTGCGGGCCGTGTCGATCAGCTGATCCGCTAAAGCTGCTGGTAGCAAACCGGATTCGACGGCGTGCGCCAAGGTTTGCCGAATGTTGACCAGCGCATCGACGAAGACGGGGTAACCGTCTTGGGGATCGCCGTGCACCATCCCCACCTCGTCGTCTGCTTCCAGCAGCCCGTCCCGATAGCCTTCGAAAACCCAGCCGTAACCCTCCATGCCGAACGGGTGCAGCTCGGCGGCTCGCAATGCTCCCATGCTGGACGAACCGACGACCCGAATGCCGTCGGAGATCAGGGTCAGCAGTTCCTTGTGACGCACCGATGCCTGCTGGAAGAACAAGCCGTCGACAATGAGCAGCGCATCGCCGGGCCGCAGCCCGTAGCCAAGAGCGTGGCCGAACGCGATCGGCGGCACCACCTCAGCGTGGGGCACCACGGCGTGCACGTCGTCGGCGCCGATCGTGGGCCCGGCCGTGACGACGATCCGTCCGCCGGTTGTCGTGAATGTCACTGGTGCTCCTGCAGCGGGGTTCGCATCGGCGAGGCTATCGAAGCGGACAAACCGGGGGCTATCACCTTCACCACCGGAACGCAGGCGTCGGCGAATTCGCAGACGACCGCGAGCGGCTCGGTGCCAGAACGTTTGGTCACCGCGGTCGCTGCGGTGGCCAGCAGCTCGCCCAGCGAGTTGGTGTAGTCGATGTGCCACGCGGTGGGTTCGGCGTCGGGCATCGATTGCATGGATCGGTGCACCGCCGCATAACTGTGAACCCGGGCGAACCGGTGGTAGATCGCTGAGGGCAGGTCCTCGCGGGCTCCGCTGATGGCGGTCAAGCGCGATTGTGCGGCTTCGGTGATCGCCCTGGACAGGGCGACATTGGGGTCATGGTGAAGTCCGCTGCCGCTGAACGGAACTTCCAACATCGGCGACGTCAGCTCGGCGGCGAAGCAATAGAACCCGTCCCACGTGTCGATGCGAGCGACCTGCACTTCGCTTCCAGCTTGGTGGATCATTTGGACCAATTCGGCGCAGTCGGAGCGGGCGACGTCCTCGAGGGGGACATGGAAAAGGGTCGATCCGGGCTCGGCGGTGGCCATGCCGTGGCGCTCCATGATCTCGTAGAGCGCGTGCACTGTCGCTTCGTGGTAGCTGTTGCCCGAAGCCAATCCGGTGGTGTCCATGCCGAACATCGGAGGTCCCCAGGAATCGTTGACAGCGACATTCACCACGGTGGACAGCCACGGCACGAAGGTCCGTCGGCCGCTCAACAAAGTTGTCGCGACCATCCAGTCGAGCTTGGCCGAAGGGTGATACAGACTGCCAGCCGGCCGGTTGAGGTCGGCTGGGTCGTAGGTCAGCTCCGCCGTGAGATCCCTTGCCGGCGTTGCCAACATGGTGGGCGTGACGTTTTCAGCGTGCCAGTTTTCCAGGGACTCCATCACGGCCGACACCTGAGCGGCCCGGTAAGTGGTGGCTTTTCCCTGGCTCACCGACAAGGTCAGGGAGGCGGGGCGCACCGCCTGCACGGTGGGAATCCCGAGATCGTCGAGCCAGGTCAGGTCGGCGACGCGGGTGATTCCGGCTTGCGCCAGCAGCGGTTGGACCGCCTGCCAGGTTTGATCGGGAGAAATGGTCCGGTGAGTACCGGCTCGGTGCCCGATCGTGGTGGGGTCGGCGTGCCCGAGGACTCGAACCGGCCAGTGCGACCAATCCGGACCGTTCGGCTTTTGGGGCAACTGCCGCGTACCAAGCCGTGGAGGTTTGGACATTACTTCACGCTACTCAGTTCGAGCCGGCACAGGGGCCATGAAAAGTCGCTGAAAAAGATCCAGCGGGATCTCATCGCGGGGGGGGAGGGGGGCGGCGATGAGACCCCGCTGGCAGTCGGGGATCAGATGAGCGCTGAGCTCTCTCTGTCTGCTGTGCGAAGTGGTGTTCGGCGGGGATCTCAGTACTTGGGGGGGATGGGGGCGAATGAGATCCCCGCCGATGGTCTATTCAGTTACTCGGTGTCGCGGAGCGACACGGTTTTCCCTGTCCAGGGAAGGTTCGGCGGGGATCTCAGAACTTGGGGGGGATGGGGGCGTATGAGATCCCCGCCGATGGTCTATTTAGTTGCTGCCCTTCGGGTGAAGGGGGGGTCGGCGGGGGCCTCAATACTTGGGGGGGGATGGGGGCGAAAGAGGCCCCCGCCGATTGGTCTATTTAGTTGCGGTGCTGGTAGCGGGTTCGTTTTCTTGTTTCGTTCCCGCGCTGAAAACCATTCTGCGGGGGGCGCGACCCCGCCGCTATCCCACAACCAGCTGATTGGAAGGGGAAATTCAGATCCCCCAACCGCCCGATACTTCTTGTCCCCCGATTGGGGGACAAGAAGCGGCTGTCCTAGCGCCTGGCCCCCTCACCACCTGCGGCAAAACGCGTTAGTGTGCAAACCTTTACCCCACCGAGGCGTGAATGTGACTGTCGTTGAGCACTGTTGTCACACGGTGATTTGTGCGTCCGGAGCTCCACGACTGACAGGTGAAAACGGGTGATGACACAGCAGTCAGACGGTGCACCACGGACTTGCCGCGCGGGCGGACCGGCGCTGGCCCTTCGATTCCTGGCGTTGACCGCCGGGGTGTTCGGGGTGTCGGCGGCCGTGGCGGCTCCGATACACGCGGACATGATGGGCAATGCCTTCCTGACGGCCTTGAACAACGCCGGCATCTCCTACAGTCAGCCCGCCGCAGCCATGGCAATGGGCAGGTCGGTGTGCCCGATGGCGGTGGAGCCGAACGGCACGTTCGAGTCCGTGGTGGCCAGGATGGTCGACAAGAACGGGATGCCCCGCGAGACCGCGGCCGCGTTCACCGTGGTCGCGATAGCGACCTATTGCCCGGCGGTGATCTACCCCCTGCTGCCCAACCGGCTGCAGGCCTGACCCACTGGGCCCATCCGGGCTGATTGTGAGCCTGCCCGGCGTGCCCGTAACCTCTAGCGAGTGGTCGACGACAGGCACGGTCGCGGTGGGCAGCGACGACTGCGATCGGCGTCGGGCGACGCAGCACGGCGCGGTCCACGGCGGGATCGTGACGGTTCGTGGTCGGGCCCGGGCCGAGCGCGTCCGGCTCAGCCGCAAAACGCGTCCGGTGACGGGACCCGCGCGCGGCCGGAAGGTCCGGCGGTGCCGCCCGGCGTGGACGCCAAGCAACTGGCACCCGAGATCCGGCGTGAATTGAGCACCCTGGACCGGGCGACCGCCGACGCCGTCGCCCGCCACCTGGTGGCAGCCGGTGAGCTGCTCGATGAGGACCCGCAGGCCGCGTTGGCGCACGCGCGCGCGGCTCGGGCGCGCTCCAGCAGGATCGCCGTGGTTCGTGAAGCCGTTGGCATCGCGGCCTATCACTGCGGTGATTGGGGTCAGGCCCTGGCCGAGTTGCGAGCGGCGCGCAGGATGGGCAGCAAGTCCGCGTTGCTAGCGCTGATGGCTGACTGTGAGCGTGGCCTCGGGCGCCCGCAGCGGGCCATCGACCTGGCCCGCGGTCCCGAAGCGACGCAGCTCAGCGGTGACGACGCCGACGAGTTGCGGATTGTCGCCGCGGGGGCCCGGGCAGATCTGGGACAGCTGGAGCAGGCGCTGACCCTGTTGTCCACACCGCAGCTGGATCCGGACCGGACCGGCTCGACCGCGGCTCGGCTTTTCTACGCCTACGCCGACACGTTGCTGGCGCTCGGCCGTCGCGACGAGGCGCTGCATTGGTTTCTGCGTTCGGCGGCCGCCGATAGCGAAGGCGTCACCGACGCCGAGGACCGAGTCGACGAACTGGCCGAGTAGCGGTGAAAAACATTGCGCAGGAATATGACTGCCTGCTGATCGACCTGGACGGGACGGTGTTCCGCGGCAGCCAGCCCACCGAAGGCGCGGTCGAGTCGCTGGATGAGGTCACGGCGCGCAAGCTGTTTGTCACCAACAATGCGTCGCGCAGCGCCGGCGAGGTCGCGGTGCACTTGCGCGAGCTCGGCTTCACGGCCACCAGCGAAGACGTTGTCACCAGCGCTCAGAGTGCCGCTCATCTGCTGGCCGCCGCCCTGCCGCCGGGTTCGAAGGTACTGATCGTGGGCACCGACGCGCTGGCCGACGAAATCAGCGCGGCCGGTCTGCGTCCGGTGCGCCGTTTCGAGGACCAACCCGATGCCGTCGTCCAGGGGCTTTCCCTGACCATCGGGTGGCCCGAGCTTGCCGAGGCGGCGCTGGCCATCCGGGCCGGCGCGTTGTGGGTGGCCGCCAATGTCGACAAAACGCTGCCCACCGAGCGCGGTCTGCTGCCGGGCAACGGATCGTTGGTGGCCGCGCTGCGAACCGCCACCGGCGCGCAGCCCCAGGTGGCGGGCAAGCCCGGGCCACAACTGATGAAAGACGCCGTGGGGCGTGGCGACTTCCGTGCCCCGCTGGTGATCGGCGACCGGCTGGACACCGATATCGAGGGGGCCAACGCCGCCGGGTTGCCCAGTCTCATGGTTCTCACCGGGGTCAGCAGCGCACGGGATGCGGTGCATGCCGATCCCGTTTGCCGGCCCACATATATCGGCCATGACCTGCGCTCGCTGCGCCAGGACTGCGCCGCGTTGGTGGTAGCACCGCAGGCCGGCTGGCGAGTGCAGATCGACGGCGCGGCGGTGACGGTCTGTGCCAACGGCGAGCAGGCGGGCGACGATCTGTCGATCGTGCGTGCCGTCGCGTGCGCGGTGTGGGATGCCCAGTTCGACGGCCGGCCGTTCACCGTGAACGGCGGTGACGACCACGCGTGGGAGGCCCTGCACCGCTGGTCCCTGGTGCACAGCGAGTAGCGGCCAACTAGCGTAGGGAGTCCGATGACTATTGATCCTGACCAAATTCGCACAGAAATCGAATCGCTACTCGCTCAATTGCCCGAGGTCGCGGATGGTGCAAACGGGCCGTCTCTGGCTGAGCTGGAAGACATTGCCCGTCGCCTTTCGGAGGCACACGACGTGTTGTTGCAGGCCTTGGAGTCGGCGGAGAAAGGTTGAGTGCGGCGTGGCACGGCGTACCCGCGTTGACGCCGAGCTGGTGCGCAGGGGACTCGCACGTTCCCGCCAGCAGGCCGCGGAATTGATCAGCGCCGGCAAAGTGCGCATCGATGGCCTGCCGGCGGTGAAGCCGGCCACCGCGGTGGCGGCTACGGCCGCGCTGACGGTCGCTGCCGACAGCGAACGCGGCTGGGTATCACGCGGAGCCCACAAGCTGATCGGTGCCTTGGACGTTTTCGGCATTGATGTGCACGGCCGTCGCTGTCTTGATGCGGGCGCGTCGACCGGGGGGTTCACCGAGGTGCTGTTGGACCGCGGCGCGGCCGAGGTGGTCGCCGCCGACGTCGGGTACGGCCAGCTTGCGTGGTCGCTGCGCAGTGATCCGCGGGTGATTGTCATCGAGCGGACCAACGTTCGCGACCTCTCCCCGGCGGCCATAGGCGGGCAGGTCGACCTGGTGGTGGCCGATTTGTCGTTCATCTCGCTGACCACGGTGTTGCCCGCGCTGGCTGCGTGTGCTTTGCCGCACGCCGATATCGTTCCGATGGTGAAGCCACAGTTTGAGGTCGGCAAGGGCCAGGTCGGTGCTGGCGGAGTGGTGCAAGATCCCGGCCTGCGCGCCGGGTCGGTGCTGTCGGTCGCGCGGCGCGCCGGGGAGCTAGGCTGGCACACCGTCGGTGTCACGGCAAGCCCCCTGCCCGGTCCATCGGGAAACGTCGAATACTTCCTGTGGCTGCGCGCCCAGACCGATCGGCCGTTGTCCGATGACGCGCTTTCGGATGCGATCCAAACTGCCGTGGCCGAAGGTCCGGGCCGACAACCGGCCGGGCACGCGGAACGAGGCCCGCAGTGACCGCCACCCGTACCGTCCTGCTGGTGGTCCACACCGGGCGCGACGAAGCCACTGAAACCGCACGACGGGTTGAGAAGGTCCTGGGTGACAACGGTATTGCCCTTCGGGTGCTCTCGGCGGAGGCGGTAGACCGGGGGTCGCTGCATCTGGCGCCCGACGACATGCGGGCCTTGGGCGTCGATATCGAAGTGGTTGACGCGGATCCGCGCGCCGCCGACGGCTGCGAGTTGGTCTTGGTGCTCGGCGGCGATGGCACCTTCCTGCGGGCCGCTGAGCTGGCCCGCAACGCGCAGATTCCGGTGCTCGGCGTCAACCTGGGGCGGATCGGCTTCCTGGCCGAAGCCGAGGCTGAGGCCATCGACCGGGTGCTCGACCACGTGGTGGCGCGCGACTACCGGGTAGAGGAACGCCTGACGCTGGACGTCGTCGTGCGCAAGGCCGGCTGCGACCTCGAAAAGGGATGGGCGCTCAACGAGGTCAGCCTGGAAAAGGGACCCCGGCTGGGGGTGCTGGGGGTGGTCGTCGAAATAGACGGGCGACCCGTGTCGGCGTTCGGATGTGACGGGGTGTTGGTGTCGACTCCTACCGGATCCACCGCCTATGCCTTCTCGGCGGGTGGTCCGGTGCTCTGGCCGGATCTGGAAGCGATTCTGGTGGTGCCCAACAATGCCCACGCCCTGTTCGGGAGGCCGATGGTGACCAGCCCCGAGGCCACGATCGCCGTCGAGATCGAGCCGGACGGGCACGATGCCATGGTGTTCTGCGACGGTCGCCGCGAGATGTTGATGCCGGCCGGCAGCCGGCTGGAGGTGACCCGTTGTGACACCCCGGTGAAGTGGGCCCGCCTGGACAGCGCGCCGTTCACCGATCGCCTGGTCCACAAGTTCCGCCTGCCGGTGACCGGCTGGCGCGGGAAGTAGCGGCTCGCACCTGTGCTGACCGAGATACGAATTGAATCGCTTGGCGCCATCAGCGCCGCGACCGCGGAGTTCGATCGTGGCCTGACCGTGCTGACCGGCGAGACGGGCACCGGCAAGACGATGGTGGTCACCGGACTGCACCTGCTCGGTGGTGCCCGCGCCGACGCCAACCGGGTTCGTTCGGGTGCTGACCGCGCGATCGTCGAGGGCCGTTTCACCACCGTCGATCTCGACCAGAGCGCGACCGCACACCTGGATCACATGCTCGACGCGTCGGGGGCAGATCGTGACGAGGACGGCAGTGTGATCGCGCTGCGGTCGGTCAGCAGCTCCGGTCCGTCGCGGGCGTATCTGGGCGGGCGCAGTGTGCCGGCCAAGTCGTTGAGCAATTTCACCAACGAACTCCTCGCCCTGCATGGGCAGAACGACCAGCTGCGGCTGATGAGGCCCGAGGAACAGCGCGGGGCGTTGGACCGCTTTGCGACCAGCGCCAGCGCACTACAGCGCTACCGCAAGCTGCGTGACACCTGGCTGTCGGCACGACGTGATCTGCTGGACCGCCGCAACCGGGCTCGAGAGCTGGCCCAGGAGGCGGATCGGCTGCAGTTTGCGCTCAACGAGATCGACGCCGTCGACCCGCAGCCCGGGGAGGACGACGCGTTGGTGGCCGACATCGCGCGGCTCTCCGAGCTGGACACGCTGCGCGAGGCCGCGTCGGCGGCGCGCGCCGCGTTGTCGGGCGCATCGGAAGAAGCATTCGGGACCGGTGCCGCCGAGTGTCTGGGCCGGGCCCGAGCGGCCCTGGAATCCAGCGACGACGCCACCCTGCAGGCCCTGGCCAAGCAGGTCAGCGACGCGCTGGCGGTGGTCTCCGATGCGGCCGGGGAACTCGGCTCCTATGTGGATGCCCTGCCGGCCGACGCCAGCGCTTTGGACACCAAGCTGGCTCGCCAAGCGCAATTGCGCACGCTGACCCGCAAGTATGCCGCCGACATCGACGGGGTCTTGGCGTGGGCCCAGGACTCACGTGCCCGGCTGGCCGCACTCGACGTGTCCGAGGAAGGTCTGGCAGCGCTGCAACGCCGTGCCGGCGAGCTGGAGCATGAAGTCGCGCAGGCGGCGGCCGAGCTCAGCAGGACGCGGGCCAAGGCGGCCAAGCGGCTGGCCAAGGAGGTCACCGCCGAGTTGTCCGCTTTGGCGATGGCCGATGCCGAATTCACCATCGCCGTCGGCGTCGAGGTGGCTGACGAGGACGATGCCGCCGCGTTGACCTTGCCGACCGGCGAGCGGGTCCGCGCCGGTGGTGACGGTGTCGACCTGGTTGAATTCGGCTTCGCGGCGCACCGTGGAATGACGGTGCTGCCGCTGGCCAAGAGCGCGTCCGGCGGCGAGCTGTCCCGGGTGATGCTGGCGCTCGAGGTCGTGCTGGCGGCATCGGCGGCCGGCACCACGATGGTTTTCGACGAGGTCGACGCCGGCGTGGGAGGCTGGGCGGCAGTCCAGATCGGGCGCCGCCTGGCGCGGCTGGCGCGCACTCATCAGGTCATCGTCGTCACGCACCTGCCGCAGGTCGCCGCGTACGCCGACGTGCATCTGATGGTGCACAGCACCAAGGGCGGTGCCAGCGAGGTGCGGCGGCTCTCCGACGATGAGCGCGTCGGCGAGCTGGCCCGGATGCTGGCCGGGCTCGGGGAGTCCGACAGCGGTCGTGCGCATGCCCGTGAGCTGCTCGATACCGCGCGGAACGACAAGGATTAGCCAGCGATTAGTCAGCGCGCGTCGCTGTCTTGTTGAAGTACGGCAACAAATCGGCGAACAACCCCGCAATGGGGTTGTGACAGGTGTGACGACATATAACTTATGGGGCTGATGTTACGGCGCGCCTCCCCGCCTAGGCCGCGCTTCACCGACAGAATCCCCCCCATGAAGATGTCTGCGCTTCTGTCCCGTAACACCGCTCGGCCCGGCTTGATCGGCACCGCCCGGGTTGATCGGAATATCGACCGACTGCTGCGCAGGGTGTGTCCCGGCGACATCGCGGTCCTCGATGTGCTGGACCTGGACCGCATTACCGCAGACGCGCTGGTGGAATCCGGTGTCGCCGCCGTCGTCAACGCTTCGTCGTCGGTCTCGGGTCGCTATCCCAACCTGGGCCCCGAGGTGTTGGTCAACAACGGCGTCACCCTCATCGACGAGACCGGGCTGGAGATCTTCAAGAAGGTCAAGGACGGGTCCAAGGTGCGCCTCTACGAGGGCGGGGTGTACTCGGGTGACCGGCGGCTGATCCGCGGCACCGAGCGCACCGATCATGACATCGCCGATCTGATGCGGGAGGCCAAGAGCGGACTGGCTGCCCACCTGGAGGCGTTCGCCGGCAACACAATTGAGTTCATCCGCAGCGAAAGCCCTTTGTTGATCGACGGAATCGGCATTCCCGATATCGACGTCGACATGCGCCGCCGGCACGTGGTGATCGTCGCCGAAGAGCCGAGCGCCGCCGATGATCTGAAGTCTTTGAAGCCGTTCATCAAGGAGTACCAGCCTGTTCTGGTCGGTGTCGGCACCGGCGCTGACGTGTTGCGCAAGGCGGGCTACCGGCCGCAGCTCATCGTCGGCGACCCCGACCAGATCAGCACCGAGGTGCTCAAGTGCGGTGCCCAGGTGGTGTTGCCCGCCGATGCGGACGGCCACGCCCCGGGGCTCGAGCGGATCCAGGATCTCGGGGTCGGTGCGATGACATTTCCCGCCGCCGGCTCGGCCACCGATCTGGCGCTGCTGCTAGCCGATCACCACGGCGCGGCGCTGCTGGTCACCGCCGGTCACAACGCCAACATCGAGACGTTCTTCGACCGCACCCGGGTGCAGAGCAACCCGTCGACCTTCCTGACCCGGCTGCGGGTGGGGGAGAAGCTGGTTGACGCCAAAGCCGTCGCAACGCTGTACCGCAACCACATTTCGGCCGGGGCGATTGCGTTGTTGGCCCTGACGATGCTGATCGCCATCATCGTTGTCTTGTGGGTGTCACGCACCGATGGGGTGGTGGTGCACTGGATCGTCGACTACTGGAACCGCTTCTCCCTTTGGGTGCAGCACCTGGTCACCTAACTTTTCGAGGACGGTGCTTCTATGATCTCGTTACGCCAACACGCGATCTCGCTGGCGGCTGTCTTTCTGGCACTGGCGATCGGCGTGGTGCTGGGTTCGGGCTTCTTCTCGGACACCTTGCTGTCGAGTCTGCGTAACGAGAAGCGCGATCTCTATACGCAGATCGGCACTCTCAATGATCAGCGCAACGCTCTCAACGAGAAACTTAGCGCAGCAAACGATTTCGATAATCAGATGCTGGGCCGCATCGTCCATGACGCTCTCGCCGGGAAATCGGTGATCATCTTCCGGACTCCGGATGCCAGTGACGACGACGTCGCCGCGGTGACAAAGATCGTCGCGCAGGCCGGGGGCTCGGTGCCCGGAACCGTGTCGCTGACCCAGGAGTTCGTGGAAGCCAACTCCGCGGAGAAGCTGCGTTCGGTGGTGGACTCGACCGTCCTGCCGCCCGGCGCGCAACTGAGCACCAAGCTCGTCGACCAGGGATCGCAGGCCGGGGACTTGCTCGGGATCGCCCTGCTGACCAGTGCCAAACCGGACCCGGCGGCGGGCCCGGGCGTGGATGACGCACAGCGCGACACCGTGCTGGGTGCCCTGCGGGAAACCGGGTTCATCACCTATCAGCCCAGCGATCACATCGGCGCAGCAAACGCCGCCATCGTCATCACCGGCGGCGCGCTGCCCGCCGATGCCGGCAACCAGGGTGCCAGCGTGGCGCGATTCGCCGCGGCGCTGGCGCCGCACGGGTCCGGCACCGTGCTGGCCGGTCGGGACGGTTCCTCGACCGGCGCCGCGGCCGTCGCGGTGGCCCGGGCCGATGCCGGGATGGCGGCCACCATCAGCACGGTCGACGATGTTGACGTTGCCCCCGGGCGGATCACCACGATCCTTGCCCTGCACGATCTCATCAACGGCGGTCATCCGGGGCAGTACGGCACCGGCCACGGTGCGACGTCGGTCACGGTCGCTCAGTAACTCCACTCGGGCGTGTTATCCGCGGGCTAGCGCTGCGGATGTTAGGGTGGGTTTCCGTGGGTCGGCAGGCCTAGCTGGTTGCGGCTAGGAATGTCCGAAGAATTCAAACCCTGCCCGTCTTCACGGAGGTCGCTCACTTGCGTAGGCATCCGCAAACCGCTACTAAGCACCTCTTCGTCAGCGGTGGTGTCGCTTCTTCACTCGGCAAAGGACTGACGGCAAGCAGCCTCGGTCAATTGTTGACCGCCCGCGGTCTGCGGGTGACCATGCAGAAGCTCGACCCGTATCTCAATGTCGATCCGGGCACCATGAATCCGTTCCAGCACGGTGAAGTCTTCGTCACCGAAGACGGCGCCGAAACCGACCTCGACGTCGGCCACTATGAGCGATTCCTGGATCGCGACCTATCCGGGTCGGCGAATGTCACCACCGGGCAGGTCTATTCGACGGTGATCGCCAAGGAGCGCCGTGGCGAGTACCTCGGCGACACGGTTCAGGTGATCCCACACATCACCGACGAGATCAAGCGGCGCATCATGGCGATGGCCGAGCCCAACGCGGACGGCCGCCGCCCCGATGTCGTCATCACCGAAATCGGCGGCACGGTAGGCGATATCGAATCTCAGCCATTCCTCGAGGCCGCCCGCCAGGTGCGCCACGACCTGGGGCGCGAGAACGTCTTCTTTCTCCATGTGTCGCTGGTCCCATACCTGGCCCCCTCGGGGGAGCTCAAGACCAAACCGACCCAGCACTCGGTGGCCGCACTGCGCAGCATCGGTATCACTGCGGACGCACTCATCCTGCGCTGTGACCGTGATGTTCCCGAAGCGCTGAAGAACAAGATCGCCCTGATGTGTGACGTGGACATTGACGGCATCATCTCCACCCCGGACGCGCCCTCGATCTACGACATCCCCAAGGTGTTGCATCGCGAGGAGCTCGACGCGTTCGTGGTACGCCGGCTCAACCTGCCCTTCCGCGACGTCGACTGGACCGAGTGGGACGATTTGCTGCGCCGGGTGCACGAACCGAAGGAAACGGTTCGAATTGCTCTGGTGGGTAAATACGTTGAGCTTTCCGACGCTTACCTGTCGGTGATCGAGGCAATACGGGCCGGCGGATTCAAACATCGGGCCAAGGTCGAAATCAGCTGGGTGGGCTCCGACGACTGCCAGACCGACGGAGGCGTCGCCAGCGCCTTGGGCGACGTCCACGGGGTGCTGATTCCCGGCGGGTTCGGTATCCGGGGCATCGAGGGCAAGATCAGCGCCATCAGCTACGCGCGGTCGCGCGGTCTGCCGGTGTTCGGGCTCTGCCTGGGGCTGCAGTGCATTGTGATCGAAGCCGCCCGCTCGGTGGGGCTGACCGAGGCCAATTCGGCCGAGTTCGAGCCCGGTACACCTGACCCGGTGATCTCCACGATGGCCGATCAGGAACACATCGTGTCCGGCCAGGCCGATCTGGGTGGCACCATGCGGCTCGGTGCCTATCCCGCCGTATTGGAATCGGGTTCCATTGTGGCCGAGGCATATCAATCGACCAAGGTGTCCGAACGGCACCGGCACCGCTACGAGGTCAACAATGCCTACCGGGAGCGGATTGCCGAAAGTGGGCTGCGCTTCTCGGGGACCTCACCCGACGGCCACTTGGTGGAGTTCGTCGAATATCCGCCCGAGCAACACCCGTTCGTGGTGGGCACCCAGGCTCACCCCGAGCTGAAGAGCCGGCCTACCCGGCCGCATCCGCTGTTCGCCGCGTTCGTCAAGGCGGCTATCGACTACAAAGAGGGCGAGCTGCTTCCGGTGGAGATGCCCGAGCGGGTTTCCAACGGCGCTGAGCGGCGCGATCAGGTCGGGCAGTCGATACCTGAGCCCGCAAACCGTGGCTGAGCACGACTTCGAGACGATCTCGTCCGAAACCTTATATACCGGGGCCATTTTCGCGCTGCGTCGAGATCGGGTGCGGATGCCCGGTGACACCACTGCGGTGCGCGAAGTCATCGAGCACTACGGAGCGGTTGCCATCGTCGCGATGGATGACGACGGCAATATCCCGATGGTCTACCAGTACCGCCACGCGTTCGGGCGGCGGCTGCTGGAACTTCCCGCCGGGCTGCGCGATGCCGCGGGAGAACCCTCCCATGCCACCGCGGCGCGCGAACTGCATGAGGAGGCGGGTCTGCAGGCTGAGCACTGGCAGGTGCTCATCGACCTGGACTCCGCGCCCGGATTCAGCGACGAGTCGGTGCGGGTCTATCTGGCCACCGGGCTCAGTGAAGTCGAGCAGCCCGAGGGGCATCACGAAGAAGCCGATATGACGGTGCGGTGGTTTCCCCTCACCGAGGCGGTGCGCAAGGTGTTCACCGGCGAGATCGTCAACGCCATCGCGGTGGCCGGCGTCTTGGCCGCCCACTCCATCTCCACCGGGCTGGCCCAGCCGCGCCCGCTGGACAGTCCCTGGATCGACAGACCGACGGCGTTCATGGCGCGGAAGAATTCGCGGTGAGCACGCTGACCCTGGACACGCAGTTGCAGGGTTATCTCGACCATTTAGCGATCGAACGTGGCGTTGCCGCCAACACGTTGAGCTCCTATCGGCGGGACCTGCGCCGCTACTCCAAGCACCTCGAAGACCGGGGGATCACCGATTTAGCCAAGGTGGGCGAGGACGATGTGAGCGAGTTCCTGGTCGCCCTGCGACGGGGAGATCCCGAATCCGGAGTGCTCGGGCTGTCGGCGGTGTCAGCAGCCCGGGCGCTGATTGCGGTGCGAGGGTTGCATCGGTTCGCGGCCGCCGAGGGACTGGCCGCGCTGGATGTGGCGCGCGCCGTGCGTCCGCCCACACCGGGCCGGAGGCTGCCCAAGAGTCTGACCATCGATGAGGTGCTGGCCCTGCTCGAGGGTGCCGGTGGTGACAATCCGGCGGACGGCCCGCTGACGCTGCGCAACCGGGCATTGCTGGAGCTGTTGTATTCCACCGGATCTCGGATCTCCGAGGCGGTCGGACTCGATGTCGACGATATCGATACGCAGGCCAGGACGGTGTTGTTACAGGGCAAGGGCGGTAAGCAGCGGCTGGTGCCGGTGGGGCGTCCCGCGGTACAAGCCTTGGACGCCTATCTGGTGCGCGGACGTCCGGAGCTCGCCCGCCGCGGCCGCGGCACCCCGGCGATTTTCCTCAACGCGCGCGGCGGTCGCCTGTCGCGCCAAAGCGCTTGGCAGGTGTTGCAGGATGCGGCCGAACGCGCCGGCATCACCTCGGGGGTATCGCCGCACATGCTGCGCCATTCGTTTGCGACTCATCTGCTGGAAGGCGGCGCGGATGTCCGGGTGGTGCAGGAGCTTCTGGGGCATGCCTCGGTGACAACGACGCAGATCTACACGCTGGTCACCGTGCACGCGCTGCGCGAAGTGTGGGCCGGCGCGCACCCCCGGGCCACCTAGCGCGGGTCACCCCAAGTAGTCGGATTCGAGCACCAGATCCGATACCAGGGTTTGGTACTCGAGGTGGGTCTTGTGCTCGGTGGTGTCCCACAGCGTGCCTTGATGGTGCCGCATGTATTCGTGGTACTCGGGAGCGCCGGGCACCTTGACGTTGTCGGCCACCACGATCGAGCCCCGATGCAGCCACTCCCGGTCCAGGATGCTTTGCAGGTCGTCGAGGTAGGCCTTCTTGTCGTGATCGACAAAGACGAAATCGAGCGCACCGGGGGCGAATCCGTGCTCGGTCGCGAGTGCATCCAGGGTGCGTCCGCCGTCGCCAATGGTGCCCACGACACATGTCACGCGATCGGCAACGCCCGCATGAGCCCAGATCTGTCGGGCGTTGGCGGCGTTGGCTTCGGCAAGTTCGACGGAGTAGACCTTGGCCTGCGGTGCGGCCCGGGCGATCCGCAGCGCGCCATACCCGCAGTAGGTGCCCAGTTCCAGCGCCAGCGCCGGATCGGCGCGCCGCACCGCGGCATCGAGTAGCAGCCCCTTCTCGTCGCCGACGTTGACCAGGATGGACTTTTCGTAGGCGAACTTGTCGATGGCGGCCAGCACGTCGTCGATATCGCCGGCGCGGGCGTGCTCAAGCACATAGTCGACAGCCGCTGCCTCGCGGCCGTCGCCGACCTGGCCCGTGCTGAGCAGGGTGCGAAATGCCAGTGCCAGCCGCAATACCGACCACCGCAACGGAGCGAAGCGTGCGTTGACCCTCATCGAGTCCACGCTACCGCTTTCGCGGGTCAGTTGATTTCGTCACATCGCGCGCCATTTGACCAGGCACGTTCGACCCGCGCGGTGTTAGCATCAATTGTTTGGAAAAGCTAGTTTGACACGCCGAATTTTCAAGAAATTGTCGAACAAGTGAGCACGGCTATGAACCGCGATCGCGCCAGATCCGAGGCAACCGCAGGCCAGCGCTGCGGTCTGTGGCTCAGCGGCGCCCGGGGGTCGGTGGCGACCACGTCGATCGTCGGTTTGTATGCGCTGAGCGCGGGTCTGGTATCTGAAACCGGTTGTGTGACTTCGAATGCCGACTTTGCCAACGTGCCGCTGCCGAATTACTCCGATTTTGTGGTGGGCGGACGAGACCTCACCACCACCTCGTTGGTCAAGCGCGCGGAGACCCTGGTGGAAGCCGGACTTCTGCCGCACCAGGTGGTGGCCACACTCTCCGATCGGCTGGCAGCCACCGACGACGAGATCGTCGGTCCTTCTTGTGTGGCCACGCCGGATCCCTGCAGTGCCGGTGCGAGCACCCAAGCCGAACTGGTCGACCGGCTCTGCGATGCGATGGCCTCGTTCATATCGCGTCATGGGCTGGATGGTTTGGTTGTCATCGACGTCGCGTCGACCCAACCGCCGGTTGCCGATCTACCGGAGTACCGCGACCCGCAACTGTTGCGTCTCGCGCTGGGCGAGAAGAACCGAGCGCTGCTGCCGGCGAGTGCGCTGACGGCGCTGGCCGCAATACGTATCGGCGCCGGCTATGCCTGTTTCACGCCGTCGCCGTCTTTGGGTATCCCCGCGCTGCGCCAACTCGCTGCCGAGGCCGACATCAGCTACGCGGGTCAGGATGCCAAGACAGGCCAGACCTTGCTGCGCACGGTGTTGGCGCCAATGTTTGCCAGCCGCGCGATGAACGTTCACTCATGGGCCGGGTCGAACTTGCTGGGGGGCGGTGACGGCGCCACCTTGGCCGACCCGGTCGCGGTGCAGTCCAAGCTCGCCAGCAAGCAGCGTGGCATCCAGCAGATGCTCGGCGGCCACGTCACCGCTCCGCTGCACATCGACTATGTGCCCGATCTGGGGGAAACCAAGGTTGCGTGGGACTTCATCCATGCAACGGGATTTCTGGGCGGCCAGATCACGCTGCAAACTACCTGGTCTGCACCGGATTCCGCGCTGGCTGCGCCGCTGGTTCTCGACGTGGCACGACTTCTGTCGATGGCCCGAATGCGCGGCGCGCACGGCGTGG
This sequence comes from Mycobacterium marinum, assembly GCF_003391395.1. Classification (NCBI taxonomy): domain Bacteria; kingdom Bacillati; phylum Actinomycetota; class Actinomycetes; order Mycobacteriales; family Mycobacteriaceae; genus Mycobacterium; species Mycobacterium marinum. Next base: position 2,883,221 of record NZ_CP024190.1, read on the forward strand.
TGGGGGAGCTCGGTTTCTTTTTCAAGGAGCCGTGGGGATCCTCGACGCACTCCCTGGCGGCGCAGTACGAAGCACTGCACCAGTGGGCCAACTCCTTCTCGACACCGGATTCAGCTGAGCTGTGAAACCCAAGGCGTACCTCGACCTGATGAGGGCGCCTGCTGCACTTACCGTTCTCGGTGACAGCGTCGTTGGCGCGATGTGGTCAGGACGCCCGTTGGGAGGACGGCGCCTGGCGCTACCGCTGGCATCCGCCCTGTTGTATTGGAGCGGGATGGTGCTCAACGACTGGGCCGACCGCAAGCGTGACGCCGTTGAGCGTCCCGAGCGTCCGATTCCCTCCGGCGACGTGTCACCCGCGGCGGCGCTGTCGGCGGCCACCGTCTTGGCCGCCGCCGGAGTCGCCGCAGCGACGGCGGCGGGAGGCCGCCAGGGCCTGGCCGCTGCGGGCCGCATCACGCTGTGTGTGGTGGCCTACGACGTGGCCGCCAAGGACACCGCGGCCGGGCCCCTGGTGATGTCGGGCTGCCGGTTCTTCGATGTGATGCTTGGCGCCGCGCCACATTATCGCCGCGCCCTGATTCCTGCCTCGGTCATCGGCCTGCACACCACCGCGATCACGGTACTGTCCCGCAGCGAGGTAACGGGATCCGACCGCCGCATGCCGGCTCTGGTAGGAGGTGCCGCTGCGGCGGTGGCGACGTCGGCCGTTGCCGCCGCAGCCGGTGGGCCAGCCGGATACCGCGTGGCGCTGCCGGTTGCGGTCTACTCCTGGGCATTTGGGCCCAGTTTGTGGAACGCGTGGCAGCAACCCACCGCTGAGGCGATTCGCAGCGCGGTACGTAGCGGAATCGCCTCGATGATCGCGGCACAGGCCATGCTGGCCGCGCGCTCACCGCGGTCGCGCACCATGCTTGCGCTGTGCGGTCTTGCTATTGGCCTGCGGCTGAAAGTTTCTGCGCCGAAACCCACCGAGGTGACCTGATGCACGTTGGCTACAACACCAATAGTTTGGCTGATCATCCGATTGCTGAAGCGCTGGCTTTGATCGCCGAAGAGGGTTACAGCGCCGTCGCCTTGACCGTTGGCTATCCGCATGTGCGGCCCATGGACTCCGATCTCGGTGCGCAACTCGATGCACTGGGTTGCCTGCTGGACACATACGGGTTGACGGTGGCAATCGAGACGGGCGCCCGCTATCTGCTGGATCCGCACAACAAACACAAACCGTCACTGGTTGATGTCGCCGCGCAGCCGCGCATCGAGTTCTTGCAGCGGGCAATCGATATCGGTGCCGAACTGGGGGCAACCTGCGTATCGCTATGGTCAGGATATTCGGTCAGCTACAGTGACGCCGCCACCACGCGTGACCTCTTGCTCGGTAGGCTCTCTCGCCTGGTGGAGTACGCAGACCGCAAGTCGGTCATGCTGGGCTTCGAGCCCGAACCGGGCATGTTTGTGGAAACCGTCCAACAGGCGCTGGGGCTGTGCAGCGAGTTGGGTGATCCTGCGCGACTTGGCATCACGCTCGACGTCGGACACTGCGTGATGACCGAGCCCGCCGGGGCCGAGGCGGCAATCGTGGAACTGGGGGACAAGCTGGTCAACGTTCACCTGGACGACATGACACCGCTCAAACATGAACACCTTGAGTTCGGTTACGGCGCATTGGATCTGGGTGCGGTGATGGACGCGCTGCAGGTGGCGGGCTTCGCCGGGGTGGCTTCTGTCGAGCTGCCCCGACACGCCCATGACGCACCCAAGGTGGCGCGCCGCAGCATGAATTCGATCAAGCTTGCCCAGCTGCCCCTGCAGGTTCGCACGTGGCTCGCGGAGGCCGCCGCGGTGCTACGGCGGGACCCCGAGAAGGTTCTGGAGCTCTTCTCCGGCGCGCAGCGCCAGATGCCGACCTCCTCGGATGAGGCTACTGTCTTGGCGCGCGGGCGGCTGGTTGCCACTCTGGTGGCCGAAACCCCGGACGTCACCGCAGGTCAGCTGATCGACAAGTTGTACCGATGGGGCGATAGCGACGAGCGCCTCGGCGTCTTCTGCGGTCTCGAGACCGCGGCGTCGGACGAGACGCTGGGGCCCGACGCGACCAGGGTCGGTGTGGGCCTCGCCGAAGATGCCCTGCGGTGCAACGATCCGCGCCTGGTCGCCGCGGCGCTCGGCGGCTTCGGCGCCCGATTCCTGGCCCAGCACAGTTGGCGTGACGGAGTGATGAAGTTGGTCTTCATGGGTGTCCCACTGCGCGGCGTATCGGGCTTGCGCAGTCGCGCTGACACCGAGTTGGGTCGCATGGCTACGGATTACGCAAGTGAACGCGCTGCGGCCGGCCGAATGATCCCGGCCGATGCGCAGCTGCTGCAACGATTGTGTGCTACCGAAGTGGAGGCTTTGAAGTGAGGATCTTCGACCCGCACATCCACATGACATCACGCACCACAGACGACTACGAAGCGATGCATCGAGCGGGTGTGCGCGCGGTCGTCGAACCGGCCTTCTGGCTGGGGCAACCTCGCACCGGCCCGTCCTCATTCATCGACTATTTCGACAGCCTCATCGGCTGGGAACGCTACCGGGCATCACAGTTCGGGATTGCCCACAACTGCACCATCGCGCTCAATCCCAAGGAAGCCAACGACAGTCGATGTCGGGAGGTGCTTGATCAGATCCCGCGGTATCTGTCGAAGAGTGGGGTCGTTGCCGTCGGTGAGATCGGCTACGACTCGATGACCCCGGAGGAAACGGCGGTATTCGAGACACAGTTGGAGATGGCGGCCGAACGTGGTCTTCCTGCGCTCGTTCACACTCCCCACCGCGATAAACTCGGCGGCACCTTGGCCAGCATCGAAGTGGCCGATCGGGTAGGGATCGATCCTGGCCTGGTGCTGCTGGACCACCTCAATGAGGTGACTATTGAGCCTGCGCGCGACAGCGGCTGTTGGATGGGCTTCTCCATCTATCCGGATACCAAGATGGACGAAGCACGGATGGTCGTGCTGATGCAGCGGTTTGGGCTGGACCGCATAATCGTCAACTCGGCCGCGGATTGGGGGCGATCCGATCCGCTCAAGACGGCGAAGACCGCGCGGGCCATGCTGACGGCGGGCTTCACCGACGACGACGTCGATCGGGTGCTGTGGCGCAATCCCGTCGAGTTCTACAGCCAGAGCGGACAGCTTCGCTTGCTCAGTGATGAGCAGGAGGCGGCGTTTGCCGGCAACACCATCAATCGTGGGGAAAAGCCGTGATGTTGTCATACTGCAGCAATGTTGTTGCAGCGGAGAACATGTCAGCACTAGAGCAGCGGTTGGCAACGGTGTTTGCGCCGGCACGCGAGCTCGCCGGCGTCGAAACGCTGGGCGTGGGGCTATGGTTACCTGCCCGCACCATGGACGGCCTAGCCGATGACCCCGCCGCGCGCCGTCGGCTGGCGGCGATTCTGGCGCACCATGGGCTCGCTGTGGTGACCATGAATGCCTTTCCCTATGGCTCCTTCCACGGAACCTCGGTGAAGCACGCCGTGTATCGGCCGGATTGGACGACGCCAGAACGCATTGCCTACACGCGCTGCTGTGCCGAGGTGCTCGGCGAGCTACTCGGCGACACGGACCATGGCACCATTTCGACGCTGCCGTTGGGCTGGGCTGAGCAGTGGAGCGATGAGTCCGAAGCGGCGGCGCTGCGCAACTTGTCGGCGCTCGGCGATGAGCTGCGGCAAATCGAAGAGCGCACCGGGCGCCGGATCCGGTTGGCGATCGAACCAGAGCCGGGCTGCGTCATCGGATCTTGTCGGGACGCAATCGAGTGGTTTGGCCGGGCCAACCTGGACCCCCGATACCTGGGTCTGTGCTTGGACACCTGCCACCTGGCCGTGATGCACGAGACCCCGGGCGAGGTAGTGAGCGGGCTGGCCGGAATCGGAGTCGAGGTGGTAAAGATCCAGGCATCCAACGCAATCCAGATTGATGACCTCGCAGACGAGCGTGTGGGGCAAGCCTTTGCCGAGTTGTCGGGGTCGCCGTACCTGCACCAGGTCAACGGTGTCACCGGTGATGGGCAACCGTGGTTTCGGGATGACCTTTCGTTCGCGGACCCGTCGATACCAAGATCGGGTAGTGCCAGGGTGCACTACCACGTTCCGCTTCATCTCGACCCGCCCGCGCCGCTGCGCACCACCTCACACATCCTGGCCGAGGTGATGACCATGTTCGGTAACGGGACGCTGTCAGACAGGGCCGACCTGGAGGTCGAGACCTATACCTGGGAGGTGCTTCCGGAGTCGCTTCGCAAAGCCAGCCTGGCCGAAGACATCGCCGGCGAGATCGGCTGGCTTGACCAGCTTTTGCGGGTAGGGGATCCGGCGTGACTCAACGGGTGCTGCTGATCAACGTGGTGGGGCTCACCGAGCCGCTGCTGCCGAACATGCCCAATCTCGCCGCGTTGGCGGCTCGGGGTGCGATGCGCCATCTGGCCCCGGTGTTTCCGGCGGTCACCTGTTCGGTGCAGTCGTCGATGGTCACCGGCTTGATGCCCAATCAGCATGGAATTGTCGGCAACGGCTGGTACTTCCGTGAACTCGGCGAAGTTCTGCTGTGGCGCCAGAGCAATAAGCTGGTTGCGGGGGAGAAGGTTTGGGAGACCGCGGCAAGTCGTTTCCCGGGATACACTTCGGCGAACGTCGGGTGGTGGTATGCGATGAATGCCAGCAACGATGTGATCGTGACGCCGCGGCCGGTGTATCACCAGGATGGACGCAAGTCCCCGGATTGCTATGTCGTCCCGTCGGATCTGCACGACATCTTGACCGACAAGCTGGGGACGTTTCCGCTGTTCCAGTATTGGGGTCCGACCGCCAACATCACGTCGTCACGCTGGCTGGTGGATGCGTCGATAGAGATTCTGCAGCGCTATTCACCCACCTTGCTCACCGCCTACATTCCGCATCTGGACTACGACTTTCAACGCTACGGCCCGCACTCGGCCGCCGCGAGCACAGCGGCAGCCGATGTCGACGCGGCGTTGGGGCCATTGCTGGGCTACGCCGCGGAGCATGACTTGACGACCATCGTCGTCTCCGAGTACGGGATCTCTCCGGCACAACGGCCGGTGGACATCAATCGGATGCTCAGGACCGAAGGGTATCTGAGGGTCTACACCCAGCAGGGCCGCGAGTACCTGGATCCTTGGACCTCGCGAGCTTTTGCGGTGGCCGACCATCAAGCGGCGCACGTGTATGTGCGCGACGAGTCCGATATCGCCACAGTGGCCAGCCTGATCAAACGGCTGGACGGGGTGGACGACGTGCTGGATCGAAGCAAGCAGCAGGCGTGGTCGATTGATCACCCCCGGGCCGGAGAGTTGGTGGCCGTCGCCGAACCTGCGGCGTGGTTTACCTACTACTACTGGCTCGACGATGGTCGGGCCCCGGAGTTCGCGCCCTGCGTGGACATTCACCGCAAGCCCGGCTATGACCCCGCCGAGCTGTTGATGAACCCCGATGATCGGGCCGCCAAGGCCAAGGCTGCCGCCGCACTCGCCAAAAAGTGGCTGGGGCTTCGCTACACCATGAACGTCATCGCCCTCAACGGTGCCGCGGTGGGAGGCACCCACGGAAGACTTCCCGACTCTGATGAGGAACGGCCGGTGATCATCACGTCTGCCCCGGAACTGTTGGCGGCCACGTCGGGGCGGCTGCCGGTAACCGCCATCCGCGACCTCGTTCTCAACGCCCATGATTCGTAGATACTCGGCCGTGCCCAACGCGTATTTGACGCCACCTTCGCGCGGGTGGCCGATATGAACTCCAGCGGCTGAAGGTGCCATTAATGGGTATGATTATGCGATGAGTTCTCGAAAGGGTCTGTCCGGCGGCGCAATAAACCCGTTGGGTTTGCCGCAAAAACACGACCTTGAAACGGGCATTCATGCAATGGTGACCGTCGCCAAGTCTGATGGCCTCTCGGAGATGGACGAGAGCCTCCTGGAGGCGGCAAGTAGGTATCTCGCCGATTCCGAATTCGATTGGAAGAAAATCGCCGATCATCCGGCCGGCCAGAAATTGCTGCCGCTGGGATCCGAGGTGGCTAGACGCTGCGCATTGTTTTTGATGACCGCGGCGATCTTCGCGAAGGGAAAGGTTCAGCTACCTAGAGTCGAGGCGACCCTGAGCATCGCGACAGCGCTGGGCTGCCATGACGATTTCCTGGACGATCTGCACTACATTGCCCGTGGCCGCGAATTCATCGGCGGCACCCGAATCAAGGCAAAGCTGATGGGCAGCCATGGCACGTCGCCTATCCAGGTTGCGAAGGGCTTCTGGGACAACATGTCCGGCTATCTCGGGATTTCGACCGACCCCGTGCTGGCTGCGTCCTATCAGAAACTGGGCCTGCTCGAATCCAAGTCGCTCGGACGCGAGCTGTGGGCACACTATGTGCGCAATGGTCTGAGATTTCCGGGGGAGAAGGGAACGACGGGAGAATTCATCGTTCCCCATGACGTCGCACACGTGCTGTCGGCCTATTCGACCGAGCCGCCTGGTGAGATCCTTGCCGGAGCGTTCTCGGCGGGATACAAAGCCCGAAACCCCTTTGCGCCGCTACTTCTGGTTCTCCTGCAGTTTCAGGCCGGAATAAAGATTGACTTCCGCTCGGAAGTGACGATTTCACAACTCGATCCTGCTGGCTATATGGATGCTTTTCGCCGTGGTCTGGAATGCAATACCGATCTCACATTCGGTAGTTGGGATTGGCGACTCTATTCCGAGGAAGCGGTGGCAGAGATTCGCGAGAAGTTGACGATTCCGCCGCAAGCGGCACCCGCCGTGCAAGGCGGCACCTATACCGAAGTGTTGTGAAGGCCGCTGGGCCAGTCGCGCTACCGATTGACTTCGGTGTCGGAGTTGGTGGCAGGTTGCGGCGGCGGCTTTCGTCGGCCGGCTGGCGGCCTTTTCGGCAGGAATGCCACCGGGATGAACATCAGCGCGACTAGTCCGACGGCCACCATGAACACCACCGCGTAGGCGTGCGAAAGGTCGTGCATCAGGACGAGGGGGAAGTCGGGGGTGCTGGCCCGTTCGGGCATCAGCGACTGGTCGACCGGGACGCCGCTGCGGGCAGCGTCGGCGCGCAGGCTGTCGATCCGGTGCGCCGCGGAGATGTTTGCGCTGCGGTTGAACTGGCTGGTGAGGATCACCGACATGAGGGCCGTTCCAATGGATGCGGCCACTTGCTGATTGACGTTGATCAGGGTTGAACCCCGAGCGATCTGATGCGGTGTCAGCGTCTGCACCGCCACCGCCGATAGGGGCATCATCGTGGCGCCCATGCCCAGGCCCATGATCGTCAGCCCGGTGACCAGGGTCGGCAGATAGGCGGCATTGAGGGAGACCCCGATGGCGAAGAGGCCCATCCCCGCCGCGATCAGCCCCACGCCGACCATCAGGATCTTTCCGGCCCCACGCTTGTCCATCAATGCGCCGGCGATCGGCATCGTCACCATCGCCCCCAGTCCGCGCGGGACCATGCTCATTCCGGCCTGCATCGGCGTCTGGCCCAGCAGCTCCTGGAAGTAGCTCGGGAATAGCAGCCCCGCGCCGAAGAACGACGCCGCGAACAGAAACATCGCCACGTTTGCCAGCGTGACCACGCGATTGTCGAACAGGCGTAGATCGATCAGCGGATGGTCGGCCCGGTAGAGGGCATGCAACACGAATCCACCGATGAGCACCAGGCCGACGGCTGCGGGGAGCCAGACATGGCGATCGGCAATGGTGCCGCTTGCGGGCAGGGCCGAGACACCATAGAGGAAGGTTGCCAACCCCGGTGATAGCAGCAGCATCCCGATGACATCGAAAGATTCCGAAGGTTCAGGGCGGTCCTTGGGAAAGACGACGGCGGCAAGACCCACCGTGATCAGCCCGATCGGGAGGTTGATCCAGAAGATCCACTCCCAGCCGAAACGATCGATCAGCCAGCCGCCCAGCACCGGACCGAAGACCGGTCCCAGCAACATGGGAATTCCGAGCACGGCCAATACCCGGCCGAGCCGCGCCGGACCGGCTTCCCGGGTCAGCATGGTCAAAACCAGCGGCATCAGCATCCCGCCGCCGAGACCCTGTATCACTCGAAAAGCGATGAGAGCGGAGATGTTTGGGGCCAACGCACACAGCAGGGACCCGGCGCTGAATGCCAGCAGCGAGGCGATGAAGGGGCGCTTGGTGCCGAACCGATCGGCTATCCAGCCGGCCAGTGGGATCACCGCGGCCAACGCCAGCGTGTAGCCGGTCATCGTCCAGGCGACGATGGCCTGCGGGGAGTCGAAGGTGGAGACGAAAGTGCGCTGCGCGACGGTGACGACCGTGGTGTCTACGATCGCCATCATCGAGCCAAGCACACAGACTCCGGCGATCTTCAGCAGCCTGGCGTCGAGCTGGTCGGAACTGCCCTGCTGGCCGGTGTCTGGCACGGTTGTGGCTCCTAGCAACTCGCCATCGGCGGACAAGGCCCGTCGCCTCGATGCCGCCTCGAACTCGCGGTCATCGGTGGGCGCCGGCCAACGCCGCCGAAGCGACGACGAGCTGGTACCGATGGCATGGCGCGGAAAGTGTCAGCCCGCGAACGGTGGCCGTGCCATCACGGTGACCCGGAACCCGTAGCGGGGACCGGCTCCGGCCGCGGCACCGCCGGGGCCGCCGGCCAGCGGCATTCCGCCGAGCAGGCTTCCGGGCGCGGAGGCCTCCGGCGGGTTGACGATGTCGCTGGCCAGGGGGCCGCCCGCGCTCACGCTTGGGGGCACGTCGAGGCCCGATCCCGCCCAGGAGGGCGGCACCGACAACTTGCCCAGGGCCGACGCGTTGCCCAGCCCGGCGGCGATTGGCCCCGCGCCACCACCAACGGCTGCGGGTGCGGCGCCGGCGGCGGCCTCCGCTGCACCGGCACCGGCGGCGGCGGCTTCGGCTTCGGGGCCGATCAACCCGAGCGCCCGCTCGGAGGTGATGAGGCTGCTACCAATACCAATCGCGAAGTACGGCAGACCCACCGTGTTGTAGAACAGCTGGGAAATCGGTAGATACCAGTTGACCAACCAGTCGATCCACGTCGCCGGTGAGGCGGCCGACGTCAGCGCCGAGGCGATTGGCGACGTCAGGCTTGTCAGTGCGTTCGGCAGCTGCGAAATGACTCCGGCCAGCGTGCTCTGCGCCGCGCCAGCCGCGGTGGCCGCGGCGGTGGAGGTGGCATTGGACTGCAGCGCCGAGGCGGCGGGATTGGCGGTTTCCGGCGGCGGGGTGAACGCGGTGATCTTTGTCGCGCTCGCGGAGGAGCCCGCGTAGGTGTACATCGCCCTGGCGTCCTGCGCCCACATCTCGGCGTACTGCGCTTCCAGGGATGCGATCTCGGCGGTGTACTGGCCGTAGATGTTCCGCGCCATCAGGGTCATCAGCTGCATGCGATTGGACGCGATCAGGGGCGGGGGCACCACGCCGGTGAACGCGGCCTCAAACGCGGCGACCGCGGCTTCCGCCTGCTTGGCCGCCTGTTCAGCTTGCACGGCGGTGGTGCGCATCCACGTCACATAGGGCGTGATCGCTTCCAGCATCATCGCGGAGGCCGGTCCGAACCACTCTTCGCCGGATAGCGCCTTGATCACTCGCTCGTAGCCGTCGGCGGTGAACGAGAGTTCGGAAGCCAACCGGTTCCAGGCGGAGGCGGCGGAGACCATCGGCGACGAGCCCGGCCCGGTGTACATGCGCCCGGAGTTCACCTCCGGTGGCAAAGCCCCAAAATCCATCGCTACGAACTCCTTGCCTTATCGCGGCCCGCCGTCGAGGCGCTCATGTCCGAACTGATATCGCGCCAATAAATCAGGGATGCCGATCGCAACTCTGATTCACCTATTATTGTCGCCATATCACTTCCTCTTTGCTGCTTTCAAAAATCTTTCGACCGCTATTTGAATTACCTGGCAGTCAAGCCTGAGTCGTTTTTCAATTGTGTGTGCGCGCTCTGTGCCCTCTGTGTGCTATCCGGCGTTCGGGGGGCGGCACATCACCCGGAGCCGGGCCCCGTAGCGGCGGCCGAAATTGCGACCCGCCTGACCTTGGTTGCGCGGTGGTACGCCGGTGATCAGGCCCGATAGCCCGATCGTCTCGACCTCCGAATTGGCAGCCGAAAACGCCGTCGACGCCGCCGACGAACCGGGCCACGTCGGCGGCACCGACATCGGCCCGACCTTGGAGGCCAAAGCGGCGGTGGCAATCGGCGGGGCCCCGCCAAATTGGGCCAACCCACCCGAGAAGGCGGCAAATCCACCCATGCCGGCGGCACCGGCTACGCCCTCAGCCGCAGTTTCTCCGCTCTTCCACGCCAACGATCCGAATATCGACAGGGCAATCAGAGTGAAGCCGCCGCTGTCGTAGACGAACCCCTCGGCGGTGGTGAACGAGCTCATCAGTTCGATCCAGAGTTCCTGCCACGTCGGTGTCGTCGTCGCTGCGGCACTGGAAGCCTGTTGCCCGAGTCGCGCGGCCGCGCTGGACCTGCCGGCCAGGCTGGCGCTAGACCTCGATACCGTCGTTCCGGAATTGTTTGCTGCTGCCGCGGCTTGCCTGGCCAGCCCGCTTGGATCGCTGGTCTGCGGCGGCAGTGAGAACGGCGCCAAAACCGAGGCAGCAGCGGAACTACCTGCGTATTCGTACATCGCCCCGGCGTCTTGCGCCCACATCTCGGCGTAGTGAAGTTCGGTGGCGGCGATCGCCGCCGAATTTTGCCCGAACCAGTTCGTTGCGATCAGTGCGGCCAGCAATGCCCGATTGCTCGCGATCACCGGCGGCGGCACCGTCAGCGCAAAGGCCATCTCATAGGCCGCGGCAGCGGCACGGGCTTGAATCCCCGCCTGCTCGGCCACCGATGCGGTCGCACTGAGCCAGCTGGCAAACGGCAGGACGGCGGTCACCATCGACTCCGCGGCCGGACCAAACCACCAGATGCCGGTCAGCTCCGAGATCGCCGAATCGTAGCCAGCCGCGGTGACGTGCAACTCGGCGGCGAGGCTGTCCCATGCGCACGCGGCGGCCAGCAACGACCCGGCACCCGGACCGGCGTACATGCGACCTGAATTGACCTCGGGAGGCAGTGCGCCATAGTCCAGCACGACTGGTGGGGCGATGTCGCCGACAACACCGGCGGTGGCGGGCGCCGCAGCCAACTCCCGCAGCTCCCCGACCTCGACCGCCCGGTCGGCGGCGAGCAGCAACTCGTCGGCGCCGGTCTCGAGCTGCGGCAGCGCAGCGCTACCCCATGGGGCATTTAACCCAATGGAGAGGTCTAGGGTCATCCAAAACCGCCTAGCGCTTGGGCTGGGTGCTCAGACGCGACATCGTCGTCGCTAAGCAGTTAACGAGTAAAACTATGCCCTACTGCAACTAATATGCCCGTCATCATGTTACTAACGAATTTCCGCCATGTAACAAGTATGTTAATTAGACTCAAAAATAAGCGCTTTGTCCACCGAATGTTTATGTCGTGTCCACCGGATGGCGAGGACGCGTCCCCCGAACGGGGGACACGTAGATGTCGGCGATGTTAACGACGGTGGTCTGGCTCCGGATCGGGATCTGCGGGCAGTACCGTGTCGCCCCCGGGATTCTAGAATGTGATTCGGTTTTTGTTATGGATTGGCGCCCGCGTGGCGCGGGAGCGGCCGTCGATGAGGACGTCGCTGTTCAATGAAAATGGCTGGCTCGATCGACTGGTAGACCTTCACGGTTAGTCCAGTGCCGCTCGGATCAGGTCGCCGAACGTTTTGAGTGCAGCGGGGTTGAGCAGCTCTTCGTGTGTGCAGTTGACGCGGTACTCGGTGACTTCGCCGGCAACATATTGTCGCCAGCATTGCTGAAGGTCGGCGCCGCTGCTGGCCGGTTGTGCCGAGAACAGGACCATGCGGCCGGCAAAGATGCCGGGCTGGTGTTGGGCATTGAGTTGTAGGTTGGTGTTCGCGTTGGCAACCATGATCTGCACAAGTCGGCGCGACGGCAGCGCGAATTCCGCGTCTACCTCCTGCTGAATCAACGTCTGTGCTTGGGAGTACGTCAGTGGGCGGCAGTACTGTTCGGCAGCCACTCCGACCGCTTGCAGGATTGCCTCCAAGACGTCGGATTCGCTGACCGCCGTGGCGGTGGATGCATCCCGGATGAGGATCGGGTCGAGCGCTATCAGGCGCACCACAACGGCGCCGCGCTGTTGCAGCTCAACGGCAACCTGGTGGGCAGTGACCCCGCCGAACGACCAGCCGAGAAGCTGATAGGGGCCTTCGGGATCGTGAGTTTGGATGGCGTCGGCGTAGGCACTCGCGAGTTCACGAACCGATTCCGGGCCGTCGTGGATCTGCTGCAGACCGACGATCGGGCAATCCAGGTAAGGGCCGAGGTTCCGGTAGGCCCAGCTGATGCCGCCGCCGGGAGGCAAGCAGAAAAGCGGCAGACCGCAACCGTCTTGGAGCACCTCCACGGGCACGATCTCAACCGAACTCTCGGGTGCGCTTAGCTTTTGGGCCAGGGCGCAGACGGTGGGTGCCTCAAATAAGACTCGCACCGCCACATCGGTGTTCAGCGTGGTGTTGATCGCCGCGACCACTCGCATGGCGGATAGGGAGTCGCCGCCGAGGTCGAAGAAGGAGTCGTCGACGCTTACCCGGTCGAGTCCTAGGACCTGGGCATATATTGCGGCCAGGGTTTGTTCGGCGGGGGTGTCGGGGGCTCGGTAGCGTTGGGTGTGGCCGTATTGGACGGCGGGTAGGGCGCGTGTGTCGAGTTTGCCGTTGACGGTCAGTGGCAGTTCGGCGATGGGGATCAGGGCTGTGGGCACCATGTAGTGGGGCAGTTGGGTGGCTAGTGCGGCGCGTAGTTCGGTGGGGTCGGCGTTGCCGGTGAAGTAGCCGACCAGGCGGGGGTCTCCGGGGTGGTCGTGGCGGGCGATGACCACGGCTTGGTCGACTCCGGCCATTCGGCTCAGGGCCGCGCCGACTTCGCCGGGCTCGATGCGGAATCCGCGGATTTTGACTTGGTTGTCGGCGCGACCGAGGTAGCGCAGTTGTCCGTCGGTGCCCCACCACACCAGGTCTCCGGTGCGATACATCCGGGTGCCCGGTGTCTGGCCGAATGGGCAGGCCACAAATCGTGAGCAGGTCAGATCTGCCCGACGCCAATACCCAAGGCCGACACCGCCACCGGCGACATACAACTCGCCGACCACCCCGACGGGCACCGGCCGCAACCACCCATCCAAGACGAATAGCGAGGCACCGGCTACCGGCGAGCCGATCGGTGTGGCTCCAGGCCCCGGCACCAGCGGTGAGCTCATCGCCGCGTAGATCGTGGCTTCGGTGGGGCCGTAGGCATTGATCATCGTCCGCTCGGGCGCCCACTGGTCCACCAGGCCCGCCGGGCATGCCTCACCACCGACCACCAGCGTGACCGACTCCAATCCCTGCGGCGACAATGCCGCCGCCGCCGAGGGAGTCTGGGTCAACACCTCGACATGCTCGGCTACCAGCAGGGCGTGCAGTTCGTCGGGGGATTTTGCGGTGTGTTCGGGTACGACGACCAGTCGTGCGCCGGATAGCAGTGCTCCCCAGATTTCCCAGACCGAGACGTCGAAGGAGTAGGAGTGCCATTGGGTCCATACTCGGTTGGGGGAGAACAGGATTGCGGTTGATTGGGGGTCGAAGGAGTTCAGTAGTTGGGTGACGTTGTGGTGGGTGATGCCGACGCCTTTGGGGGTGCCGGTGCTGCCGGAGGTGTAGATGATGTAGGCGAGGTCGTGGGGTGTGGGGGTGGGTGGGTTGGTGGCGGGGGTGGTGTCGGTCGGGGGGTTTTCGATGTCGATGACGGGTAGGTCGTAGTCGTTGAGGCGGGGGTGTAGTGCGCCGGTGGTGATCGCGGCGATTGGTGTTGAGTCGTTGAGCATGAATGCGATGCGGGTGTCGGGGTGCATCGGGTCGATGGGTAGGTAGCCGGCTCCGGTTTTGAGGACGGCCAGGATGGCGATGATCCCGCGGTGTGTTCGTGGTAGTAGCAGTGCGATCAGTTCGCCGGGGCGTGCTCCGAGTGCGGTTAAAGCCTGTGCCAGTTGGGTGCTTTGGGCGTCGAGTTGGGCATAGGTTAGGGACACGTCGCCGTCGGTTATGGCGGTTGCCTCTGGTGTGCGTGCGACTTGGGCGGCAAACAACGCCGGCAGTGACCCGGGGGGCGGGACCGGCTTGGTGAGGGCGGCCCGGTTGCCCCAGTCATCAAGACGCTCGTGCTCGTTGGGATCGAGCAGATCAATCAACGACAACCGCCGCCCCGGCTCGGCAGCCATCACCGTCAACACGGCCTGCAACCGGGCGATCAACGAGTCCATGGCGGTCTTGTCGAAGGCGGCCATGTCGTATTCGACCCGAAAACCAAGTTGTGGTCCGGGTAGGACGAATACGGTGAGGGGGTAGTGAGTGGTTTCGAAGCTAGTGATGTCGGTGATGGTCAGCTGGTCTGGGCACAGCGCGGTGAGGTCATTGATCGGGTAGTTCTCGTAGACGAACAGGGTGTCAAACAGGCGGGGATGTCCGGCGGCGCGGTGAATGTCGCCCAGCGGGAGGTGGTGATACTCGAGGGTGTCGGTATGAAACTGCTGGAGTTGGTCGATCAGTTCTGTGGTGGTGGTCGTGGCTGTCAGTCTGGCCCGGACGGCCACGGTGTTGATCAACAGACCCACCATGGACTCGGACCCGGCAAGATCAGCGGACCGCCCCGACACGGTGGTGCCAAACGCAACGTCATGGTGACCGGTCAGCCAGGCCAGCAGCTGGGCAAAGGCAGCCTGCAGCACGACGTTGAGGGTGCTGTGATGAGAGCGGGCCAACTCATTGAGGGCTCCGGTGGCCGCATCAGACAATGTCAGCGATTGCACTGCATGCTGGGCTGACTCGCCGGGGTCCTGCGCACTCACCAGCGTGGGGGTGTGAAAGCCGGAAAACAGCTCGCGCCAAGCGAGCAAGGCTGTGTCGCGGTCTTGGTCAGCAAGCCAGACCAGGTGCTCGCGGTAGGGTACTGGCGTAGGCAGTGACCTGTTGCCGTAGTGAGTGAACACCTCGCCCAACAGGATTGACATCGACCAGCCGTCACAGACCACGTGATGATTGGTCAGGATCAACCGGTACTGGTCGGGTGCAGTTTTGACTAGCGCCGCCCGGATTGGGCAGTTGTTACTGATATCGCGAAGGGCTTCGCGCTGCCCAGCGCTCACCGCCTCGATATCCCGCTGAGCGCCGTCGCCGAGGTCGATGACATCCCACGGCACTACCGGATCGTCCAGGATGATTTGGACGGGCTCATCCAACCCCGCATACGCAAATCGAGCCGCAAGGTTGGGGTTGCGAGTGGTAGCGGTCTGGACCGCATCATGGAGGCGCACTGGGTCCAGCTCGCCGGCGAGCCCGATTCCAATCTGGACCACATAGGCCTGGCCCGCGGTGAAGGCATCGCTGTGAAAGAGCAGTCCCTGTTGCAGAGGAGTCAACGGCAGCAGGTCCTTGACGGGGTAACTGCGTTCAAGATCGTCGATCTGGCTTTGGGTCAATGACAGGCCCGGAAGGTCTGCGGGAGTCAATCCGCCCCCACCGGCGTCCACATGAGCGCTGATCGCAGCTAGCGCGTCAAACCACAGCCCAGCCAATTTCACCAGGGCACCGCGGTCGAACACCGATGACGCCCAAGTCCATTCCGCGTGCAGTTGCGGTCCGGCGTCGGTATCGATGGTGACCGCGTTCAGCGCCACCGTGTGGGTCAGCGGCATGTCCGCCATCACGCGGGCGGTCTCGGCCAACATCAATCCCGCACCGCTGAGATGCCACCCGCCGGCGCCGCCAGGTCGGTTGAAGCCCTCGAAGCGGCCCAGATAGTTGAATGCGATGGGCGGGTCGGGCTCCGCGAAGTCAACCTCGTGGTTTTGATAGCGCAGCAGGCCGTAGGTCAGCCCTTCCGGAACGGCGCGTAGTTGCTCTTTGAGGTCCTTGACCACCACCCCCACGACCGTGTCGCCGGTGCAGAACTGCGGCCACGCTATCGGCCCCGCATACAGCGCCACCGGGTATTTTGTGGTGAACCAGCCCACCGTGGCCGACAAATCCATGCCGGGGGATAGCTCGTCGTTGCGCCCGTGGCCCTCGACATCCACGCCGATCACCACGTTGGGGTCGGCCAAGAACTCCTGCCAGGCCACTGCAAAGGCGATCAGCAAGATATCGTGCACCCCGGCGTGAAACGCCGCCGGCACCTTGGTAATCAACGCCTGGGTTGTCGCGGCATCCAGCACCACTGACAAGTGCCCGGCACTGGCGGCGTTGTCAACCTCCCGATCGGGTGCGGCGACCACCGCAGGGACCGCCGCAATCTGACGCCATGCCGCCAGTTGGGCGGTCACCGCCGGGTCATGGGCGTAGTCGACCAGCATCGACGCCCACTGCCTAAACGAACTCCCGGC
Organism: Mycobacterium marinum; assembly: GCF_003391395.1. NCBI lineage: Bacteria > Bacillati > Actinomycetota > Actinomycetes > Mycobacteriales > Mycobacteriaceae > Mycobacterium > Mycobacterium marinum. Next base: position 2,899,744 of record NZ_CP024190.1, read on the forward strand.
AGCGGGCAAGCTCACCGCGCCGGCGCGCTGGTACTGGGTCCACCCGGTGTTGAGGTCATCAAGCAAAACCCGCCAGGAGACCCCATCCACCGCCAGATGATGGATGGCCAGCAGCAACTGAGCCGTCGATGAAACCCAAACCGCGCTGACCATCACCCCGGCCGCGGGATCTAGCCGGGATAGCGCACCGGCAAGCAGCTCCCCGGACATGACCTCCGCCTGCCGCATCAACTCACGTGCGTCCACGCAACCGGGTGGTCGGGCTTGCAGCGACCATCCCCCGGCGCTATCCCGAGCCACCTGCAACCGCAACATCGCGTGCCGATCCAGCAGCGCCTGAATCAACACGACCACAGCGGCCTGATCGACACCGGCTGGCCCCTGCACCAACACCGTCTGATGTAACCCGGCCACCAGAGACGCCACGCTGTCGAACCACCGCATGATCGGTGTCAGCGCAACCGATCCCACACCGTCATCATCGCCAAGGCACACATCGGCGCCGATCTGCTCGACAACGCGGGCCAGTGCGGCCACATTTTGATGGCGGAAGATGTCCCGCGTCCTACACGCCAACCCCGCAGCACGTGCGGCCGAGACCACTCGCATGGCGGATAGGGAGTCGCCGCCGAGGTCGAAGAAGGAGTCGTCGACGCTTACCCGGTCGAGTCCTAGGACCTGGGCATATATTGCGGCCAGGGTTTGTTCGGCGGGGGTGTCGGGGGCTCGGTAGCGTTGGGTGTGGCCGTATTGGACGGCGGGTAGGGCGCGTGTGTCGAGTTTGCCGTTGACGGTCAGTGGCAGTTCGGCGATGGGGATCAGGGCTGTGGGCACCATGTAGTGGGGCAGTTGGGTGGCTAGTGCGGCGCGTAGTTCGGTGGGGTCGGCGTTGCCGGTGAAGTAGCCGACCAGGCGGGGGTCTCCGGGGTGGTCGTGGCGGGCGATGACCACGGCTTGGTCGACTCCGGCCATTCGGCTCAGGGCCGCGCCGACTTCGCCGGGCTCGATGCGGAATCCGCGGATTTTGACTTGGTTGTCGGCGCGACCGAGGTAGCGCAGTTGTCCGTCGGTGCCCCACCACACCAGGTCTCCGGTGCGATACATCCGGGTGCCCGGTGTCTGGCCGAATGGGCAGGCCACAAATCGTGAGCAGGTCAGATCTGCCCGACGCCAATACCCAAGGCCGACACCGCCACCGGCGACATACAACTCGCCGACCACCCCGACGGGCACCGGCCGCAACCACCCATCCAAGACGAAAAACCCCAGACTCGGTAGGGGTGTGCCGATGGGGCTGACGTCGGCGGCGGTGTCGGACCCAACGATCTCGCGCCATGACGCATGCACTGTGGTCTCAGTGGTGCCATACAAATTGAACAGACCGGGACGCCGCGGATGCCGACTCATCCAGGACGTCAAGCGGTGCGGCTGCAGCGCCTCACCGGCGAACAGCACCGCATCAAGTTGTAGCCGACAGCTCAACTCATCCGATGCCTCCGCCGCGGCCTGCAGCGCATAGAACGCCGATGGGGTCTGGCTGAGCACATTCACCCGCTCCTCGACCAGCAATCCCAGCAGTTCGTCGGGGGATTTTGCGGTGTGTTCGGGTACGACGACCAGTCGTGCGCCGGATAGCAGTGCTCCCCAGATTTCCCAGACCGAGACGTCGAAGGAGTAGGAGTGCCATTGGGTCCATACTCGGTTGGGGGAGAACAGGATTGCGGTTGATTGGGGGTCGAAGGAGTTCAGTAGTTGGGTGACGTTGTGGTGGGTGATGCCGACGCCTTTGGGGGTGCCGGTGCTGCCGGAGGTGTAGATGATGTAGGCGAGGTCGTGGGGTGTGGGGGTGGGTGGGTTGGTGGCGGGGGTGGTGTCGGTCGGGGGGTTTTCGATGTCGATGACGGGTAGGTCGTAGTCGTTGAGGCGGGGGTGTAGTGCGCCGGTGGTGATCGCGGCGATTGGTGTTGAGTCGTTGAGCATGAATGCGATGCGGGTGTCGGGGTGCATCGGGTCGATGGGTAGGTAGCCGGCTCCGGTTTTGAGGACGGCCAGGATGGCGATGATCCCGCGGTGTGTTCGTGGTAGTAGCAGTGCGATCAGTTCGCCGGGGCGTGCTCCGAGTGCGGTTAAAGCCTGTGCCAGTTGGGTGCTTTGGGCGTCGAGTTGGGCATAGGTTAGGGACACGTCGCCGTCGGTTATGGCGGTTGCCTCTGGTGTGCGTGCGACTTGGGCGGCAAACAACGCCGGCAGTGACCCGGGGGGCGGGACCGGCTTGGTGAGGGCGGCCCGGTTGCCCCAGTCATCAAGACGCTCGTGCTCGTTGGGATCGAGCAGATCAATCAACGACAACCGCCGCCCCGGCTCGGCAGCCATCACCGTCAACACGGCCTGCAACCGGGCAGCGAGGTCTGAGACGTCAAAATCAGCAAATGGCCCGCCGCTTCCCACGGTATGCAGGAAGAGCCGGCCACCGTCTTTGGTGAAGACCATGCCGAACTGCTCGCCTTGGGCAAAGCTGAGGATCGTTACTGTGCTGGGAGCACCGCCGAACGGCGCCAGGGTTACCGACGGCATGAAATTGACACTGACCGCGCCGGCCGATTTCTCATTAAACTGCTGGTAGGCGCCGCTTTCCAGGATGTGCATGGGGAAGCGTTGATGCCGCACGGCTTGCTTGATCTGGGACTCCACATGCTGGCAGAAGTCGTTGACCTCGGCATCGGGTGGCACCGCCAACACCAACGGCACAGTGCCGGAAAGCATCCCCGGAATCGTCATCAGTTGTGGGCTTGCCCGCCTGCTGACCGGGAAATCGAGGACTACCTTTGGGCCGCCTTGCCTTTGACGCACCATCAGTGCACATGCCGCGGTGATCACCGACGATCGACGAACACCGGCCAGCTGGGCAAGCTGCTCGGCTCGGTCCACGACCGCAGGGGCGATCTCGACCGACACCGAGGTCGCCGAGGGGCCGCGGTCACCGTCGGCGTGAGCCAGGCTGTGATCCGTTACGCCTTCCAGAGTCTCTTTCCAGTAGGCCAGGTCCGCTCGGTAGTCATCGGACTGTTCGTATTCCGCCTCGGCGGCAACCAGGGTCTGCAACGATCCGAAGAACGTTGGTGAAACCGGTGCGCCAGAACTCAACTCGGAATAGACCAGGGCGATCCGATTGACAAGAAGGGCATAGCCGAATCCGTCGACGACCACATGGTGGATGGACACGAAAAGATAGAACTCTTCGGAGGCCACCTGAAAAAGCGCGAACTTGAACAGCGGGCCGTTCCACGGCATCGGCTCTCGATGCATCGCCAACCCGCACCGATTGGCTTCCGCAACGGGATCAGCACAGCTTCTCAGGTCGTGGAATGGAACCTCGAGATCCGGGTAGTCGACCACCTTCTGAACGACATGCCCGTCAGCCTCCATGATGGCGGCCCTTAGCGGTTCGGCTTCACCCACCACCTGCCGAATCGCCTGGCTCAGCAGATCGGGCGTCACCGATCCGGCAATGACTGCGAATCCGCTGTTGTACCACTCCTGCGGCGAACGGCCGATCTCCTGGGAGAACCAGATATCAAGCTGTCCCCGCGTCAGCGCAAACCCCGACTCGGCTGGCTCGAGAGCGCGCCCCGAATCGCGAAGTATTTGGTGGTGATCCACGGTCATCTCTACGTCGTGCCTACCGAAGGCCTGTCCGGGTCGAAATGTCCGCCATTACGCCGGCTGGTCCCGGGCCAGTCTGTCCCGCAGGCTCTTTGGTCGGATGTCGGGCCAGTTCTGCTCGATGTAGTCCAGGCACTCGGCACGCGTGCCCTCGCCATGGACCACCCGCCAGCCTGCTGGCACATCAGCGAAGGTCGGCCACAAGCTGTGCTGCTCTTCGTGGTTGACCAAAACCAGGAAGGTCCCAGCCTCATCGTCGAACGGATTGATACTCACCGGCATTCCCTCTCATTGATTTGTCGCTAGGCCCCTACGCCGCGGACGCGTTCCCACTGCCGCAGGGATGCGACATTGCTTGATCCCTCGTCGGCGCGGTTGTCCTGCAACGGTTTCGACGATCGCTCATGATGGCTCTTGGCTAGTTCACGCGCAATCACGAGCCGCATCGCCTCCTCGGTACCGCCTGCCACGGAGCCGCACAGAAAGTCGAGCGCACATTGGTAAAGGCGTGCTTCTTCCTGAAGCCCGTAACTGCCGCACAACTTCATCGCGTCAATGCAGCCGTCCAAGCCCGCCTGCATCCCGTACAGCTTGAGCGCCGCGGACTCGAGATCGATGGTTTCGTCGCGCAGGTAGCGGTCAAGAGTCGAATGAGCCAACGCGATGGTCATCTGCCTGCTCACCGCCACATCGGAGATACGGCGCTGGATGTGCTGGTGGGTCGCTATCGGCTTGCCGCGAACCTGACGGTTGATCGAGAAGGCGAGCATCTGGTCGAGTACCTGGTCCAAGATGCCGATCGTGCCGAAACCGCTGAGCAGACGTTCGGGGCCGATGACCCCATGAAGAATTTCGTTACCACGGCCAGCGCCGAGCACATGAGTCTTGGGTATCGCGACGTTATCGAATGTGATCGAACCTACCGGCGAGGTGCGCATGCCGGCGGGGGCCAGCGGAGGCGAGCAGTTCACACCAGGCCACGACGATTCCACCAGCACCGCGGACATACCGCCCGCGGCCTCGTCGGCGCACCAGACGAGGATTACGTCGGCGATCGGTGCGTTGGTGATGTGCCATTTGGCGCCGTCGAGGTAGAGACCGCCAGGACCTCGGCGCAGGCGAGTCTCGGGATGAAAGGCGTCGCTACCGCCGTGGGGCTCCGTTGTCGCGAATGCCAGGATGATCTTCCCTGAAACCGCGGGCGCCAAGTATGCCTCCCGCACCTCCTGGCTGGCGTATTGATCGAGGATGGGAATCGTCAAGATCGCTTGGACGCCCGTGGAGATGTTGAACCCCAGGTGGCACGATCCGCTCGTCAGGCCATGTGTCGCCGCGGCGTAGGTCAATACCTGCCGCTTCATCTGTCCGCCGAGCGCGGCGCGGAACAAGCCGGCGTCAGCAACATCGCACCATAGATCGTGCGGGAATTGCCGCTGTGCCCAGCGTTCTGCCAGCGCGGCACGATGTCGCACCCCGATGGCGTGATACTGATCTCTGATTTGTTCGTACTCGGCCAGCCACTCCACTTGACTTCAACCTCCTTGGTTTTCGCCCGCACGCGGGGGCGCGTCATGGGTACTGCATTCACGCTTCTCATCGACTGAACGCTCGAACACACCGGCGTCGATGAGGGGGAACGCGTGAGCTGTGGTGCTGGTCAGGGTGCCGTGGTCGCTTGCCGTGGGCACCGTGACTTCGGAACTCATGGGTGCCGGTGCCGCATGATGCGCAGCGAGCTGCTCGCCGCCGCCGGCATGTCTTGAAGGCGGAAAGGGGAGCAGTGTCAAACCCGCTCGCGGCTCCGTCGAACTCAATACCGCAACGGTAGCCAGTGCCATTGGCCGCCCCAGTCCAGCAGGGTGATTGATCGTATCCCCGTGCGGCGTTACATACCGCTCTGGGCGACCCGGGCTCGCCCGAAGCCGCAAATGGTCGTCGCTAATTTTGTGGACCATCAGAAGCTACCTACTATCGCACCGATTGGCGGGTACCGCGTTCGTCGATGATCACCGTATCCGAGGCGCCGGGGCAATGGTGGAGTTTCATTGAAAAACCACATATGTGATTCGGATTTAGCTACGAGAACCGGTCGGCGCGCTGGAGCGGGGACTAATTCAGAACTCGATGAATTATTTGCATCGGGATAATTCGTGACTTGGTGAATTACAACGCCAATCGCGATGACTGGTGATTGCCTTCCGAATTATCCCGATCTTGATGCGCCCGGGGGGGATCATCGCCATCTGTCGCACCGTGGGGTCGACGCGGCGGCGTCTCATAAATCGTTGTAGTCCGGCTGGTTGCGGCGCACCTGGGTCGCCCCCTGGACGGTGTGTCTCACTGCGTAGGTGTCTCCTGGGTGCCGCGCTGTAACAGCAGGTAAGAGCGATTTATGCGCCGCGTTGGGCACGCTGGCGCGACGCTTCACGACCGCGATCGGGCGCCTCGGTCGCGGCGCTGATGCCGCGGGGCGGTTGGGCATGGCCGTCGATTTTCGGGGATGAGAACCGGCCGCTGATTGCCGCCGCCGTTGTGCAAGTCGATCCGCCGGCTCGTCAAGCCGTGTTGGCAATTGGCACATGCCCACTGGCGCTAAGCGCATTCCGGCCGGGCAAGAGGGGTGCACCTGGAATTCTTGAAGAGTTAACGCAAGACCTTGTCCAGTTATCGACGGACGTGGTTGAATCAGACGCCGTGACGCGGGTTGTCTTTGTGACCGCTATTGGCGAGTTCTAGACGATCTCCTTTGATGTTCGGCGAGCGCCCCGAGGGGAGTAAACAATGAGTAGGTTCGATCGGTTGGTTGCGAGCACCACAGAGGTTTATGACAAGCGGATCGATAATCATCCGGGACTGGCGCTGGTGCTGGAGGGGCGAATGAAACGGGAACATTACATTCGTTACCTTCGCGAAATATATCATGTCGTTTGCCATACAACCCGAATTTATTCACTTGCGGGCGCCCGGCTGGGAAACGAAGATCGGAAACTCCGGGATTGGTTCTTTGAGGAATCGCACGAAGAGAACAACCACGACCTGATGGCCGTCAACGATCTGCGGGCCTATGGCGAGGATCCCGAGCGCGTTCTGGCGGAGCCTCCGATGGCTGGGGCGTGGGGCATCATCTCGCAGGGCTACTACCTGGCCACATATGGCAACCCCTTGGGGATACTCGGTGTCGCCAGCGTCACCGAGGCGGTAGGTGCGACCCTCACCGGAACCGTGGCGCGGGCACTGGTCGAACAGTATGGCTTTGAACCGAAACAGACGACGTTTCTGCGGGCTCATTCGGGATTCGATGTCAAACACCTCGAAGATGTGAAGAAGGCGGTGAACAACCTGGTCCGAGATTCCGACTTCGACTCAATCGTTCAAGGCCGTCGTATGACCATTCATTTCTACTCGCAGATGTTCGACGACATCCTGGAGGCGTCGACGGTCTAGCCGCTGTGCCGGTGATCGCGGCCTGACAGGGCATCGATAACGCCCCCCACCGCCCGCGAGCGCGATCGGGCATTGATGGTTGCCTGCGGGTCTCCCGGCGCAGGCGGACGCAGCCGTTAGACTTTCCTGCGATGTCCACCCTGACCTGCTTCACAACGCATCGCGACCGGGCATGAACGACCAGCCAGACAGCGGTGTCTCGGTCGGCTTGACCGGTAGGCCACCGCGGGCTATCCCAGACCCCAAGCCGCTGAACTCACACGGGCCCGCCAAGGTCGTTGCGATGTGCAACCAGAAGGGCGGGGTGGGCAAGACCACGTCGACCATCAACCTGGGCGCTGCGCTGGCCGAGTACGACCGCCGAGTGCTGCTGGTGGACATGGATCCCCAGGGCGCGCTGTCGGCAGGCCTGGGAGTGGCTCACTACGAGCTGGAAAAGACCATCCACAACGTGCTGGTGGAGCCCCGGGTGTCGGTCGATGACGTGCTGATCCATACCCGGGTGAAGAACCTGGACCTGGTGCCCAGCAACATCGACCTGTCGGCCGCCGAGATTCAGCTGGTCAACGAGGTGGGCCGAGAACAGACGCTGGGGCGGGCGCTCTACCCGGTGCTGGATCGCTACGACTATGTGCTGATCGACTGCCAGCCGTCCCTGGGGCTGCTTACCGTCAATGGGCTGGCCTGCGCCGACGGTGTCGTCATCCCGACCGAATGCGAGTACTTCTCGCTGCGTGGTCTGGCGCTGCTGACCGACACCGTGGAGAAGGTGCGCGACCGGCTGAACCCCAGGCTGGACATCAGCGGCATCCTGCTCACCCGCTATGACCCGCGCACGGTCAACTCCCGGGAGGTCATGGCCCGCGTCGTCGAACGATTCGGTGACCTAGTGTTCGATACCGTGATCACCCGCACGGTTCGTTTCCCGGAGACCAGCGTCGCCGGCGAACCCATCACTACGTGGGCCCCGAAGTCCACGGGCGCCTTGGCCTATCGCGCGTTGGCCCGCGAATTCATCGACCGATTCGGCGTGTGAACGGCACCGAGAGCTCAGCGGCGGAACCTCAGAACCGCTACCCGGACGGTTTCCGAGTACGGCTGACCAACTTTGAGGGGCCGTTCGACCTGCTGCTGCAGCTGATCTTCGCGCACCGACTCGACGTCACCGAGGTGGCGTTGCACCAGGTCACCGACGACTTCATCGCCTACACCAAAGCCATCGGTGCCCAGCTGGACCTGGAGGAGACCACCGCGTTCTTGGTGGTGGCCGCGACCTTGCTGGACCTCAAGGCGGCGCGGCTACTGCCGGCCGGCCGGATGGACGATGAAGAGGACCTCGCCCTGCTCGAGGTTCGTGACCTGCTCTTTGCCCGGTTGCTGCAGTACCGCGCGTTCAAGCACGTCGCCGAGATGTTCGCCGAGCTGGAGGCCACGGCGCTGCGCAGCTACCCGCGCGGTGTGTCGCTCGAGGATCGCTACGCCACGCTGCTTCCCGAGGTGATGCTCGGCGTTGACGCCGAGCGCTTCGCCCAGATCGCCGCGGTCGCGCTGACTCCGCGGCCGGTGCCCACGGTGGCCATCGGGCACCTGCATGAACAGACGGTGTCGGTTCCCGAGCAGGCCAAGCACCTGCTGACCATGCTGGAGTCGCGCGGCACCGGCCAGTGGGCATCGTTTTCGGAGCTGGTGGCCGACTGCACGGCGCCAATGGAGATCGTCGGCCGCTTCCTGGCGCTGCTCGAACTGTATCGGAGCAGGGCGGTAGCATTCGACCAGTCAGAGCCCCTTGGCGTGCTCCAGGTTTCGTGGACCGGGGAACGGCCGACCAGCGAAGCCTTGGTAGAAGTGCGAGATCAATAATGACCGAACAAGTACCCGATCCCGAGCTGGGCTCGGAACTGTCCTCGGGCATTCCGGACATCGCCGAGCCCGCGGAGATGGACCCCGAAGAACTCGGCTCGGTGCTGGAGGCGCTGCTGCTGGTGATCGACACCCCAGTGACCGCCGAGACGCTGGCGACGGTGATCGACCAACCGGTCTACCGGGTGGTGGCCAAGCTGCGGCTGATGGCCGACGAACTCATCGAACGCGACAGCGGCATCGACCTGCGGCACAACAGCGAGGGCTGGCGGTTGTACACCCGCTCCCGATTCGCGCCCTATGTGGAGAAGCTGTTGCTCGATGGCGCCCGAACCAAGCTGACCAGGGCGGCTTTGGAGACGCTGGCGGTGGTGGCCTACCGTCAGCCGGTCACGCGGGCGCGGGTGAGCGCGGTGCGCGGGGTCAACGTGGACGCCGTGATGCGAACCCTGCTGGCGCGCGGCCTGATCACCGAGGTGGGCAACGATGAGGACAGCGGTGCGGTGACGTTTGCGACCACCGAGTTGTTCCTGGAGCGGTTGGGGTTGACGTCGCTGACCGAACTGCCCGATATCGCGCCGCTGCTGCCCGACATCGACAGCATCGAGGACCTGAGCGCCTCGCTGGACACCGACCCGCGATTCATGAAACTCGCCGGCGGCCAGCCCTCCGATCAGTCGGTGACTTTCGATGTGGACCGAGACTGATGACGGACACTGAGGATTTCGAACAGGAACGCGGCATCCGCCTGCAAAAGGTGTTGTCCCAGGCGGGGATTGCCTCGCGGCGGGCCGCGGAGAAGCTGATCATCGATGGGCGCGTCGAGGTGGATGGCCAGGTGGTCACCGAACTGGGGACCCGGGTCGACCCGGACACCTCGCTGATCCGGGTCGATGGAGTCCGGGTCATTCTCGATGATTCGCTGGTGTACCTGGCCCTCAACAAGCCGCGCGGCATGCACTCGACCATGTCCGACGACCGCGGCCGGCCGTGTATCGGTGACCTGATCGAGCGCAAGGTCCGGGGCAACAAGAACCTCTTTCACGTCGGGCGGTTGGACGCCGACACCGAGGGGCTGATCCTGCTGACCAACGACGGTGAGCTGGCGCACCGGCTGATGCATCCCTCCCACGAGGTGCCCAAGACGTATCTGGCCACCGTGGCCGGGACGGTACCGCGGGGTCTGGGTAAAAAACTCAGGGCGGGAATCGAATTGGAGGACGGACCGGTCCGCGTCGACGGGTTCGCCGTGGTGGATGCGATACCCGGCAAGACATTGGTGCGGGTGACGCTGCACGAGGGCCGGAATCGAATCGTGCGCCGGATGCTGGCCGCGGTGGGATTTCCGGTGCAGGCGCTGGTGCGCATCGATATCGGTGGGGTGTCGCTGGGCGAACAGCGCCCGGGCAGTGTCCGGGCGTTACGCCGCGACGAAATCGGCCAGCTGTACAAGGCGGTTGGGCTGTGAGCGGCATGAGCGTATTGAGTGAAACGAGCGGACGAGCGTAGTGAGTGTTGGAACGAGCGGAACGAGCGTAGTGAGTGCCGGAACGAGCGGAACGAGCGGAACGAATGAGCCCGCGCCGGTCGGGTTAGTCGTCGCGATCGACGGCCCGGCCGGCACCGGAAAATCCTCGGTGTCAAGGGGATTGGCTCGCGGTCTGGGATCACGGTTCCTGGACACCGGGGCGATGTACCGGATGGTCACCCTGGCGGTGCTGCGCGCCGGAATCGACCCGGCCGACGAGCAGGCGGTGGCCGACTGCGCGGCGAGCGCGCAGTTGTCGGTGGGATACGACCCCGACTCCAGCAAGTTTTTCCTTTCGGGAGAAGACGTTTCCGCCGAGATCCGCGGTGACGACGTGACACGGGCGGTCTCGGCGGTCTCGGCCGTGTCGTCGGTGCGCCAGCGGCTGGTCAATCTGCAGCGCGCGATGGCCGAGGGGACGGGCAGCATCGTCGTGGAGGGCCGCGACATCGGCACCGTGGTGTTCCCCGATGCGCGGGTGAAGATCTTCCTGACCGCGTCGGCCGAGACGCGGGCACGGCGGCGCAACGACCAAAACGTCGCGTCCGGGCTGGCCGACAACTACGAGGCGGTGCTGGCCGATGTGCGTCGGCGCGACCACCTCGACTCGACCCGGGCGGTGTCGCCGTTGCGCGCGGCGGCGGACGCGATCGTCGTCGACACCAGCGAGATGACCGAGGCCGAGGTGATCGCTCACCTGACCGAGTTGGTGACGCAGCGAAGCGGTGCGGCGCGGTGACGCAAGACGGCACCTGGTCCGACGAAAGCGATTGGGAGCTCGACGACGCCGATCTGGCCGACCTGGCCGAGGCCGCGCCTGCCCCGGTGTTAGCGATCGTGGGCCGGCCCAACGTCGGAAAGTCAACCCTGGTCAACAGGATCCTGGGCCGGCGCGAAGCCGTGGTGCAGGACATCCCGGGCGTGACGCGTGACCGCGTCTCCTACGACGCCTTGTGGAATGGACGCCGGTTCGTCGTCCAAGACACCGGGGGATGGGAGCCCGACGCCAAGGGGCTACAGCAGCTGGTGGCCGAACAGGCGTCGGTGGCGATGCGCACCGCCGACGCGGTGGTCCTGGTGGTCGATGCCACCGTCGGTGCCACCACCGCCGACGAGGCGGCAGCCCGCATCCTGCTGCGCTCGGGCAAACCGGTGTTCCTGGCGGCCAACAAGGTCGACAGCGACAAGGCCGAAGCCGACGCGGCGGCCTTGTGGTCGATGGGCCTCGGCGAGCCCCACGCCATCAGCGCCATGCACGGCCGCGGCGTGGCCGATCTGCTCGACACGGTGTTGAAAAAGCTGCCCGAGGTGGCCGAGTCGGTCTCCGCGGGCGGCGGGCCGCGGCGGGTGGCGCTGGTCGGCAAGCCCAACGTGGGTAAGAGCTCGCTGTTGAACAAGCTGGCCGGCGACGAGCGCTCGGTGGTGCACGACGTCGCGGGCACAACCGTCGACCCGGTGGACTCGCTGATCGAACTGGGCGGCAAGGTGTGGCGGTTCGTCGACACCGCGGGTTTGCGCCGCAAGGTCGGCCAGGCCAGCGGACACGAGTTCTATGCCTCGGTACGCACGCGCGGGGCCATCGACGCCGCCGAGGTGGTGGTGCTGCTGATCGATGCCTCCCAACCGCTCACCGAACAGGACCTGCGGGTGCTGTCGATGGTGATCGAAGCGGGCCGGGCGGTGGTGCTGGCCTACAACAAGTGGGATCTGGTCGACGAGGACCGGCGCGACCTGCTCGACCGCGAGATCGATCGCGAGCTGGTGCAGATCCGCTGGGCGCAACGGGTCAACATCTCCGCCAAGACCGGACGCGCCGTGCAGAAACTGGTGCCGGCGATGGAGACCGCACTGGCATCCTGGGACACCAGGATCCCGACCGGCCCGTTGAACAGCTGGATCAAAGAGGTGGTGGCGGCCACCCCGCCGCCGGTGCGCGGCGGCAAGCAGCCGCGGATCCTGTTCGCCACCCAGGCCACCGCCCGCCCGCCGACGTTCGTGCTGTTCACCAGCGGCTTCCTGGAAGCCGGCTACCGGCGGTTCTTGGAGCGGCGGCTGCGCGAGACGTTCGGGTTCGAGGGCAGCCCCATCCGGATCAATGTTCGGGTCCGCGAAAAGCGGGGGGCCAAGCGCCCCGGCAGGCGCTAGGCCCGCGGACCTGGGCTCGGGCCCAGGTGTCGCGCAGGTCACTCGGGCCTTGCGCGGAGGCGTGGTTGGACTGAGGTAGGCTTTCGACCTGCTGCCGATGCAGACATCGGCGGCAACGGGCTGTGGCGCAGTTTGGTAGCGCACTTGACTGGGGGTCAAGTGGTCGCAGGTTCAAATCCTGTCAGCCCGACGCAAGTCAGATGCATTTTTTGGCCGTCTGACCGTCCGTTTCCGGTCGTTTGACCCACATGTTTGACCCAAACCAGCTCTAGAAGGCACCCCTAAACCCGTTTGCTGTGCGGCGGACAATCGACCCATGACATGCGACGGATCTACCGGGGAGCCTCCCGAATCGGTGAAGGCTCGCGGCATCGTTGACCGGGCGACCGGGATTGAGAAAGCCCGCGCCACTCGTCAGTGGCTCTTTGACGCCGCGAAGGAGGTTCTTGGTTGCACGAACGACATGATTTACGACGGGCACCTTCTTGTGATGGGTCTGGCGAGTCCGCGGCCGGGTTGCACGACGGCGCGGTCCATGCCCTCGGCGCCGACAACCCGTTGGTCGCCTACACACTGTTGCGCTCGTACGCGGAGAACGCTGCCACGGTGCCTTACGGAAAGGACCACCCGGGCCAGCTTCATAGGATTCTCGGATTTGGTCGTTCACGGCCGGTCAAGGAGGGCACCATCACGAACTATGCGGAGCAAGGCGCCGACCGACTCGAATGCCTTGCCGAGCAACCAATTTACTTTTGTCGGCTCTATTAGCCCAAGGTGACCACTTCGTATAGCTGGAAGTATCCGCAGGTCGAGGCGCTCGGCGTTTAGTCTACCGGCATGGACCGCATCTGGTAGTGGGCGTGGGATCGGTACGGTGCGAGGTACTCGTGGGCGATCTTTACAATCAGTATCCTTACGCTGCTCCCGGTCTGGCTCGTGGCGTCGATGATCATTACCGCTTACGAGCACGCCAATCATTATTTCGAGACGGCTGCTTTCACCGTTGTCGCCGTGCCAGTGCTGGTGTACGCCATCGTTCTTCCTGGCCTAGGTCGACTCCGCTCCGTTGAGCGGTGGGCGGCGGCCCAGGAGGTCGATCGGGCGACAGCTCTGGCGGACACCTACAGGTACGTTCGGGAAACGTTCTTCCGGGCCATGGTCGTCACCGCCGTTTGGGCCACTATCCTTGCGGTCGTTGTCGGTGCGATCGCCGGAGCGACCTGGTGGCGGGTCGTCCAGTACGGCGTATGGGGTGCTGTCCTCGGAGCCACCACCCAGCTGGCCGCGAGCCACAGCTTCTCGGAAGTATCCCTACGGCCAGCGCGGGCCGCGTTAGCCGGTGATACGGGGATCGGTGATTCCCTGCCGCGCTCTCGCCCGACTTTTGCCGCCTGGTCCAACATGTTCATGCTGGGCGTCGCTTTCGTCTTCGCCCTGGCGGGCGCGATGCTGGCGGCTGTGTTCCATCGGGTCGGTGAGGTTCCCCTGCTCGCTGTCGTCATCGCCATTAGCTTGGCATTTGGCATGGGGCTGCCGATCACCGTCGGCGCCGGGTTTTCGCCTTCCCTCCAACCGATTCGCGACCTTGCCGAAGGCACCAAACGTGTTGCGGTCGGTGACTACAGCCAACGCTTGCCCGTGGTTCAAGATGATGACCTCGGTGTGCTGGCCGCCTCGTTCAACCGCATGCAGGCCGGTTTGGCTGAGCGGCGACGACTTCACGCCGCGTTCGGCACGTACGTTGATCCAGCTCTGGCGGCCCGACTGCTCGAGCAGGGTGACGATGTGTTCACCGGTGAACGCCGCGAAGTCACCGTGATGTTTATCGACATCCGCGACTTCACCCCATTCGCCGAAGCCAACACCGCCGAGGACACGGTCGCCCGCCTCAACGCGTTGTTCGAGGTCGTGGTGCCCGGCGTCGTCGACGTCGGTGGGCACGTGAACAAGTTCCTGGGCGACGGCGCACTGGCTGTTTTCGGGGCACCAAATGACCTTCAGGATCACGCCGACGCCGCACTACGCGCCGCCGTGAAGATCCACCGTCGTGTTGCTGAGCGATTCGGCCAGGAGCTTCGCATCGGCGTTGGGATCAACACCGGCGTGATCATCGCAGGAACCATCGGCGGCGGGGGCAAGCTGGAGTTCACCCTGATTGGTGATGCCGTCAACGTGGCCGCCCGCGTCGAGCAACTCACCAAGACCACCGGCGACACGATCCTGCTCACCCAACAGTGCGTTGATGCTTTGGCGTCGCAACCCCCTGGACTCATCGACCGGGGATTCCATGTGCTGAAAGGGAAATCAGCCGCTGTCCAGGTCTTCGGCCTCGACCAGAAGACCGAGGCGCGAGTCGAACTGGCCCGCTGAGGGAAGCACTCTGGCTGCGGCTTTCGAGACGCTCACGACAAAAGAAGTGCGACAGTCGGCCGCCCGGTTAGGTGCGGCCGTTGCTGGCGACGGGCCAACACCATGAACGACGGGCCAACACCGTCAATGGGTCAGGTTGTCGTCCTCCGGTGGGATCATGAAGCTGTTTCGTAGTTGCCCAATGGAGTTGCGAGACCTGCTCAGACCATCGAACGAGTTCCAACACCTGGTCGCCATGCTGACTGCGCTTTCTACCGACGGGGGCCGCCATCGATGAGTCGGTCGAGTTGATGGAGTGCTGCGGGGGTTGCACAGGTGGTGAAGGCGGTCAGGAAGGTGTCGACGAGGTCGGGGCCGGTGATGGTGGGGCGGGCGATGGCAGCGATCGCTAGGCGGGAATGGTCGTCGATGATATTGAGGATTTCTGCGCCGCTGTGATCGGCGAAATGCCAGTGTGTGACGTCGGGTTGCCAGCGTCGGAGCGGGTCTTGTTTTTCGGGGGATGGATCAGTCGGGGACCGAGTTGCCGAACAACGCCCGCCGAACAGCGACGCGCCTGCCGCTCTGACTCCGTCGGCCCCGGCGTCGGGCGTAGGCCTGACGGTCGCCGCCGCATTCCGGGCCAGTAGACCGTCGCGCGCCGCACCGTCGAGGTCGGCCCGCAACCGCGCAGGATCTATCGCTTGGGCCGACATCACAGGACCTCAGGGATTATTCGGGATCCAGAACGAGGGGGCCTCCTTGGCGGCGACGCGCGACACGGTCTCCGTCAGCGACGGATTCGTTGAGGGCGCGCAGCCGATTCAAGCTGATGTGTGCTTGCCCGTTGGACCCAACGGGTCCCGCAGCGGCGGCAGCGATTTTGAACGGACCGTTGTAGACGACCTCAGGGTGTTCGTCGGACTTGCGCGACAAGCGGAGCACAATCAGGGCCGAGGCGTGGTCGTGGGAGGTAGGCCTGATGGCGATGCCGCTGGTGCCGTAGGTGCCCTTGATCTCGACTGCGCGGTGGTCCTCGCTGATCGCGTCATGTCCCGGTGTCGACGGCGGCATGAGCGTGATATCGAAGAGCTCCTCGGTCGCAGCTTCTGCCAACGACCCAACGAGGTGTCCGTCAAGGGGAAATTTCCGACCCGGATGCAATAGCTCGAGTTCCTCGACGATCGCGTGCAGGCGGTCGACCAGTGCCGCTGTCCGCTGCATCCGTTCTTCGCGATCCCGCCACTTGCCGCTGGTGGGTGCTGGCATGAGCAGTGTCCTAACTCCAAGGTGAAGTTCGGTCAACACTGCAAACCCTACCGATTTGCCGGTCATCTGAACTGCCCAAGCCTCAGGTCAAAACGACCGGGTTTCCGTCGACCACCACGGCTGTGATGACCAGCTGCGCGATCGACCTGGCTGACCTAGCGAAACGCAGAGATGCTGACGATGTCGCGCGACAGCTGCCAGCGATGTCGCGGAATGCGACACGGTCGGCCCGACCAGTGTGCGGTTCCGGTTCATACGCCGCGCTTGAGGTCTGGCCGGTGCGTCACGGTTGTCTCTCCGACCGCACCGAAAACGCGCCCCGTCGCAACGCCCACGATTCCCCACGCCCAGTCGTCACCAGGCGCCGTTGACGGGTCTTTCCTCTCCGCAGCGCAGTGCGATCGATTCTTAGCCCTGAGATCCGTCCTCCGCGATGCCACGTTGTCGTC
Source organism: Mycobacterium marinum (assembly GCF_003391395.1). Lineage (NCBI taxonomy): Bacteria > Bacillati > Actinomycetota > Actinomycetes > Mycobacteriales > Mycobacteriaceae > Mycobacterium > Mycobacterium marinum. Next base: position 2,916,451 of record NZ_CP024190.1, read on the forward strand.
ACAGCTCCGGCGTCTGCGTGAGACGAATCCGCGGCCCGGAGCCAAAACGGACTATCTCAACTTGTGCAACATCGTTGACCTGTGGCTTATCTCTGCAATCGTGGCGGGCAAGCGCACACGGTTGGTCGGAGGGCACGAGAATGTCGGTTGTGATTGTGAGGCCGGAGTGGGTGGCCGCGGCAGCATCGGATCTGGCGGGTATCGGGTCATCGGTCGGTGCGGCAAACGCGGCCGCGGCGGGCTCGACCACGGCGGTGCTGGCCGCTGGCGCTGATGAGGTGTCGGCGGTGATTGCGGGGTTCTTCGGCACCCACGCACAGGAGTATCAGGCGATCAGCGCGCGGGTGGCGACGTATCACCGGCAGTTTGTGCAAAGCCTCAACGCGGGGGCGGGAGCCTATGCGGCCGCGGAGGCGGCCGGTGCCTCGTCGTTGCAGACCCTCATGCGCGACGCGCTGAACCTCATCAATGCACCCACCAACGCATTGTTGGGACGCCCGCTGATCGGCAACGGCACCAACGGGGCCCCGGGGACCGGTCAAGCCGGAGGGCCCGGCGGGATCTTGTGGGGTAACGGCGGTGCTGGCGGGTCCGGGGCGCCGGGGCAGACCGGCGGTGTCGGCGGGGCGGCGGGCTTGTTCGGCAACGGCGGAACCGGTGGCGCTGGCGGCACTGGGGTTACCGGCACGCCTGGCGCCGCGGGCGAGATCGGCGGTACCGGCGGCACCGGCGGGGCCGGCGGGGTCGGGGGCCACGGCGGGCTGCTGTTCGGCAATGGTGGCACCGGCGGTGCCGGCGGGACAGGCGGCACCGGTGGCGTCGGGGGCCAGGTCAACGCCGAAGGCGTGGTCGGTGCCGGCGGTCCGGGCGGCACCGGTGGCGTCGCGGGCGCGGGCGGCGCCGCCGGACTGTTTGGGAGCCCCGGTCACGCGGGCATTGGCGGGCAGACCGGCACCAACGGCGCCGCCGGCGGCGGAGGCTTCGGATTCCGCGAGGACTTCATCAACAACACCGGTTTGCCCGACAACCAGATCTACGTGACCGAAATCGGTCAGACGACACCCGGGCACTGGGCTTGGATCGACCAGAACGGGGTTGCCCACCCCATCGACCATAACGCCGCCAATGCCCCGGGCCACCTGACAAAGGATGGCGTGAACTACGCCAACATGTCGTTCACCCTCGACCAGGCGGGCAACCTGACGACACCGTCGGAATTTCAGGGGGGCCGGCTATTCATCTCGATGAAGCAGCCGCTCTATATCGCCATCAACTCCGACAACACGGGCTGGGCGGGTCCTGACCCAGCCAACCCGGCCGATCCCAATTACAGCACCGTCTATGACTGGTATGAGATGACCTTCAACAACGGCGCAATTCCGTTCGGCGGCAACACAACACAGGTGGACCAGTTCGGGTTCCCGTTCTCGGTGACGGTGACCCAGGACTCCAGCGGCTTTGCGGGCACCAGCGGCCTGACGCTGTCGCGGGCTCAGGTGTTCCAACAGTTTGCGACCACGGTCCCCACGGAGTTCCAGTCACTTGTGGTCCACGATGCCACCGGGGACCCGGTGCGGATCCTGTCCCCGCGGACCGCCCAGCCGGGAGGCCTGTCCACCTGGCTTGATCCATCGATCAATGACTTCTGGACGACCTACCAGACCAACCAGTTCAACTACGACGGGCCCGGGTACACGGTGCAGGGCAGTGTCAACGCCAGCGACCAGTTCGTGTACAGCGTGACCCCCACCGGGGGCAGCTCCACGACCTACACGATGGTCAAGCCGACAACGGCGGAAGTCTTCGCCGCCAATGGCCCGTTCGTGGGCACCGCCCAACAGGGGGCGTTCCTCGCCGAACTCGACGCGGCGTTCAACCGGGGTGTCGCGATCTCGCCGGATCAATGGTCCAACGTCGCCGACTACTACCCGACAGGTGGGCAGTGGAACAACTGGGCGGAGTTCTTCCATTCCGACAGCATCAACAACCTGGCCTACGGCTTCCCCTTCGATGACGTGAACAGCCAGAGTTCGGTGCTGATCCTCGACAACTCTCGGCCGCCGACCGAGCTGTTGTTCAACCTTGGGGGCTGATGCCTCCCAGGGCCGGTGCCAATGGGGCCGGGGCATCGGGTGTCTGTGCTGAGACGAAGCCGCGGAACCGAGCCCCGACTGCTCAGATCACCCCGGGTATCAAAGCTTTTCGCTCGGCGGGGTAGTCGGGGAACTTCTCGCGGTACCACTTCTGCGTGGCGAACGCTCGTGGAACCAGATTGCCTGCCGTGATCGCAAAGATGGCAACCCCGGCCAGCGACCAGGTCAGCAGGGCGAACCCGGCCCAGGCGATCAGCTCGCCCAGGTACGCGGGACTGGTGACGAACCGGAACCCGCCGCCGTAGGGGATCTTGTACTCGGTGGCACCCGGGTTTTTCTTGTCCCGCAGATTGCGCACGATCGACTCCGACCAGACCAGCAGGACGAATCCGCCCAGATACACGAGCGTCCCGAGCAGAAACCGCGGATCGGTCAGCCACTTGGTGCCGTACTGATGCCGGTAGTCGTGGCTGAAGAACACCCCATTGAGGTATCCGTGCATCGAGGTGATCACCATTCCGGCCGCAAGCACCGAGATGTTGAAGCTGCTGCGCTTTCCCGGCACCTGCCTGATCGACAGGGGGAAGAACCAGCCCCGATTGCCGTAGTGAAGCAGCCAGATGGCCGCAAGCACCAGCGGCGCGGCATCGAATCGCTGCGGGCCGGTGAGGTAGCAGATGGCGAACACCACGGTTGCCGGGATCTCCATCAGCCACCAGCCCAGCTTCGGGTTCAGATTGACCCCGCCCGCGGTGGCGCCGAAGCGACCATAGGGACTCTGCATAAACAAGCCGCCGATGATGACCAACGCTGCGACGGCCAGGGCGATCGTCAAGACGGTGTCATAGGTCGTGTTGCCGGTGTACCAGTTCAATCGTGCTCCTTCCGAGAGCGCGTGGCGTTGCTGAAGATCAATAACAACACCTTGTACCTCACGGCATCAGCACGGCGGGTGGGGGCCCAGACCCCGCTAGCTGCGCGGCCTTTGACGGCGCCTTCGAGAGTCCATGCCGCGCCGGCGCCGTGAGGGCGGCCGTCAACACCACGGCGTTCAGTACCGGTGCGCGCAGCCGCTCGCGAAAGCCGCGGTGCTACCGTCCGCGCCCCGGCGCACCGACGTGCCCCGGGTTCACCTTGACCTTGGGCAGGTTGATGTTTGGTACGGGGACGTAGGGGATGTTCTCCACCGCGTTGATATTGGGTACGCCAATGTCGACGCTGGTGCAGGCGGACACCCCAACCACGTCAACACAGCCCTCCGCGCCGGGGGCGGCGCTGGCGTTGGCGGCGCCCAGCATCGCCGCCGCGGCGGCGGGGGCGGTCGCGAGAATCGCAGCGAGGCTCATCGGTCCGATTCGCATGGCAGTCATCCTTCCGACGGGCCGAGCTGGATCAAAAGACCCAAAAGCTCGGCGCAGGGGTTATTGGCAGCGACCCTTGAAATCAACCAGCGGCTGACGGATGCCCTGAAGGTCGGTTCTCACCGACGGGTTGGCGTCGAGATAGTTCTGCGTGTTCGCGCTCATCGCATCGCGATCCTGGCCCCTGAGACCGGTGAAGAAATCGTTCACGTCGGGATGGTTGAACAGGTAGTCCGCCGTGGCGTTGGAAACACCGGATGCGGTGCGGGCCAGGTCAGCGGCCGTGCAGTTCGCTGGCGGATCGGCAACGGCGATAGCGGCGCTACCGAACAGGAGGGTGGCGCTGAATGCGCCGACTGCGATCCCACGGTGCACTGCTGGGGCTGAGAGTGACATGGCAACCTCCTCTGAGGTGTGGTTACGCCAACGACACTTCAGTCGGAAACTGCTGGGCACAAAGCGTCGTTGGTTTGTGTCTCGGGCAAGTCCAACACGGCAACCGTGCAGCTCGCGAGTGCCGAAAGTCCCGTACTGCGATGAAATCCGATGGGAAGTCAGCACGGCCGGTGAGTCCCGCGCGTCGGCAACGCCGCGGCACCTCATAGTGCAGGATTACGGTGTTGCAGCCGTACCTAGTCGAGAGTCCGAACCGTACGAATGCGAGGAGCGTCCATGCGCGGCAGACGAGGACTTCAGCTGATCGCCATCGCCGGTGTGGCGGGCTTGGCGGCGTGCAGCAACACGGCAATCAACTCGCCCACGGGGCGCGGCAATGCATCGACGCCCGCGGGGCCGCCGTCGATCACCAGCGAGCCGTTCGGTGAGGTCGATGCGACCCCGGTGAGCCGCTACACGCTCAACAGCGGGCACGGAATGCGGGTGCGAATCCTGACTTACGGCGGCATCATCCAGTCGATCGAAGTCCCCGATCGAACCGGACGTATCGGCAACGTGGTGCTGGGCTTTCCGACCCTGGCCGGCTACCTGAACAACACCGGATCCGCCAAAACCTATTTCGGCGCGATCATCGGCCGCTACGGCAACCGGATCGCCGGGGGAGTCTTCTCGCTCGACGGCCACGAGTATCACCTGCCCATCAACGACGGCGGTAACAGCCTGCACGGCGGCACCGCCGGATTCGATACCAAGGTGTGGCAGGCCAGCGTGGAAAAAGGCGGCGACAGCGTGGGCCTGAAGCTCCACTATGTCAGTCCCGCGGGAGAAATGGGTTTTCCCGGGGCGCTGAGCACCACGGTCACATACACCCTGGATCAGAACAATCGACTGCGCGTCAATTACCACGCCAGCACCGATGCGCCGACCGTGATCAACCTGACCAATCACAGCTACTTCAACCTGGCCGGTGAGGACGCACTTGACGTCTACAGCCACAAGGTCACCATCCATGCCGACAACTACACGCCAATCGACTCCACCCTGATCCCGACCGGGCAGATCACCGCGGTGCGGGGCACGCCGTTCGATTTCACCTCACCGACCGCGATCGGCGCGCACATCACCGACAATGACCCGCAATTGTTGCTGGCCCACGGCTATGACCACAACTGGGTGATCAACCGCGCCAACAACACCGAACTGATCGAGGCGGCCCGGGTGCAGGATCCACAAACGGGGCGCACCCTGACCGTCTCCACCACCGAGCCCGGCGTGCAGTTCTACACATCCAACTTCATCAACGCGACGTTCACCGGCACCAGCGGGCATATCTACCGCCAAGGCGCGGGATTCACGATGGAGACCCAGCACTACCCGGATTCGCCGAATCACCCCGGCTTCCCGAGCACCGAGCTCGTTCCGGGACAGACCTACGATTCGACAACGGTTTTCGGCTTCGGCGCCGAATAGCCAACCCATCGCGGTAGGGCGCGCCCAGGAACCGCGAAACGCATTACCTGCGTACGCTTGGAGCCCGACCAAAGATCGTCGTCGTCGGCAATCGCCTGACGATCTTTCGGTGAGTCCAGCGCCGTGACGACCGTGCGAGCGAGACGCTCTTACCAGTCTGCGACTTCTCGCGGATAGTCGGCGTAGCTGCCATTTTCGCGCAGGATCGGGCCTTCGACGGTATGGATGTCGGTGATCCCGTCGAATTCCTGCGGGTAGGGCTTGCCCAGCCGAGCGGCCGTCGGCGCATCGCGTGACGACTGAAGATCACTCACTTGCAACGGAGATCGCGGACATACAAGTAGTAGATCGCCCGGATCCGCTCCACATCGGAGCCTGCCCCGCGGGTGAGTCTCGCGGCGAGCTCGGCCACTACCGGATGGTCGGCGTCGAGATACTCGGTCGATTCCAGATAGGCGCCGGCACCAGGGTTGCGGCCGCTCTTGGCGTGCATGACAGAACCCATCCTCGCCTACTCGGTGAACCGAAAACTATTGCCAGGCCGGGTAGCGGCTTAGTCGAACGCCGGAAGAACCTCTTGGCCAACGGTATGAATCAAGTCCGACCGTGCGACATCTGGAATGGTGAACAGGAAGGTGTCCACCCCGGACTCGTAGTACTCGTTGATTCGCTCGATGCACCTATCCGCGGGGCCGACGATGAGACCGTCGTAGGGAACCGCCGAGAATTCTGTCCTGATCTGGGCTTCCTGCTCGGCGGATTCGGTCGGCGCGAGCAGGGCGGTCACCGAGAACCGCAACGTCGTGGGGTCGCGTTGCGCCGTGGCGCAGGCCCGGGCCAGAAAGTCTTTGCGCTGCTTGACTTTCTGCGGCGACCACCACCGCACGTTGATTCCCTGCGCAGAGCGGGCGGCGATGCGGTGCACCCGGTCGCCTTCACCTCCGACCCACAGCGGTGGATGTGGGGTCTGCACCGGCGGTGGGTCACAGATCGCGCCGTCGAGGGTGTAGAACCGCCCGGAGTACACCGGATCGGGCTGCGTCCAGATCGCTGTGATGACCTCTAGCGCCTCGCCCAGACCGGTGACGCGGTCCCCGACGGGCAAGAACGGGATTCCGTAGGCGGTGAATTCGCGCTCGAACCAGCCGGCGCCCAGGCCGAGGTCCAGGCGCCCCTCGGAGATGATGTCGAGCGTGGCGGCCATCTTGGCCAGCACCGCCGGATGGCGGTAGGAGTTGCACAGCACGCTGGTTCCCAGGCGGATGTAGGTGGTATCGCGGGCCAGTGCGCTAAGCGCTGTCCATGCTTCGAGCAACGGCATCGTCGCGGGCCGGTCTCGCCCGTCGTGGCGCTCGTGCTCGCCGCTGATGCCGGCCTGCGCGACGTAGTCGTCGGGACTCAGGGTCAAAAAGTGATCGCAGAGCCAGACGGAATCGAAGCCGTAGCTTTCGGCGAGGGTGGATACCTGGACCAAGTCGGGATAGTCGCTGATCGCCAGTCCCTGGGTCATCAGCGCAAGGATCAGCCCGAACTGGGGGCCGCCGTGTTGTGGCGGGTTGCTGGTGTTTTCGTGCACGGCACCGTCTACCTTTCGGTCATCCCGGCTCGCTGTCCCGGCATCGTCCGAGGCAGGGTGACGCAGAATTCGTATCGCTCGGGGCGATGGTGGAAGAGCACCACCTCCAGCGGCTTGTCCCCATCGGTGTAACTCGTGCGCCGCAGTACCAGAACGGGTGCGCCTTCCGACAAGCCCAGTGCCGCTGCGATTTCCGGGGAGGCTCCGGCCGCCTGAATCTCATGGGTGGCCGAGCTGATGCGCACGCCGAGTCGTTGTTCCCACATCGTGTAGGTGGTCGCGGTCGCCGATGTGGCGCAGAGCAGCGGTTCGACGGCGTCGTGGGGCAAATCCGCCGGTAGGTAGCAGGTCACGATCGCCAGCGGTTGATCGGATTCGCTATAGCGACGCTGAATCCGCAGCACTTCCGAGCGCCCCAGGGCGGCACCCACCGACTGGGGCGCCGCGACGACCGCATGGGACAACACCTCGACGCGGGGCGTCACTCCCCGACTCAGCAGCACCTCGGTGATCGTTCGGACACCGGACTCCAAGTCCTGTTTCACCGGCTCGGCGACGAACGTCCCCAACCCCTGACGGCGGACCAACCAGCCCTCGTCCTCGAGAATTCCAACCGCGGCGCGCACGGTCGACCTGCTAACACCCGAACGTGCGATCAACTCTTGCTCAGTCGGCAGCCGGCTGCCGGGGGACAGCGCCCGTTCCAGGATCTGCGTCCTCAACAACTCCGCAAGCTGGACACTCGCCGGCACGCTGCCACGGGTGACCCGCAGGTCGGCATCGGCGAGATCGTGTAGGGGGGAATCTTTATCGGACGTCATGAAACGTATTACACCGCACCCGGAGGGGATTCCGGATATGCGCTGTTCATCGGTCGTCTCCGCCGCAGTGCCACGGCTGGGCCCTGCGCTGGGAGACACAGTCATCATATAACGTTTATAAACGTTTAGTGATAATAGTGTCAAAGTGACCTCAGCCACCCAACGGGAGGTACCCGTGTCCGACCTGCGTCGGGTATCTCGCAACCGGTCCGACGTGCAGCTGGGCGGATCGACCCCGCGTTTTTGTGTTGCAGGCGTGAGACGGATCGCTGGGGCATTCGGCCTGTTCGCCCAGGTTGGACCGAAGTCGTGAGACACCGCAGGGTGGCCGCCGCCCGGAACCCATGTCAGCTTTGCTGATTGGCCGCTGGGATGGGCCGAGCTGGATCTAAAATGCTCGATGAAGGCGCCAGCAAAGCCGCCCGAACCCGCCGTCGAGAACCGGGGAATGAATTGAGAAGTGTTGTGCACCAATCGGATAATTTTGACACGATCCGGCGCGGCGATGGTGAGTCGGAAGCCGGTTCGCGGCGTACCGACAAACTGGTTATGAGTTTGCTGGCAACGGAGAGAACTGGACCTTCCAGCCACGTTGGGGAGGAGCGTTGACCGCGGACGGGACTTGTCGGGGTGATGTACCCGCCGAGGTTGTAGAACTTTTCTTGAGCAGTGCTCGAGCCGCGTGTGATCCGGTGTTGCGCAGGGCCGTCGAGTCGATGCCGGAGCCGTTGGCGACGATGGCCGGATATCATCTTGGCTGGTGGGATGCCGATAGGTCCCCGTTAGCAGGATCATCGGGCACATTCATTCGCGCCGCCCTGGTCTGGGCGGCCGCCGCTGCCTGCGGTGGTGATACTGGCGATGCGGCGCCGATCGCGGCGGCGGTGGAGTTGGTGCACAGCGGCACGTTGCTCCATGACGACGTGATGGCTTCGGATGCGGCACGCGGGGGAATTCCCACGGTGTGGAGTGTCTGGGGCGTCGACAACGCGATCTTGCTGGGCAATGCGTTCCAAACTGCTGCTATTTGGATACTGACCGGCTTGGGCGACCCGTCGGTGGCCGTCCGGGCGGTCATACGGTTGGAGACGTCGTGCCTGGACTTGTGCATCGAACGGTTCGAGGATTGCGCATTCGAATGCGGCCAGGCAGGCGCGGCCGACAGTTATGAGCGGATGGCCGCAGGCAAGGCGGCGGCTCTAATCGGTTGTTGTTGCGGGCTAGGCGCTTTGGCCGCCGATGCCGGCGATGCCACGATTGTGGCGTTGGAACGGTTCGGCCGTGAACTGGGTCTCGCACTGCAATGCGTCAACGACCTTGACCGGCGTAACGCGACGCTGACGGTTGCGGCCGCACTGAACTCACGATCCGAATTGGCCATCGAACCCGCGGTGCTCTGCCAATCCAGCACCTCCACGAAAACCATCGACATCGATCGCGCCGCAACTCTTGTCGATGTCGCAGCGGGACGACACGTCGTGCGGCGATGCGCCGACCAACGCATCCAAGCGGCTGTCGGGGCACTACCCGATGCCGTGCGATCCCGCGATCTGACCGTCTTGTCACAACTGATCTGCCACCGGGAGCGCTGATGGCCGGGGAAAACGCCGTGGACATCGCCAGTTTTCGGCGCAACTCCCACGACGAGGTGCTGGACAACCTCACCAAAAGCATTGCTGGCGTGTTGCAGGATGCATTTGCCGACTCGCCGTGCCGCGACTTCTTCCTGTGGTGCTCGTCGGCGCAGAGTCCGGCGCAGCCGGACTGGCTGGGCCTCAGCGGCATCGGAGCCACGCATGCGATGACGGAAAAGATACTTCTGTACTCAATGGAGGACGCCCACGCCGAGCACCGGGTCTGCTGCACAGATAGGTGACAGCGGTTAGGCCGCCTGTTCGGCGGTCTGGGTCATGATGGTCTCGAATTCGATGGGCGTCAATCGGCCGAGTGCTGTCTGACGGCGACGACGATGGTAGGTGCGTTCGATCCAGGTGATGATCGCGATCCTCAGCTGTTCGCGGGTGTCCCAGGTTCGGCGGTTCAGGACGTTTTTCTGCAGCAGCGAGAAGAAGGACTCCATGGCGGCGTTGTCGCCGGCCGAGCCTACTTGGCCCATCGAGGCAAGCATGCGGTGACGAAACAGGCTCTGCTGCAACTTCCTTGACCGAAATTGACTACCGCGGTCGCTGTGTAGCACACAGCCGGCCACCTTCGCGGCGCGGCGAGCAACCGCGGAATCGAGTGCGGCAACAGCGATGGAGGATTCCATCCGCTCAGCCATCGAATAGCCGACGATGCGGTTGGACCACACGTCCTTGATCGCGCACAGGTAGAGCTTGCCTTCCCGGGTCGGGTGCTCGGTGATGTCGGACAGCCACAGCTGGTTGGGGCCCGCGGCGGTGAAGTCCCGGCGCACGAGATCGTCATGCGTCGGAGCCCCCACTTTGGCCTTCTTCCCGCGTTTCTTCTTGCCGAAGACGCTGAACCAGCCGTTGGCGCTGCAGATCCGCCACACCGTGCGCTCCGCTACACAGAACCCGGCGGCCTTGGCTTCATCGGCCAGAAACCGGTAGCCGAATTCCGGGTCGTCGCGGTGGGCGTCGAACAGGGCGTTGGCCAGATGCGCCCGGTTCCACTCGGTGTCGGTCACGGGTTGGTCGAGCCAGCGGTAGTAGGGCGCGCGAGCGATGTTGAGGACCCGGCACGTCACCGTGACGGGGATACCGTCGGCGGCCAACTCACGGACGAGCGGGTAGATCATTTTCCCGGAAGATGCGCCTGCGAGAGATAGGCCGCCGCCCGGCGCAGCACTTCATTTTCCTGCTCTAGCAAACGAATTCGCTTACGCGCTTCCCGCAGTTCGGCTGATTCGCTGGTGGTCGTCCCGGCCCGCTTACCGTCGTCGACATCGGCCTTCTTCAGCCACCCGTACAGCGTCGTGTAGTGGATCCCGAAATCCGAGGCAATCTGCTCCAACGGAACCTCGGGATCACGGTTGCGGGCGACCCGGACAACGTCGTCGCGGAACTCCTGAGGGTACGGCTTAGACACAGTGACATCCTTCCAGCCCAGCCCCGCAGGACTAGACACATCAGATGTCACCTATTCATGCAGCAGACCCACCTGCTGGGACAAAGCCCCGCCCTAAACACGTACCTGGCTTTCGACGCTGTTGCCAACGATCTGGGCATCGGGCTCGGCATGGATCCTCGCCTCGACGGCCCCCACGAACGGCTGCGGCGCAAACTTGCGACCGATGTCAATCACGCGGCCATGCGTGCGCTATCGAGGCCAAGGCCCGCAGCGCCGATGTTGCTCGCCGATAGCCGCGCGAGCGCTCGTCGCATCGACTTCTTGATTCAGATGCCTGGCGGAGCCGCCTACTCACAGCTAGTCAAGGTTTTCAACACGCAATGTGGCCGGAAGGTGCGGCCTGACGTGCGCGCCGCGCTATGGCCGCTGCTCGTCGGCAATATCATTGCGGCCCGCGGGGTGCTGCGCGCCATCAAGGGATTGAGGTACGCCGAACCGGTGCGGCGCTATCTGCTCGGGCGCTACACCGGCGTCAATCGGATGATCGGCACGGGACTCAGGGGCGGAATCGGCCAGCGGCTGGAAAGCAGCGCCGATGCGATCTTGGCCTCCACCACCCTGGGGTACTACATCGCCTTCCTGCTGGACACACCCGAGTACCGCGACGTGCCGATGGAAGAGATCGATCTGGCTTTGTTCCAGGCACTTTCAGCGTGCAATCGTCTGGTCTGCCTGCTGAGCGACATCGGGCCCGAGCTGTTGAAGAATCAGTCCGGCCGTGAGGATCTGGCGAATCGGATCATCGATGCCACAGCGGCAACGGATTCCAGGTTCGATGAGGTGTTGGCCCGCGTGTGCGCCGACGACCCGATGACCACACGCTTGGAGAAGGACCTCACGCGCCGCCAAACCAATCTGGCTCTCGACTCGCTACATGCCTTGCCGGTGGCCAAGGCGGCGCCGGCCTTCGTCAAGCGATTGAACTATTTTGCCCATGCCTATGGCACGGCGGAGCGGTCGCTGATAGACGCATGTCAGGGTCTGCACCACCGCACCGGGCGTTCCGAGATTTCCAAGCTCGTCCTCAACTTCTTCAGCTTTCACGACTCGGACTACGCGAATTCATCCAACTTGGTCGCCGGCGGATAGGGCGGGGTTTCGCTGCGCATGGTCCCACCGGCCTAGATCGCCGTACCCGCGAAGCGCTTGCGAGAGGCCGGCCGGTCTCAGCCGGGCGGGTGGGCGAAAAGATGCTGCGACACCACGTCGTTGAAGGTCTGCGGGTTTTCCAGGAATGGGAAGTGCGTGCCACCCCGACGCCCCGGGACCCGGGCAAATTGCGCGCCGGGGATCTGCCGCCACATCCATCGTTGGGAAGCGATCGGCACATTGACCGAGTCGCCGGCCACCACCAGCGTTGGCAAGCCGATGTGCGCCATCAGCCCGCGCCAGTCATGGGTTGCCACGTCAAAGATCAGGTCGGCGGCGAGGCGGCGGTTCAACGTCTGGCCTTGCTCCACGAGCCAGGCCAATTCATCTGGTCCGATGCCTTCGGAGACAACCTCGGTGACGAAGTCCGGACGCGGGTCATCGCCATCGGCGCGCAGCCGATCAGTGAACGCGAACAGTCCGGCGGGGTCCATCGTCGCTCCGGCCTCGAGAGCCTGGGCATCGGTCCACGCGGGATTTCTTAGCGCGCAGGGCATCTGGTCGACCAGCAGCAGCGAGGCGAGCCGATCGGTACCGAAGAGTTCAAGGTAGGACCAGATCACCGCGCACCCCATCGAATGTCCGAGCAAATGGACCTGATCGAGGTGGTGCGTCTGCAATACGGTTCGCAGGTCGGCCGCAAGGCGGTGGATGTGATAGCCGAGCCGGGGGATTGACGAACGACCGTGCCCGCGATGATCGATCGCCAGCACCCGCCAAGTGGGCGACAAACCAGCCAGCTGGTCGCGAAAGATCTGTGCCGTCAGTGACCAGCCGGGCAACAGCACCAAGACCGGTCCCTCGCCGGCTTCCACATGGCGGATAACGGTGCCGTCGCCGCAGCGGGATTCGCCGACTTCGATCCGGGGTGACTGCGCAGCGGTCGCCATAGGCTCTGACTTTAGAGCCCAGATCCACGCGGGCGGGGATGACCAATCCCTTGTCCGCGAAATCGAACCCTAGACCCCCAGATCCGGTGGTCAGTTCTGGCCGGTCCAACCCCCGACGACACCGCAAAGCGATGGGCAGGGGAGCCGGTTGGGCAGGCAGCGGGATCGGTGAACTGCGCATCGGCGGCGCGTCGGACGGGGTGGCTTGGCCGTCACATCCCGCTCCTGGGTGTTGGTTGGCAGCGGTCCCGAGCCGCAGTGCCGACTCTGGCAAAGGCGGACTCGTCGCGCCGGATCGAGCTGAACGTTTATTTGGTGGGAGCCGAGGGTATCTCAACTCCACCTGCAATCCCCTTGGAGGAATAATGACTATCACCGGAGTTATCACCGCCATCCTGATCGGCACGGTAATCGGCGTGCTCGGCCGCCTCGTGGTGCCGGGCAAACAGTCCATCGGTGTGCTGGTGACCATCCTCGTCGGCATCGTCTCCGCGTTCATCGGTACCGTGATCGCAAAGGCGGTTGGAATTCCTACCGCGACCAGCGGCATCGACTGGCTCGAACTGCTGGTCCAGGTGCTTGTCGCCGCTGTCGGTGTCGCCGTGGTTGCAACGCTGATGGGTCGGCGACACACCAGCCTGACAGGACACTGACCTTTACGCGTTCAGTGCTGGTGTTCTTGCTATTCCGCGATTCCCGGTCGCGCCGTTGTGCGGCCGGGAACCGGCGTTGTGCTTGCCCGCGGCGGGACAGGCACCGCGGTGTGTATCGCGGTGCCGGTACGTGGTTTATGTGTATCGCGGTGCCGGTACGTGGTTTAAGAGTGACTCTCCGGCCGAGTCCGCAGCGTCCGGCTACCGAGGGGAGTAGTAGGGGACTCGCGTGCGACGAGTGGTAGCCAGCGGCGAGCGTACGTTGTATGCGAGGGCCAACCGGCGGGCCTAGGCGACAGCTTCTCGCGGTACTAGTGCGCCGAGCGCCAGGCCGTGCGCCGAAAGATGTTGCGCCTCAGTTCTTCCTGTCATGGAACAGGGCTTCTGTGGATGCGGCGCGGCGCGCGCTCTTCGCGTGCTTGTCGGCGCGTTTCTCCTTCAAAGACTTTCCGGATTTTTTGCTCATCGCTTGTCGGGGAGACTTATCTGCCATCACTGACCCCTTCATCATGGGGGCCTGATTGGTCCCGATTCCTGGACTCTACTCCTAGCGTGAGATTTCGCGGTGACCCGCAACGGTTCAACGTGGGATGCCACCTCGCCGCGCAGCGTTCACGACCAGTATTGGGGCGTGTATCCTCAAAGAAGTTGAAAAACCCAGCTAGTCCGGGATGAGTCAGCCGCGTTCCCGCTGACCGCACCAAGCAACCGCTTACGCCGGACACGCAGGTGACGAGCGCAGTTGGGATCACCTTGAGCGCTTTCTCTACCCTTAGGCCATCAACGGTTCCTATTGTGGACCAGGAAGTTTCGAGCTGCCCCAGTTTTGGCATCCTCGGTATGTATCCGCCGACGCGTTGTGGCCTGGCGACATTCAGCGCGGCGCTGGCCCGTGGGTTGAACGCCAACGGCTCTGAGGTCAGTATCGTTCGAGTGTCCGATGGGCAAGCGTCATCGAGCTCCGATGTCGTCGGAGAGCTGGTGAACGGGTCAGCGCCATCGGCGGCGGCTTGCGTTGAGCTGTTGAACCACAGCAACGTTGCGGTCATCCAGCACGACTACGGGAGCTACGGCGGTGTGGATGGTGATGAGACCTTGGGCATCATCGACGGGCTGACTGTGCCGTCGATCGTAGTTGTTCAGGATCTTCCTAAAAGCCCTACACCACAACAGATTTTGATTACCCAGGAGATGGCGGCGCGGGCCGACCAAGTGGTCGCCATGTCCGAGGCGGCCGGCCAACGCCTATACCGTGCCTTCGATATCGACCGGAGCAGGGTTGCCATCATCCGGCAGGGTGCAACCATCTCGGTGAACCCCTCCCACGTACGAGGCGGTCGACCCACCCTGTTGACCTGGGGCTTGCTCGGCCCGGGTAAGGGCATCGAGCGGGTGATCGAGGCGATGAGTTCGCTTCGTGACCTGCCCGGCAATCCGCGTTACGTGGTTGCGGGCCCGACGCACCCGAAGGTGCTGGCCGCCGACGGCGAGGCGTACCGCGATGCGCTGGTAGAACAGGCGCGGCGCAGCGGTTTGTCGGGGTCGGTTCTTTTTGATGCCGGTTACCGCAGCGGTCCAATGTTGAGCGCCCTGGTCCAGTCTGCGGCGGCGGTGGTGCTGCCCTACGATTCGACCGACCAGGTCAGCTCCGGCGTGCTGATTGGCGCCATCGCCAGTGGTCGGCCCGTGGTGGCCACCGCGTTCCCGCACGCCGTCGAAGTGCTCTCCGGCGGGGCCGGCCTTGTCGTGGCGCATGACCGTCCGGATGCGCTGTCATCGGCGCTGCGCCAGGTGTTGACGGAGCCGCGTCTGGCCGGAGCGATGGCAGCCGAGGCGCGTCGACTGGCACCCGAGATGGCCTGGCCGCTGGTCGCACGCACGTATCAAGCGTTGGCGCGGCGGATCCTGGCGCGCCGACGGGCACGGCTATGAGCAGCACTGCGCCAGCGCCAAGTTTTGAACAACTCCTGCGGTTGACCGATAGTCGCGGAACGCTGGAGCGGGCACGGCTGGCAGAGCCACTACCGGAAGGCGGTTACCGCACCGAGGATGCGGCCGGAGTGCTTGTTGTTGCCACCCGCGATCATGGCCCGGACCGAACACTGAACGGACTCGCCGGAGTTGCGTTGCGGTTCTTGAACGACGCGCAGTCCAGTACTGGTGCATGCAGGAATCGGATGGACGACACCGGAGGTTGGAGCGATGAGCCCGCACTCGAGGATGCTTGGGGGCGGTGCCTCTGGGGCCTGGGCACAGCGGTCGGGCACAGCAATGTCGCCTGGACCCGTGAGTCGGCCATCGTGCAGTTCGAGCGTGCCGCTCGAGCGCGGTCGAGACGACCGCGGGCGATGGCCTATGCGGCACTGGGTGCCGCCGAACTCCTCGCTTTCAACCCCGAGCACCAGGCGGCTCTCGCACTGCTCACTGACTTTGCCGCTACGCTGTCGGCGCCGAGCAACGACCCGGTATGGCCGTGGCCTGAGCCGCGGCTGACATACGTGAACGCTGTTCTGCCCGAGGCCATGATCGCTGCGGGTGCGGTGCTCGCCGACGCGACGTTGCGCCGCAACGGCCTGGATCTGTTGGCGTGGCTGGTCGCATTCGAATCAGCTGACGGCCATCTGTCTCCCACCCCGGTCGGGGGCCGAGGAGCCGATGACGCCAGGCCTGGTTTTGACCAACAGCCTTTGCAGGTATCCACGCTCGCCGATGCGTGTGCGCGTGCCGCCGCGGTCGATACCAACCCGATCTGGTTCGCCGGAGTCAGGGCCGCCGCTGCGTGGTTCAAGGGCGACAACGATCTGAGAGAGCCGATGTGGGACCCGGACACAGGCGGTGGGTACGACGAGTTGCACGCCGACGGGGTGAGCCGCAACCAGGGCGCGACGTCGACCTTGGCATTGATCTCGACTTTGCAGCATGCGCGGCACTTGGCACTGTGCAATGACTTTGGTCCGGGCGGGAGCCGTCAGATCTAGGATCCAGCCTTTCGGACCGTCGCTCCGGGCAGTTCCTGTGGCGCCGTGTAGTTTGCTGTGGCTGCTGACGCTGAAGCGCGGCGTAATGGCAGAAGCTCTGAGCCATCACCAACAGAGCCGCGTTCGAGATTCGTGGTGCACTCGTCAAATGCTGCCAACTAGTGAAAGGTGGAGGGATGACGTTGTCGCCTCGACTCCCGGGCACTTGTGCGGTTGCCCGAACCGCGTTCGGCTACATGTGACGATCCGGGAGCAGCTCCTTGCCGCCGTCAAGGGCCTGCGGGGGGTAGCGGCGGCCGACCGTCTGTGCGAGGCCTGCGTGATCCTTATTGACGTTGATGCAGCCGCAATTTCGATCGTTTTCGATGGCACGAGCAGCGGCACGCTGGGATCCAGTGATATGGCGGCGCGCAACTACGACGAGCTGCAGTTCACTCTCGGGGAGGGGCCGTGTCTGGATTCTGTTGCACGGCGGATCCCGATTGCGGTTGTCGACCTCGCCGATCCGGGGGAGTTTCGCTGGCCCGCATACGGACCTGCCATGTTGGCCCACCAGATCAGAAGCGTCTACGCAATACCCGTCGTTGTGGCCGGCGAGTATGTCGGAGCTCTCGACCTCTTCCGCGCGCAGCCCGGCCACCTGTCGAGCAATGATCTGACCAGCGCGGTGGCAGCCGCTGAACTCGCAGTTGTCCCGCTGCTGGACCTGATGGATGCCGATCTGCAGGCCGCCGTCAGCGATCCCAGCAGCGGTGCCTGGGGCGAACTCAACACGCTGTGTCGTGCAGAAGTCAGCCAAGCCACCGGAATGCTCGTCGCGCAGTTGGACGTTGAACCTGCGGAGGCCCTGGTCCGGCTGCGCGCTCACGCCTACAGCACCGGCCGCAGCGCGACCGACGTGGCCCGCGACATCCTCGACCGCCGTCTGAAACTCGAGGCCGACTGATGCGCGCGGCCACACCAACAGTCCAGGAAGAAGGGCAACGTGACTGACATCCCTCGTGAACCCCGCGTGTTGGACGCCATCGTTTCGCTCGTCGACAGCCTGCTCGATGACTTCGACATCGTCGACCTGCTGACCGCACTGACGGAACGATGCGCGGAGTTGCTGGATATCGCGGCCGCGGGATTTCTGCTCGCGGATCCGTTGCAGCAACTTCGGCTGCTTGCCGCGACATCGCAACGGGCCCGCGAACTCGAGCTGTTCCAGTTGCAGGCTGACGAAGGCCCATGTGTGGACTGTTATCTCAGCGGCAATCCCGTTTCGGTCGCCGACCTCGGGGCGGCCGTCGAGAGGTGGCCGAGCTTCGTTCCGGCCGCGGTCGAAGCGGGATACGCGTCCGTGCACGCCATTCCGATGCGTGCCGCCGGCATTGTCTTGGGTGCCCTCGGCTTGTTCGGCACTCGCGTCGGTGAGCTCAACCAAGCGGATCTCCTCGTCGGTCAAACGCTGACACACGTTGCATGCGTAGCGATCCTGCAGGAGCACCCACCCACACCCGCCACCGTCCTGCCGCGACTTCGTACGGCCTTGACCAACCACGTCATCGTCGAGCAGGCTAAAGGGCTGCTGCGAGAGCAGCTGGGTGTGTCCATCGAGGAAGCGTTCAATCTGCTGCGCACCTACGCAGGGGCGAACGGCGAACACCTGAGCAACGTCGCGCGCAGGTTGATGACCGATCGGGATTCCCGCCCGGCACTCGTGGGGGAATTCGCCGAGCTTCTTGGCGCGCCGCTATGATGGCGGGCTCAGCGGTGCCGGGCGCGGGCGCGCCGCACGGCCTCCTCCACCAACTGCTCGGCGACCACGTTTAGCTTGATGTTGTCGGTTTGGCTGATGCGGATGAGTCGTTGAAAGGCGCCGTCTGTGCTGTCACCCGAACGGCTGCGGATGATGCCGATCGCCTGATCGATCACCGCTCGGCTATCCAGTGCGCGTTGCAGTCGCGTCGTACGTTCATGCGCGATGGCCAATAGCTGTGCGTTGTACACCGACACCGCGGCTGGTTTGGCGAACCGCGACCCCAATCGGACGGCGTGCTCGGCGAACGCGTCGCGCTTCTTGGCATAGGCATTGATCGAGCCGATCAACTCGTCACCCACGATCAGCGGTAGTGCCAGCGCGGAATGCACCTGCATCCGGGCTACTCGGCCGCCGAAGTGTGGCCAACGACTGTCACTTCCGAGCGACCCACTCACAATCGGGCGCCGCGACTGCATACAGGTGATGCACGGCCCCTCGCTCAGCTCGTGGTACTGAATGGTATCGATATCATTCACGAGCAGTTCGGTGGCTGCCCAGTTTTGGACGCTGGAGATGCCACGTCGTGGGTCGATCAATGCCACACCCGCGCCATCGGCGCCGGGAATCGCCTGAGCCGCGAACTCCGCCACATCCCGGAGAAGGTCGATCACCCCTTGGGCGCCGGCCACAATCCCGGCCACCCCGTTGAGACCGGCATACAATTCGGCTTCGTCTGCTTGCAGTTGGCTAGGGGAGACCGACGCCTGCGCTGGGGCCTCGCGGCCGGGCTGGGCGTCGAAGTCGGTCAACAACACACTCCCTCCATGCGCCCTTTGTGAGTGATGAATCTACTCTTCTTCGGCTTGGCCAGAATTCAGTCGATGAGCGCCAATGTATGGGCGCGCCGTAGCTTGCCCGACGGTGTCTTGGGAACGCTCCCTGGCGCCAGCACAACCACGTTGCGGGGTCGGACGTCGACCTCGGCCACCACCTCGTGGGCTACTTCACGCTCGATACGGCGCACCTCCGCGGCATCCTCCCAACTTTTGGATTCCACTGCGACAGCGAATGTTTCTCGCGGGTGTCCGGCGTCCAGGCGAACCGCGACCGCGGAGCCGGGACGGACACTGGCGACACGCGCGGCGGCACGTTCGATGTCGGTGGGGTAGATGTTGCGACCGGCCATGATGATCACGTCCTTGACGCGGCCGCACACCACGACGTGGCCGGTCTCGGTGAGGTAGCCGAGGTCGCCGGTGTCGTACCAACCGCGGTCGTCCTGTGCCGCAACGAAACCGCCCATCGTGGCATAGCCCCGTGTCACTGGTTCACCTCGCAGGTGGATGACCCCGACGCCTCGGGCGGGCAGGACGGCCCCGTCTTCGTCGACGACGCGGGCCTCCAGCCCGTTCAGCAGCCTGCCGAGGGTGGCCAGTCGCCGGGTATTGCCCCTGTTCGCTGGGACGGCTCGGTGCAGTACGGCGAGCAAGTCGGCATCGACTTCATCGACTACGAGGCCGGTGTTGCATTCGGTGAACGACACGGCCACCGTCGTCTCGGCCATGCCGTAGGCAGGCAGGATTGCCTCCGGACGTAATCCGAAGGGCTTGCCGGCTTCGCAGAGGTCTTCGACGTCAGCGGGTTCGACCTGTTCAGCACCCGACAGCGCCCAGCGCAGCGTCGACAGATCGAACTGGCCGGGCCTGGCCAGCTTGCGAAGGCGCCTGGCCAGCAGCTTGTAGGCGAAATTTGGTGCCGCGGTCATCGTGCCCTGGTATTTGTCGATGAGCCTTGCCCACAGCAGGGTGTCGCGCAGAAAGTCCATCGGGGTGACTTTGATTAACTCGGCGCCGAAAAACATTGGCACGGTTAAGAAGCCGGTCATTCCCATGTCGTGGAACAGTGGCAGCCAGCTGACGATCACGTCGGTTTCGGTGTCGACCTGCGCGCCAATGAGCATCGCCTCGGCGTTGGCGACGAAGTTGCGGTGTGTGATCTGTACGGCCTTGGGTGATCCGGTGGACCCGGAGGTCAATTGGAGCAGCGCGAGATCGTCGTCGTCGGTATCGACGGGATCGATCGGGGCACTGTCGAGGAGTTGGCCAACGATGAGTACCCGCATGTCCAACGCAGACAACAAGGGGGCTGCGGCCATGAAGGGGTCGGAGATGACAACAACTTTGGCGCCGATCATCTTGATTACCGCGGCGGTTTCCTCCGCCCAGCGCTGTAGATCGGTTCGCGGTGTGGGCTGGTGAAGCATGGTCAGGCTGGCGCCGCGCATCCAGATGCCCTGCGCGGCCGGCGCGATCTCAACGGGCGCCCCGGCCAGCACCGGGACGGCGTCACCGCGGCCGACACCGGCCTTGGCCAAACCGGCCGCGATCCGACGCGCGCGCTCGTGCACCTCACCCCAGGTGTGCCGGACTGGACGGTCCGGCTCGCCGGTGACCATGCCCTTAAAGCTGGACTGGGCGGTGCCATACATCGTTTCGGTGAATCTGCTCAAGGCTATTCCTTAGCTCTGGCGCGGCGGTCCCGCGGTTAACAACCGATCGTGAGTCGCAGCGTTCAATGCCGCCGCGCATCCATGGCTGATGTGACGAATGCGTGGGAACCGATCCGCGATGCTGGGTTCGAGATCGCCGGCGCGCGAACAATTCCGGTGTGAAACTGCGATGACAGAGCGTGCCCCTTCACGGGCCGCCAAAGAGGGCCCGCCGCTTCGGTCGAAGCGAGGTGTCGAGCACTTCAGATGCTTTGACAATACACACTCACCTGCAAACAACGGCCGCGGCGCGCGGACCGATACGGCGCCCAAAGTGCTGCGCACGGGACTGTCCCGAAGTGCAATAGGAATGCGGCGACCCCGTAACTGTCGAATCAGCCGGGTATGGCGGGTGCGCTGCGGCAGGGACCTCTGAAGATCGCCGCCGGACGATTCCGGGTGGCTGCGGAGTCAACCACGAAAGATGATACCGCGGTGACTTGGGAAATGGCCCTGTCGCGCTCGGTGGTCCGCGACATCCCGCTGCTTGCAGTCTGTTCGAGAGCCAGGGACATCCCGCTGACCTAGGAGACGGGGCGCAAACACTGCTGACGGCACGGGGCGGCGGTCGCCAAAATCTCGAGCTTTGGGATCGACTTGGCGTTCGCGGTATCGACGCAGGTGCCCGGTCATGCCATGACCTCGACCGCGCGACGAAGAAAGACGGAAACCTAGGCGACTGTTAGTTCAGTGGCGCACGGCGTTCTCGGGAGCCCTCAAGTCGCTTCTGCCCGTGTGCAGTTGGCTTGCTCAGCGCTGGCGAGGCGGTCCTGAGCGGCCGCTAGCTCGTCGGCCCACCCATTCTCATTCTCATACCGAAAAACCCCGGGGCGCCCAACAAGGCAATCCTTCGGACGGAATCATGACGATGTCCGAGCGACCCCGGGGGTTTTCATGGCGCATCCTTAGACGGTGGTCACTCCCACTGCCTGAGGGCCTTTCGGGCCTTGAGTGATCTCGAACTCTACCCGTTGATTCTCATCAAGGGAGCGGTAGCCGTCCCCTTGGATCTCTGAATGGTGGACGAACACATCTTTTGCGCCGCCATCAGGAGCGATAAAGCCAAAGCCCTTGTCGCTGTTGAACCATTTTACGGTTCCCTGTGTCATACTTACTTCTTCCTATTTTCAAATGGGTGTAAGTTAGCCACACCCGTGGCCAACGGTAGCATGAAGTGGACGGAAAAGATAGCCGCTCTGCGTCAAGATGTTGCAAGATTGTTCGACTGCTCCACGTCCGCTCGTTGTCAACCTTTGTATTCGACCGTACCGGTGCGGTGGTGCGTCGAATTCGGTTCGCTACGAGGTGTTTGACGGGTTCATTTTCGGCCGATCAAGTCGAGATCTGCAAAGATCGCTGGTCGACGCCATATTGACATCCGAAAAACGGCGTAGCGCCATCTGCGCGGATTCCGGTGGGTTTGTCAAGATGGCTTCCCGTCGAGATGTTTGGCCAGGCCATTACGCAGACCGTCCCATGGTTGAGGCGTGGTGTTGCGCGGACTTTGGGGGGGGTGATCTTGGCGGAGACTCCTGTCAAGGTGCAACGTTGGACTGTATGTGCAGTTCACCCAGCGACGGCAATAGATCTTGCGACGCGAAGTTCAAATCCGAGTTGTTGGCCTCGAAGCGCCAAGGATCTCCTATTTCTGCGGCCATATGGGCATGATCGTCAAGTGCAAATATGGGAAACGTTGATGATCGGAAAGTTGCTCATTCGACCGCAGTCACGATGGCCGACGGCCTTTACCGTTCAGGCCGCACCCATTTCACATTTCGACACGGCACAACTTTTTTGCCCGAGGCGAGGGTGCTCTTGTCTGCTTTCACAATATCGCTACGCTCGATCTCGGAGATCCGTCTGAGTATGCGGCGGCCGATATCGGGGTGCGGTGGAATATCACGTGTACTAAATTTGATAAAGGCGGCGAATTCTTCATTGTCAATCGCCATAAAACAACTTTCGAAGATTTGGAGTGGAAATAGCAATGAGATGTCCGAGGGGCCGGCAATCTCACGGGTTCGACGTCGCGTTGGGTGTCTAGGTGGGTGCTAGTCGATCGGGTCAGTAGTGTTGGCAGCTCTGCCGCCGCAAGTACCCGAGAAGGCTCGATCAGGGGCTATGACCGGCTCGTCCAGGTTCAGGCGTTCGACTCCTCCCGCACGGGGCGCGGCACCGGCTACAGGGGTCTTCGCGACAGTGAGTCCAAGTGAGCGATGCGGCCGATAGGCCTGAAAATGGGTGTGCGTCAGCGCCATTACGACGCTCCTGTCTCGGCCACGAAACCGGCCAGATAAGTTGGTACCGGCGATGACGTGAAGCTTAATGCCACGTGCGAGGACCACCGACTTACTCGTAACGTACCTGAATCGCTGACACACCGCCAGTGGCTTGCGGCTGAAGACTCGCTGACCTGGCAGTACATGGGAATTGTTGTGGGCGGACCGTGAAGTATCGAGCGCTGTCAAGAGCCGCCTGGTGGGGTTCCCTGCAGCAACGGAGCGTGGTGCCCCCACTGGGCGTTGGGGCAGGCAACTTTTCGATGCGCCCCGCACCCCACGATGTTCCGTCTGTCTACCAGGCACCTGGGTCAACTCCCGAGCCGGCTAGGCGAGCACAGTCACGACGCTGTTCGCATTCGATCGAGTTCTGTTGATTTTCCGTGTTCTTGCCTGATGGAGGTGCGTATCGGAGCGCTAGATATGGGGTTTGCTCTCTTGCGCGCCAGCCCCAAGGAGGCTGTCGACCGGCGCAGCGTTGTCGGCCTCCGCTGCGGTCATCATGATGGTGTGCGCCTGGTCGGAGCCGGCCTGAGGGGAAACCACCAGCAGGACGATCTTGTTGCGATTGAGTCCGAGGACTTCGACGGTGTTGACCGGCTGGAGGCGATATCCATCGAGTCGTACCGTTCGTCCACCGGTCGCAAATTTACTTGGCGGCAAGGACCATTCGTTCACGTTGTAGATCACGCGGCTGATTGGTCCAAGGCGGACCGACAGCACCGAAAGCAGATCGGGCAGTTCTGTCGTGAGGTCCGCGCTGTGCGGCCACCATGCGCCGTCGACATACCCGCTCTGTGGAGCCTTGGGCTTGAGCCTCAAGCGCGGGGTGCTTTCCGGAGGGGTGTGCCGGCTGCCGACCTCGTGTTGACCCTTCTTCAGCGTCATATCGACGCTCCTGTCTCGACCGCGAAACCGGCCAAATTATTCGAATCGGCGACGACGTGGCTTGACTAGCCAGGTGCGGTGTATCGACGATGCTTCTCACACTACTCGGGTGGTCCAGCACCAATGGCTACCCGCCGGTTGGTACGACCGACACACCTCCAGCGCATGGCGGGCAGTTGGTCGATCGACTCTGCAGACGGATCGCCATGAGTTGCGGCTGCCACAACTAACCAGTTCAGCGTAATCCCGCTGGAGCTTCTAGCAGGCAACACGGTGTCATAGCTATCGCAGCCGGTGGCTGTGCGCATCGGTGTTTGCCGCGGTATGGCAGGACCGCGTCTGCCGAGTGTCGTTGTTCCTACTGCGAAAGCCGCGGCTATCACACGGAAATCCACTGGGCGGAGATTGAGTTTCGGTTGCGGCGAAGCCGGGGGGATTGCCAGTCTCGACGTGGCAGCTGGGCCGGACAAGTTGGCGGGTCGCATTCACTAATGGGCGCCACCTCAGCCAGGATCACAATGGTTGCGAGTATCACCGCGGTGGCGTCGAACTTATGGATCCGGTTGGTTTCCACGCCTATGACTTGCGGAGTCTTGATACGTCCACAGCTGCGGTGCGCGCGTC
Source organism: Mycobacterium marinum (assembly GCF_003391395.1). Lineage (NCBI taxonomy): Bacteria > Bacillati > Actinomycetota > Actinomycetes > Mycobacteriales > Mycobacteriaceae > Mycobacterium > Mycobacterium marinum. Next base: position 2,941,014 of record NZ_CP024190.1, read on the forward strand.
GACCCCCTAGGTGGAGCCTTGAAAACTACTGTGCAGCTTGATGGTTGCCGCCCAAATGGGCTCCGGTCGTCGGAGCGTATGACGCCGTCATTCAGCGCAACCTCCGACCGCTTGCCGTGGCGTAGGCGAGGATGGGCAGGCGTATCTGCGCACCGCGGCCGGTAGGCCTTGACGCTCGTCGAGGTGCGTCGGGGAACGCACCCAGTGGGGCGTCCAGGCCCATGTTGCGCGACACGACTGAGCTGATCCTCGACAGGGATGCGCCGGCAATGCTTCGCCCTGGAAGTTCGGCGTGTTTCGCGCCAGTGATCGGAGTATGGTGAAACGCATCGGCGTTGTTTCGTGCCGGATTGCGGATTGGGTCATGTCCCAGCGTCCGCGCGACCGAAGATGGAGAACAACGCTTCCAGAGTTCGTGACGGGCCGCGTGCGGTTCAGCCTATTGTGCTTCGGCCCGTGCCGCGCGCCAGGATCGAAGGCCTTGATGTGAAAGGGAATAAGACGGCACAGCTTATCCCCATTGGAGGGTGTGCTGGTGGTTACACGATTGTCGAGAGCCGATGGGCTGTCTCTACACGCACAGAGCTGGAAGGCGCCCGCGCATACGGTCACCGTGGTCGTCATTGATGCCTCGGCGAACCTCAGCCATCAACGGCTACAACAACATGTAGCCACGGCGTTGCCGCAGTTGGCACGATTTCGCAGCCGGCTGGTGACCAAGCCGCTCAACGTGGGCCAGCCCATTTGGGCCGAGATCGACGACTTCGACCCTTCTTCGCAGATTCACAGCGCTACGGTTCGCGCTCCCGGCACCCGCCGTGAGTTAGCCGACCTGATCGCGGATCTGAGCGCCGAGCGCCCGGATTGCCGTAGCCGACTCTGGGAAGCGTGGAGTATCGACGGTCTCGAAGGAGACCGGTGGGCGCTCGCGGTGAGGATGTCGCCCGTTCTCAACGATGGGGTTGGGGGAGCGGCGTCCTTGTGGCCTCGATTGTTGAGTGCGGGGCCGGATGCTGATCCGGCGATGAGAGTGTCAGCCGAGCCGAGTTTGGGCTCGGCGCCGTCGGTCGTCGGGTTGGTGACCGACGTGGTGACCGAGGTTCTCGAGAACCACCTCATTGGTATGCGCCTGATCACCGCGGCAGTGTCCGGTGTCCTGCAGTCTGTCCATGGTCGACTGCTCGAAGGCCGTACGCCGACTCGCACGGACTCGCAGCTGCCCTCGATAAGTGGGCCAGTGCCGAATACCGTGCTCAATGCGCCGTTGACCAGGCGGCGTTCGGTGGCGTTCGACACGATCCTGCTGGCAGACGTGAAGGCTGTCAGCGAAGCGTTCGGGGGCAGCGTCATCAACGTCGTTTTGGCTGCCTGCACCATGTCATTGCGTACGTGGTTGCAGCGGCACGCAAAGGTGCCGGACCATCCGCTGCTGATGCGAATGCCCTTTTCGTTGCCAGCTAAGGCTCACAGTGGAATCGGCAAAGTACTGGCTGCCGGCAGGCTTCGCATCCCCGTCCACCTCGATGATCCTGTGCAGATTCTCGCCAACCTGCATACTGCGACCGAGAGACTGAGCGCGGTCCGGGGAAAAGGGGGCGGGAGGCGCGTTGCCGCAATTGATTTAGAACTAGTTGCGTCGCTGATCCCGTCGCCTGCGGCTCACGTCGGCATGGGGCTCTACACGTATTCGGGCCTGCGACGGCGGCTCACGCCGATCTGCCATGGCAGCGTGTCCTATATTCCTCTGGATCCAGCGCTAACGTACTGTGCCGGCGGCAAAGTCGTGGGTGTGCATACTGTGGGTCCACTGGCAGAGGGAAGTGGTCTAAACATTGCGCTGACCTCCCGTGGCAAGCAGTTGGATGTCAGCGTATGCGCGTGTCCGGACAATGTGCCCGATGTTGCGGAGATCGCAGCCGGGATCTCACACGCCGTCGACCTGCTGGTGGCGGCCGCACAGGAATCTCCTCGCGGGCAAGGCCGTTCCGTCGTTACCGAGATGACGGCGCACCTCGCGAGTCACACGCGTGACCAGACCCACTGACCAGCGGGCCGTGCTTGACGGTGTCACGTCGCGTCGAAGGGGCTGGGTGCGAGGTCCGTGTGCCGAGCTGGATGGGAGGCGGCCCGCCGTGCTGTTGCAGTACCCGTGATGATCAGCCACTGGGGGCACCGATCGTCACCGCAGTGATGTTCCAGATATCATCGCAATACTCGGCAATCGCGCGATCCGAGGAGAACTTCCCGCTGTAGGCGGAGTTGAGAATGGACTTGCGGGTCCAGCTTTCGGTGTCTTGCCAGGTGGTGCTGACTTCCTGCTGGGCGCGCAGGTAGTCGGCGTAGTCGGCATTGACCAAGAACGGATCCCGCTCGGTCAGGTTGGCGACCAGCGGCGTAAACACCTCCGGGTCAGCGCCGGAGAATGTTCCCGCGCCGATCAGCTCCAGCGCCGCGGCCAGTTCGGTGTTTTCGCGGATGTAGTCGCGGGGACGATAGCCCTTGGCAAGAACGCGCTGCACGTCCGGGACGGTCAGGCCGAACAGGAAGAAATTCTGCGCGCCCACCTGCTCCCGGATCTCGACGTTGGCCCCGTCGAGGGTGCCGATGGTCAGTGCACCATTCATCATGAACTTCATGTTGCCCGTGCCGGATGCTTCCTTGCCGGCCGTGGAGATCTGCTCGGAGAGGTCGGCCGCCGGATAGATCAGCTGGCCGCTTTGCACATTGAAGTTCGGGATGAACGCGACCTTCATCCGGTCGTTGACGTCGGGATCGGAGTTGACGATATCCGCGACGGAGTTGATCAGTTTGATGATGAGTTTGGCCATGATGTAGCCGGGTGCGGCCTTGCCGCCGAAAATGTATGCGCGCGGAGCGATTTCCAGATCCGGATTGAGTTTGAGCCGGTGGTAGGCGGTGATGATGTGCAGCACGTTGAGGTGCTGGCGCTTGTATTCGTGGATGCGCTTGACCTGGATGTCGAAAAGCCAGTCCGGGTCGAGCTCGATACCGGTGCAGGACCGCACATGATCCGATAGCCGGGCCTTGTTGGTCCGTTTGACGGCCCGCCACCGCTGCTGAAATGCCGAATCACCGGCCAACGGCGCCAGCTCGCTCAAGCGGTCCAGGTTGCGCAACCACCCCGGGCCGAGTGTTTCATCGAGCAGTTTGCGCAGGCCGGGATTGGCCAGGGCAACGAATCGGCGCGGGGTCACCCCGTTGGTCTTGTTGCTGAATCGCTGCGGCCACATCTCGTAGAAGTCTTTGAGCACAGTGGTTTTCAACAGCTCGGAGTGCAGCGCCGCGACACCGTTGACCGCGTGGCTGCCCACGGTCGCCAGATGCGCCATTCGGATGCTCCGGTCGCCGTCCTCACCGATCAGCGACATCCGCCGGACCCGGTTCTCATCGCCGGGAAACCGTGCCCGCACCTCGTCGAGGAAACGCCGGTTGATCTCGTAGATGATCTCCAGATGTCGCGGCAGGAACCGCTCAAACATCGACAGGGGCCAGGTTTCGAGAGCTTCCGGCAACAGGGTGTGATTGGTGTAGGCCAGCGACGCCACGGTGATCCGCCAGGCCTCCTCCCAATCCAGGTCACGTTCATCGACCAGCAGCCGCATCAGCTCGGCCACGGCGATCGAGGGGTGGGTGTCGTTGAGTTGAATCGCCACGCGGTTGGGCAGCTCCTGCACGGGCAAGCCGGCGAAGTCCTCGAGCAGGTGCAGGATGTCCTGCAGCGAACAGGACACAAAGAAATACTGCTGGGCCAGCCGCAGTTGTTTGCCGACTTCCGGCTCATCGTTGGGGTAGAGCACCTTGGTGACGGTTTCGGACACCACCTGGTCATCGACCGCCCGGTAATAGTCGCCGGCGTTGAACGCATCCAGCGCCAGTGACTGGATGGCCCGGGCGCTCCACAGCGTGAGGGTGTTGCAGGTGTTGACTCCGTAGCCCTGAATGGGCGTGCCGTAGTAGACGCCCTTGACCGCGCGCTGGGGAATCCAGCGCACCCGGTATCTGTCCCGCTCATCGATGTAGGACTCGGTGCGGCCGCCCCAGCCGACCCGGTAGTTCAGTTCGGGTTTGACGATCTCCCAGGGATTGCCGTCGGCCAGCCAGTTGTCGGTCTTCTCCACCTGCCAGCCGTCGCGGATCTCCTGGTCGAAGATGCCGAACTCGTAGCGGATCCCGTAGCCGACCGCCGGGCGCTGCAGGGTGGCCAGCGAGTCCAGATAGCAGGCCGCGAGCCGGCCCAACCCTCCATTGCCCAGGCCGGGCTCCTCCTCGCAGGCCAGTACCTCGTCAAAGTCTTGCCCCAGCGCGGTCAGCGCGGCGCGCGCCTCCTCCTCGATCTGCAGGTTGAGCAAGTTGTTGCCCAAGTGCGGCCCGAGCAGAAACTCCGCCGACAGGTAACAGGCCACTTTGCGCGAGAGATCCAGATAGGTCTGGGTGGTCTCGATCCAGCGCTGCTGCATCCGATCGCGCACGGCCAGCGCGAGCGCCCGGTAGTAGTGCTTGGGCTCCAGCAGGGCCGCGGGACGCCCGAGCGAATAGCGCAGGTGGTCTTCGATCGCCTGACGCAGCGCATCGGAACTCATTCCGGTGCGCACATCGCCGACATTCGTGGCTGCGGTGGCCGCCTGGGCCGCGGGCAGAATGACATCACTCATGGTCGCGCTTCCCCCATTGGTTTCCAGCCGGCCTGATGCCTGCGAGTATCGCACCGGAGAGTGAATCGCTTCATGAATATCTGCTGCCGCGACACCGCCGCGGCAGCACGGCGACGGCGGGCAGCGCCGAATCGATCATTCCCGCGGCGTCGGCTTCATCGACCCGATGAAGTAGGTCTCTTGGCCGGTCGGGTATCCGCCGCCGTCGGTGGCGATATGCACGTGGTCGTAGTGGTTGAGCGTTTCGGAGCCGTAGTCCGCCGTCCAGCTCGGCGCCCCGATGCCCGGGTAGATCTTCTGCCGCCAGATCACGTGAAGCACACCCCAGCGCTTGGCGTTGGCCAACGCGTAGCCGGCGATCTGGTTGCCCAGCTCGATTCCCGCGGGGCTGCCGTGGTCGGGGATCATCACGTCGATGGCCAACCCGTTGGGATGCCACTTCAACGGATCCTGCCGGAACCCGCCGATGGTGGTGATCTGAGGAAACAAGACGCTGATGGCGCGGGCCGCCCAGATGGTCTTGACCTGCAACCCACTTTCCGGCGCGACACCGGAGGGCAGCGAGAACTGGAATTCCTGAGCTGCCACCGGCGCGTTCGCCGCCAGCGATTGGGCCTCCACCGGACTGGCGGTGTGCGGCGCGCTGACCGGTGCGGGTGCCGGGGATGCGGGGGACACCGGAGCGACCGCCGGCGGCTCGACACAACAGGGAGGCTTGGCGTTCTGGGCGTAGATCATGGCGGCCGACAAGGCCAGCGAGGCCGCGAATGCCAACCACCGGCCCCGGCCATTGCCGAAGACGTTAATGCCCACGAAACAGCACTCTAGTGTCGGGTGAGACGGGTGGGACAGTGTTTTGGCCGTTGGGTTTCTGGCTTTGTGCGCCGGCGGATGCTCGACCGGATCGGGGCGGTGCCGCCCGCGGTCGGGTCAGAACTGCGAAGGTCCATAATTGGGTTCGACGCCAAAGCATCGGCACTGGTTGGTCGATGACGACGGCTTGTTCGGGATCAGCTTGACCCAGAACCGGTTTCGTGGTCAGTCGCTTCAGGAACGGGAGTCGCATGTGTACCCGCATTCTCTACAAGACCGGCACGGGGACCTACGTCACCGGACGCGGCATGGACTGGAACGACCTGGACATGCAGACGGACTGCTGGGTGTTTCCCCGCGGCATGCGCCGCGACGGCGGGGTGGGGGCGGGGTCGATCACGTGGACCTCGAAGTACGGCTCGGTCATCCTGAGCGTCTACGAACTGGCGACCTCCGACGGCGTCAACGAAGCGGGGATGGTGGGCAACCTGCTCTACCTGACCGAGTCCGATTACGGCGACCAGGGCGCCCGGTCCAAGCCGACGGTCTCGGTGGGGGCCTGGCTGCAATACCTGCTCGACAATTTCGGCACCGTCGCTGAGGCGGTCGAGGCGATGAGCGCCGATCCGATGATGGTGGTCTCGGCCGACGCGCCGAACGGACGTGCCGCCTCGGTGCATGTCGCGTTGTCCGACGCCGGTGGCGATTCGGCGATCTTCGAGTACCTCGACGCCAAGCTGGTGATCCACCACAGTCGTGACCACACTGTGTTGACGAATTCGCCGGTATTCGAGCAGCAACTTGCCATCAATACCTACTGGGACCTGATCGGCGGGCACAACATGCTGCCGGGAACCATCACCTCCGCGGACCGCTTCGTGCGCGCCAGCTACGCCCTGAAGGCGTCACCGCAATTCAGTGACCGGCGCCAAGCGGTGGCGGCGGTGTTCTCGCAGATGCGCTCGATCGGCGTGCCGCTGGGTATGAGTGACCCCGACAAGCCCAACATCGCGCCTACGTTGTGGCGATCGGTGGTCGACCACGACGCCCGGCGCTACTACTTCGACTCGGTGATCAACCCGTCGGTGATCTGGGTCGATCTCGACAAGGTCGATCTGACGCCCGGCGCGCAACCGATGAAGCTCACCGTCGGTGTCCCCGACGATCAGGGCGGCGATGTGTCGCAGAAGTTCGAGCCGGCCGCGCCGTTCCACTTCCTGGCACCGACTCCGCGCTGAGCTGCCTCGCGGCGACTCGGCGGCGGTGCCTGGCCGGATTCGGGCTACTCGTCGCCATTGGGTTGAGCAAATTCATCGGCGGCTAGTCTGTTGCCTTACAACTGGCTTACATTTGCCCTATAAATGTCCAACGAATCTGTGCGTCTTCGAGAGGTAGCGATATGCCTGTTCCGTCATCCGCGGTCTTCGAGCGTCTACTGGGCCTTGCCGCGATCAAGGACGTCGATGCTCGTCCGACCCGGACCATCGACGAGGTCTTTACTGGCAAACCGTTGACCACCATCCCGGTCGGCACCGCCGAAGACGTCGAGGCAGCGTTTGCCGAAGCTCGCGCGGCACAAGCCAACTGGGCGAAGCGTCCGGTCAGCGAACGCGCGGAGGTCATCCGCCGCTACCGCGACCTGGTCATCGAGAACCGCGAGTTTCTGATGGACCTGCTGCAGGCCGAGGCGGGCAAGGCGCGCTGGGCGGCGCAGGAGGAAGTCGTCGACCTGGTAGCCAACGCCAACTACTACGCACGCGTGTCCGCGGGCCTGCTGAAGCCCCGCACGGTACAGGCGCTGCTGCCCGGGATCGGCAAGACCACGGTCGGCTACCAGCCCAAAGGCGTGGTCGGGGTGATTTCGCCATGGAATTACCCCATGACGCTCACGGCGTCGGACTCGGTTCCCGCGCTGATCGCGGGTAATGCGGTGGTGCTCAAGCCGGACAGCCAGACGCCGTACTGCGCACTGGCGTGCGCCGAGCTGCTGTACCGGGCCGGCCTGCCGCGCGCGTTGTATGCGGTTGTGCCGGGCCCGGGCTCGGTGGTGGGTACCGCGATCGCCGATAACTGCGACTACCTGATGTTCACCGGTTCGTCGGCGACGGGCGGCCGGCTTGCCGAGCACGCCGGCCGTCGGCTCATCGGTTTCTCGGCCGAACTCGGCGGCAAGAACGCGATGATCGTGACGCGCGGCGTCAACCTCGACAAGGTGGCCAAGGCGGCCACCCGCGCCTGCTTCTCCAACGCGGGCCAATTGTGCATCTCCATCGAGCGGATCTACGTCGAGAAAGACATCGCCGACGAGTTCACCCGCAAGTTCGGCGATGCGGTGCGAGGCATGAAGCTCGGTACCGCCTACGACTTCTCGGTCGACATGGGCAGCTTGATCTCCGAGGGACAGCTCAAGACCGTGTCCGGCCACGTGGATGACGCAACGGCCAAGGGCGCCAAGGTGATTGCGGGCGGCAAGGCTCGACCCGATGTCGGGCCGCTGTTCTACGAGCCGACCGTGCTGACCGATGTCACCCACGAAATGGAATGCGCGGACAACGAAACGTTTGGGCCGCTCGTCTCGATCTACCCGGTTGCCGACGTCGAGGAGGCCGTTGAGAGGGCCAACGACACCGAATACGGGCTCAACGCCAGCGTATGGGCGGGCTCGACCGCCGAGGGGGAGAAGATCGCCTCCCGGTTGCGGTCGGGAACGGTGAACGTCAACGAGGGCTATGCCTTCGCCTGGGGAAGCCTGAGCGCACCGATGGGCGGCATGGGAATCTCCGGGGTCGGCCGCAGGCACGGTCCCGAGGGGCTGCTCAAGTACACCGAATCGCAGACGATCGCCACCGCTCGCGTATTCAACCTCGATCCGCCGATGGGCGTCCCGCCCACCCTCTGGCAGAAGTCGCTCTTGCCGATCGTGCGCACGGTGATGAAGCTGCCCGGGCGGAAGTGACCGCTAGCCGCCGCGGGTTGCCGTCGCGGCCTGGGGTGGCCAGGCGAATGCATCCACCCCGGTGTCGATCTGTTGGCGCGTGCGCTTGTCCAGATCGGTGATGACCAGCGGCTTGCCCGGTGAGCTCTCCAGGTAGGCGACCACGTCGCCGGCTCCCCACCGGGGGCCCTGGACCTCGGCTGCGACGTTGGCCGCAATCGTTTGCGGCGCGCCGCCCGAGACGTCGAGAACCTGCAGGCTTTTCGAGGATTCGCCTTCGCCGCTCCGGGTTTCGGTGAAAGCCAGCTCGCCGGAGGACAGCGCCGCGAGATCGGAGTAGTAGGAGCCGGCTCTGGCGAACACCGTCCTGGGAGCTCCAGCCGGATCGGTGCCAGTGCCGCCGGGTGCGGTGGCGGAATAGATGCCACCGTCGCGAAGCGCAAACGGGATCTCGGTGAAGTTCGGACCGGAGGCATCCCCGTTGGTGAACAGGATCGACCGACCGTCGCTGCCGTAGGTCACCGAATACGCGTTGGTGTCCATCACGACCGGAGCCGAGGCCGCGCCGACCTCGAGGGCATTGACGTCAATAGGGGACACGTCGCTGCGCGCGTTCGCCCACGCGATGTAGTTGCCGCCCGGCGCCCACGCGTATTGATCGGCGGCGGCCGGGCGCTGCGGCGGCGAGAGCACCGAGCCGGTGTCGGCGGTCGCGACGATCAGTAGACCGCCGGCCATGGTGCCGTTGCTGTCGTTCTGCAGGAACGCGATCTGCTTGCCGGTTGGTGACCAGCGCGGGTTGACGATCTGCCCGAGCCGATGCCCGGGGGTCGGCGGGAGGGCGGCGGGGTCCACGAGTCGGTGGGGCGCCGCCGCCGGCGCATCCTCGGTCAGATCGAGCACCCACAACTCACCGCCGTAGTCGGAGGCGCTGTTCTTGTGGACATACGCCACCCGCGTGCCGTCGGGGGACGGCGCCGGCTGCGTGTCGGCCGGTCCGTCGGTGAGCTTGCGTCCGGGGGTTCCGGCGGGGTCGCTCACATACAGCGAACCCGCCTTGGCATAGAAGAGCGCCGGCATCGAGGTTCCAGTGTTGGCGGTGGAGCGCTTGCTTGACGGCGGTGAGCCCGAATCGGCCGCTGGACTGCAGGCCGCCACCATCAGTACCACAAGGTATGCCACTATCGGGGCGGCTGAGCGACGCCAGGCCATGTATTCCACCTTATCGGTTCCCGGCGACTGCGCATGCGGCGAACAGCGGCGCGGGCGTCATCGGTGGGTGCTTCGGCCGCACCGCCGTTGCGCGCGTCGGTGTTTGGAACTAGCGTTGACAGGCGAGCCGAAATCATCTGCTGTACAACGGAGTTCTGTCGCGGGAACGGATGCCCGACGAGGCCGCGTGGCAGCGGGTTTCGGCATCGGGCGCGAAAGTTCAACGAGGACAGGGGCCTTGTCGCGGTCCGGCGATTCGCCGGCGCGAGGTCACCTATCGACCATGCGATCCGAGCAGTCGCTAGAAGTCGCGCCGTATACTCATCGGCGTCACCGAGGGCAGGTCACCCGCGGAAATCACGGTCTTTGCGACCCGCGTCAATGCCTGGAACAACGCGTCCAGCTCGGCGTCGTCGAGACCGTCAAAGGCGCGCAGCGCCAGCGCATCGGTGGTGTTCTCCAGGTGCTCATGCAATTCGCGCCCGGCGGGCGCCAACGATCCTTCTTCGGTGAGCAGGCCGCGGCCGACCAGGCTGTTGACACAGGCTTGCCACTCGGCGTCGTCATAGTGGCGGGTTAGTTTCATGTAGTCGTTGGGGACCCCGTCGGCCGCGCAGTGGAACACATTTGACTCGCGTCCGGAGACGCCGGCAGCCACCAGCACCGCTACGTGGCTGTCCCCGCGATGCTCGCGCAGCAGGGTCGTTGCGTGCCACAACGCCGCGACCGGATCCTCTGGCCACGGCAGGGCGCGATTGGCGGCAAACAATGCGCGCCCCTCCAGCGAAGCCTGGCGGGCGGCGCTGCCGGCCAGCCGGGCAGCGCTGCGCACGTTGTCGTCGTCGGTGAGCCCGTAACGCCCTAGGGCAGCCACCGCCGAATCTTGGCGAGTCTGCAGCGCCAGCCGCGGCTCGGCGATGTCCCAGGCCGCGGGTAGGGCCTTGGCCACCCGTGTGGGTGCGAAGTTGTAGAAGGCGGCTGTCACGACCTCCGGCGCCACCTGGCCCAGCGGGGCCGATCGGGCGGCGAAATAGCCCATCCAAAATCCGCGGTACCCAAGGTTGGCCAGGGCTGCCCGGGCCTCCGGAGCAAAATAGGTGACGGCGTGGATGGGTTCGAAGCGATCGTATAAACGCCGCGCCAACTCGGGTGTGCGTTGCATTCCCGAAGCTAACCACTTGGTGGCGCCCCGCGGGAGCGCACCCGCCCCGATGGGCCCCGCGGCGGCCGCCAGCACCGTGATCGCCCGGACTCGGGTCGGAAGGTCGCCTACGAGTTTTGCCGATTGATTGGCTAATGTCGCTGGACGGCGCCTTTGGTTTCCGGTGAGCCCGCGGTATGTCCCGGCACCGAAGACGTCGCGCTCGAGGCCTGTCGATACGCGCCGGTGCGTACCCGACTGCCCACCCAGAAACGGAGTCAGCGATGAGCGCACGCGCGCAAACCGGGACCATCTCGACGCACGTACCCGCACGGCTGGACCGGTTGCCGTGGGGACGATTCCACTGGCGCGTCGTGATCGGGCTTGGCGGCGTGTGGGTCCTCGACGGGCTCGAAGTCACCATGGTCGGCAACGTTTCGGCGCGGCTGACCGAGCACGGCAGCGGCATCAACCTGACGCCCGCACAGATCGGCGTGGCGGCATCGTTCTACATCGCCGGGGCCTGCCTGGGGGCACTGTTCTTCGGCCACCTCACCGACCGCTTCGGGCGGCGCAACCTGTTTCTGCTGACCCTCGCGGTGTACCTGACGGCCACCGTGGCCACCGCATTTGCCTTCGCACCTTGGTATTTCTTCATTGCGCGTTTCTTCACCGGCTCCGGCATCGGGGGAGAGTACGCCGCGATCAACTCGGCGATCGACGAACTGATACCCGCCCGCGTGCGCGGCCGTGTTGACCTGATCATCAACGGCACCTATTGGCTGGGTTCGGCCGCTGGAGCAGCCGGAGCGCTGGTCCTGTTGGACACCTCGAACTTCGCGCCCAACATGGGGTGGCGGCTCGCCTTCGGCTTGGGTGCCATCTTCGGCATCTTTGTGTTGCTGGTCCGGCGCAACGTCCCGGAAAGCCCACGCTGGCTGTTCATTCATGGGCGTGAGCAGGAAGCCGAGCAGATCGTTCGGGAGATCGAGGAGGAAGTAGAACGCGACACCGGCCAGCGGTTACCTGACCCGCCGGGGCGTCCGCTCAAGATACGTCAGCGTCAAAGGATTTCCTTGTGGGAGATCGCCCGGGTCGCGTTTACCCGCTATCCGCGGCGGGCCTTTCTTGGGCTGGCGCTGTTCATCGGTCAGGCGTTCCTCTACAACGGGGTCACGTTCAATCTCGGCACGTTGCTAAGTGGTTTCTACGGTGTCGAATCCGGACACGTGCCGCTGTTTTTCATCGTGTGGGCGCTGAGCAACTTTGTCGGGCCCCTGGTGCTGGGGCGACTCTTCGATACCGTCGGCCGCAAGCCCATGATCACGATGTCCTACATCGGATCCGCGGTGGTTGCCGTGGTGCTCGCGGTGATATTTGTGAACCAGACCGGCGGTGTCTGGACATTCATCATCGTGTTGGCGGCGGCGTTCTTCCTGGCATCGGCGGGTGCGAGCGCGGCCTACCTGACGGTCAGCGAGATCTTCCCGATGGAGACCCGAGCCCTGGCGATCGCCTTCTTCTACGCGGTGGGCACCGCGATCGGCGGTATCAGCGGTCCGCTGCTGTTCGGTCAGTTGATCGAGTCCGGGCAGCGTAGCCAGGTGTTCTGGTCGTTCATCATCGGTGCCGCGGTGATGGCCGTGGCCGGCCTGGTCGAACTCTGGCTCGGCATCGCCGCCGAACAGCGCCCGCTGGAGGAGTTGGCGCTGCCGCTGACCGTGGCCGATGCCGAGGACGACGACGAACCGGTCGATGGGGCGGGCGCGCGGGGTGCGCAGCACCCCGGGAGCTGAGGCGGCGCCGCCGAAAAGCCGCGGGTGGCCGGCCGGGGGACGTTACGATCGGCGTCTGATCTGCCTTCAGCATCAGGGTGCTTTCCGGGGGCGAAGCCAGGCCTTGACCGGGGCCGACGAGAGGCGCGTGATGTCGTACGTGAGCGCGGTGCCCGAGGCGGTGTCGGCTGCGGCCACCGATCTGGCCGGCATCGGTTCAACGATCGCGGCGGCCAATGCCCTCGCCGCCGTCCCGACAACCGATCTGCTGGCCGCGGCTGCCGATGAGGTGTCGACGGCCATCGCGTCGCTGTTGGGCACGCATGCCCAGACCTATCAGACCCTCAGCGCCCAGGTGGCGGCGTTTCATCGCCAGCTGGTGGCGGGCTTGCACTCGGGCGCGGCCGCCTACACCGCCGCCGAGGCCGTCAACGCCGCGGCCGCGCAGAACCTGGATCTGGCCGTGTCGTTCAGCGGGGTGCAGCTGCTGCAGCGGGGCAGTGCCAATGCCACCACCGCGAGTTTTGGCTCGCTGGCGGTCGCCGTCGGCGAGAACAGCACCGCCCGGGTCGGCGGCGGCGTATTCAACGGTGCCTGCGCCATGGGGGCCGACAGTTTCGCGGCGGTCAACGACGTCACTGGGGGCGCTGCCGCCTCCGGCGGCTTCAACATGGCCGGAGCCTTCGGCGCCAGTGTCGCGTCGGTGAACACCGCGGGCGCCGACAACGGGGCCACCGCGAGCGCGGACGGCAGCTTCAACAACGCCTGGGCCTTCGACGGCAGCGCCGCCGAAGTCAACACCGCCCGCGCGGACGGTATGGACGCCGTCGCGGGAGCCACCGGCAGCTTCAACACGGTCGGAGCCTTCGGCGGCGGCGCCGCGCTGGTCAACGATGTGACCGCCCAGACGTTCACCGGCGCTGCCAACGCCGACGCCACCGGCAGCTTCAACCGGGCCTGGGCCTTTGACCAGTACAGCGACGCCGAGGTCAACCAAGCCATCGCCAACGCCAACCTGAACGGCACCGCCACCGCCAGCATCGTGGGCGACTTCAATGTGGCCGGGGCGGTCGGCAACAGCTTGGGCACCGTCAACTTCGCCGATTCCGCCGCCACCGGCGACACCACCAGCGGCGTCGTGACCGGCAATTTCAACTCGGCCTGGGCCATCAGCGACATCCAGAACGCCGACGTGGCCACCGCCAACCCCGCGCTGGCGATGGACGGCGGCACCGCCGTCTCCCACGGCGACTTCAACGCCGTATTCGGCATCGGTGGTGGCAGCGCTATTGCCAATGGCGCCACGGCGGTAACCGCGGGCACCGCCGCCGTCAGCGGCGGCGTTTTCAACACGGCCGCGGCGATCGGCTCATCGACCTTGGCCGAAGTCAACGCCGCCAACGGCGGTGTGGCCATCGGTGCCGGAAATAATGCCTGGGCACTGGTCACCGATGCCCAGGCCAGCGCCGGTGCCGGGAACTTCAATCTCGCGCTCGCTCGCGCGTACAAGGCGGTGGCCGACGCGACCGGCGGCAACGGCATCGTCGATATCCAACCGCCGTTCTTCCGGTGAGCAGCAACCTGGACGGCTTCGGTGCCCGAAACTAGGTCCCGAAACTAGGTGAGGCCGGCGTCGACAGCCAGGCGCACCAGCCCCAGCTCGTTGCAGCGTTGTGCGAGGCCGGCCGATTCCGGATCGGGCTGCAGTCCCGCCGCGCGCAGCGTTTCGGCCAGCAATAGCTGAGCGCGCAACGCCGCCCACGGTCGTAGCGTGGCATCAATACCGGTCAACAGATCGCGAGCGCGTCGGTGGGCGTCAACGCGGTCCTGCTCCGAACCGCTGGCCGACAGCAACCGAATGGCGGACGCTTCGTCGAGTTCGTAGGTGAGCGTGACGATTCCGTCGTCACTCGAGTTGTGGCGGGTATCGCGCAGCCGGGCAGAAACCGGCGGCGAGAGGCCGATGCCCAGCCTGACCCGCTCGTGGTTGATCGCCGCTGACAGTCGCGGTAGGTGCAGCTGGTCGGCGACCGCCATCCCAGCCTCCAGCCGCTCCGACGCTGCGGCGCAATCCCCTTGCGCCGCATTGACTCTGGCGCCGGCCACAAACCGCGCTACCAGGTAGTCCACTCCGCCGCCCTCCGGGCCCAGCCGATAGCTCTCGTCGAGTAGGAGCTTGGCTTCGGTCAATTCGCCGACATCGTGCAGCATCTCACCGAGGAAGGCGCCGGCGATCCGCGTCGCGTTGGAGTTCGTTCCGCAACTCTGCGCGATCTCCACAGCTCGCCGGAACTCGGCGACCGCGGTCGCAATATCGAGCGCAAACTTGGCGGCCAAGCCCAGATAGCACTGCGCGTACACGCTGACGAACGGGCCCATCATCTCTCGGTAGGGTGTCGCCCACGCCAAGAGGCGGCGCACTTGGTCGAACTGGAACCGGTAGAGCGCGGCGAACGCCGATACGTTTCCGGCGACCGCGGGCACCCGCGGATGAAACGTTTGCGGCCTCGAGAGTGCCTCGGCGACAAGCGTGTCCACCCGGTCGACGCGGTCGGCGAACGTGTCCGCGACCGCCTGTAGCACATCGGCTTCCACCCGCAGGTCGGCTTGGGTGGCCGGGTCCGCGTGATCGAGCGCCTTCGTGAACAGATTGAGCGCGGCGTCGGCGGGCACCTTGCGTTGCAGCAGGATGTTCGCCCAAGCGATGGCCAGTTGCAGCCGCTCCCGGGAGACGATCAGCCGTGGCGGCAGCTTCTTGACGATCTCGAGCAAGGTCGTCATCTTGGACTGTTCGAGCAGGTTGGTTTCGTCATCCTCGACGAAGTCGACGGCAAGAGCGGGATCGCCGGCGGCCAACGCGTGCTTGACGGCATCGTGGAGCCTGTCGTGTTCTTTGAGCCACAGCGCCGCGGTGCGGTGCAGCTGCGCGACCCGCTGCGGATCGTCGCGCTCGAGCCGGCGGCGCAGAAACTCGGCGAACATCTGGTGGTAGTGAAACCAGCCCGGTTCGCCGTCGACCGGCTGCAGAAACAGGCCACGCTGGGCGACCTGCTCCAGCAACGCTTGGCCCCGGGGCACCTGCGCCAGGGCCGAAGCCAGATCCGCGCATATTCGCTCGGGGATCGAGGTGGCCAGGACGAAATCGACGATCTCGGGTTCCAGTGAGGCCAAGACATTCTCGGCGAGGAACTCACCGATCACCTCGCTGGTGCCGCAGAGCTTGCCGACCAGCGTCGACGCGTCGGCGCCGCCTCGCACGGACAGCCCGGCCAGCTGCAGCCCGGCGGCCCAGCCATCGGTTGACTCGGTAAGCGCGGCCACATCGTTGCCGGTCAGCGATAACCCACCGAGGCTGTCGAAGAATGACGTCGCCTCGCCGGAGTCGAAACGCAAAGCCGCCGAGTCGACCTCGACCAGCTCATCGGCCAGTCGCAGTCTGCTCAACGGCAGTCCCGTCCGGGACCAGCTGGTGACGATGATCTGCAGGTGATGGCACCCGTGTTCGAGCAGAAAACTCAGGGCGGCGATGGTTTGGCTGTCGGACACGCGCTGCCAATCGTCGACGATCAGGGTGGTCGGCTCGTCGGCGTCGTGCAGGGCGTCGATGATCGACGTCAGTAGGTAGCGGCTCCCGTCATCGCCGTGCTCCTCGAGTACGTGGTCCAGTGACTCGGCTACCTTCGGATGCACCCGCCGGATCGACTCCAGCAGATGCGCCAGAAACCAGACGGGGTTGTTGTCGTCATCGTCGATCGTCAGCCACGCGACCGCGACGCCCGCGCGCACCAGTTCTTCGCGCCACTGGGCGGCCAGCGTGCTCTTGCCGTACCCCGAGGGCGCGTAGATCAGAATGAGCCGACGCCGGCCGGCCGCGCTGAGCGCGTCGGTCAACCGCCGACGGCTGACCCGCGACCGGGCGGGAACCTGGGGACGATACTTGGTCGCTGGGGTGGGCGGTGCCGGGGTGGCATGGGTGTCGTGTCCGTACGTCGACCGGGCGGTGGCCAGATCGCTGCGGGGCGCCCCCAACTCGACTGGGTGCGCCATATCGTCGACGGCGACGCCATGCTCACGCTGAACTCGGCGAAGTTGCTCACCAAACGCGGCGGCACTGTCGGGACGATCCGCGGGATCGCGCGCCATCGCCTTTTCGATCACCGAGGCCACGTCGGCCGGCAGGCCTTCCTCACGCAGATTCGGGATCGGTTGCGAGGTGATCCGCAGAAACTGGGCCACCACCTTTTCACCGCGGCGGCGCTCGAAGGCGGCATGACCGGTGATGGCGGAAAACAGTGTCGCACCAAGTGAATACACATCCGACTGCGGCGTCGGCGGTGCACCCTCGAGCACCTCGGGGGCGGTGAAAGCCGGGGAACCCGTGATCACCCCCGTCGAGGTCTGGAAACCTCCGGCGATCCGGGCGATGCCGAAGTCGGTGAGTTGCGGCTCGCCGTAATCGGAGATCAGGATGTTTCCCGGTTTGACGTCACGATGCAGCGTGCCTACCCGGTGCGCGGCTTCCAAGGCGCCAGCCACCTTGACCCCGAGCCGTACCACCTCGCCCCAGTCCAGCGGCCCGTTGCGCCGGACCAGCGCTTCCAGCGAGTCGTTCTGGTGATACGGCATTACCAGGAACGGACGGCCGGTCGCGGTGGTACCGACTTCGAGGATGGTGACGATGTGCGGGTGCCCGGACAATCGGCCCATCGCGCGTTGTTCACGCAGGAACCGATCGAGGTTGTCCGGATCGAGGTCAGCGGTCAAGACCTTGACCGCGACGGTGCGATCCAGGGACGGCTGGGAGGCGCGATAGACGATGCCGAAGCCACCGCGTCCGACTTCGGCGACGTTCTCGAATCCGGCATCGATGAGCTCGCCGGGGATACCCGAAATGCCACCCCGCTGGGCAGGGTGTGCCTGCGTTGTGTACGGAGCATCCTCAGCCATCGATGGTCACCATCCCTCGCTGAAACACCACCGTAACGCCCAGTCGCTCGGGTGCACAGGCCCTTTGCTCCAGCGCGCCCGAACGGCGTTGAGCGTGGGTCTAGGCGGATTCTGCGCTGACCCAGGCGCGGGCTTCCTCGGCTTGCGTCGGCGTGAAGGTGCGCAGCTCGCCGGGCATCAGGAACCCGACGAATTTCACTGTCTGCTTGATCCATTCGATGTCGGTGACCACGGCAAACCGCTCCCAGCGGAGGAAGTGGCTGAATCCCAGCTTGGTGTCCTCCCACATGGCTCCAGGGTCAAAGCCGCCGAAATCCGAACCGATTTCGTAGTAGATGCGCACCTTGTCGTGGTTGAGTAGCCGCTTCTCGATATCGGGGATGACCACCGTCTCGTAGTCGTCCTTGGTGACATGCCCGTGACACACGAATGCCGCTACCTCGTCAGGAAAATCCGTCAATACCTCAATCATGCTGTCCTCCTCGTCGAGTGACTCGCACCCGTCCGGCCGGGCGCGCCGGTGGATGCAATGTCGACGCTATCCGGTGCGTGGTAGCCGAGTCAGGAGCAAATAGTCCCGACTTGACGAGGTCTTCTTCCTCCAGGCCGACTTCGAATCCCGCCAAACCGGCACGACGGTCGGCTGTTTGGTGTGTCGAAGCCCAGGCGGGCGCGGCTCGGCGTGACGGATGGCCGACATCGGTGTGGAATGGAGTCATTCGGCCCTGTTGCGGCGCGCAACGGCGATGCGAGCGTGGGTTCAACAGATTGTGCGGTCGTGGGGCGGTGTGAAAACCGAGGTGGGAGGTGCGAGGGGTGACGGAGGCCACCGACGAACTGACGACACTGTCATTGGGACAGCTGCTCGATGAATTGGACAGCTCTGCACAAGGTTTGACCGCGACCGAGGCGTCACAGCGATTGCAGCGTTACGGCGCCAACGAGATAGCCGAGCAGCGGCGCAACCCGGTGCTGGTTTTCCTCGGATATTTCTGGGCCCCGATCCCATGGATGATCGAGGCGGCGCTGGTGCTGTCGCTGGCGGCTCGGCACTGGACCGATGCCGCGATCATCGCGGGGCTGCTGATGATGAACGGCGGGGTGGCCTTCGTCGAAGAACATCAGGCGGCCAACGCAATCGCCGCGCTCAAGCAACGACTCGCCGCTTCGGCTCGGGTGCTGCGGGACCGCGCGTGGGTGACCGTTGCGTTGCGGGAGCTGGTACCGGGCGACGTGGTGCGGGTCCGGCTTGGCGATGTGGTGCCCGCCGACGTGCGGGTACTCGATGACGTGACGCTCGAGGTGGACCAATCGGCCCTGACCGGTGAATCGCTCGCCGTGTCGCGCGGGCAGGGGCAGGTCTTGTATTCGGGCTCGGTACTGGTGCGCGGCGAAGCCGACGCGGTGGTCTATGCGACCGGCGCCGCCTCATATTTCGGGCGCACCACCGCGCTGGTCGGTGAGGCGGGTACGGTCAGCCACTTTCAGCGGGCGGTGCTGCGTATCGGCAACTATCTGATCGTGCTGGCCGCGGCGCTGGTGGCGTTGACGGTGGCGGTCTCGCTGATCCGCGGCAACGCGGTGCTCGAGACACTGGAGTTCGCGCTCGTGGTGACCATCGCCTCGGTGCCGGTGGCATTGCCGGCGGTGCTGTCGGTGACCATGGCGGTCGGTGCCCGCAAGTTGGCCCGGCACCAGGCGGTGGTCAGCCATCTGCCCGCGGTCGAGGAACTCGGCGGTGTCGACCTGCTGTGCTCGGACAAGACCGGCACTCTTACCCAGAACCGGCTGGCGTTGACGGCCCAGTGGACGGCACCAGGTGTCGACAACCACGATCTACTCGGGGTTGCCGCCATGGCTTCGCGCTCCGAGAACAACGACGCCATCGATCTGGCCGTGCTGGCCGCCGCGGGTGCGCCGCCCGAAGTGCACGTGCAGGGGTTCACCCCGTTCGACCCGGTGAGCAAGCGCACCGAAGCCGCCATCGAGGACTCAGACGGGCGGCGATTCCGGGTGAGCAAAGGAGCACCGCAGATCATCGCCGCGTTGTGCGGGCAAGACGGGGCCAGCAGCCAGGTCAGCGATGTGGTTGACGGATTCGCCAGCCGCGGGTACCGCTCTCTTGGCGTGGCCCGCACCGATGGCGACCAGACCTGGAGGCTGCTGGGAGTGCTGGCGCTGGCCGACCCCCCGCGTGCTGACTCCGCCGAGACCATCGCTGCGGCAAGGGAACTGGGTGTCGAAGTCAAAATGGTCACCGGTGACCAGGTGGCGATCGGCCGCGAAATCGCCGGTCAGGTGGGGCTGGGGGAGAAGATCCTGGACGCGGGCACGCTCGACAGCGCCGTTGACGACGACGAGTTGACAGTTCGGGTGGAAGCCGCCGACGGGTTCGCCCAGGTGTTTCCCGAACACAAGTACCGCATCGTGCGTCTGCTTCAGGGGCGCGGGCACATCGTGGGCATGACCGGTGACGGTGTCAACGACGCCCCCGCGCTCAAACAGGCCGACGCCGGCATCGCCGTTGCCGGGGCCACCGACGCCGCCCGCGCCGCCGCCGACGTCGTGTTGCTGGCCGAAGGGCTGTCGGTGATCGTGCACGCGATCCGCCAAGCCCGCGAGATCTTCGCCCGGATGACCAACTACGCCACATACCGCATCGCCGAGACGATCCGGGTGCTGCTGTTGATCACTCTGGCGATCGTCTTCATGAACTTCTTCCCGGTCACCGCGGTCATGATCGTGTTCCTGGCGCTGCTCAACGACGGCGCGATCTTGGCCATCGCCTACGACCACGTCCGGGGCGCGAACCGGCCCGCCGCCTGGGACATGCGCAGCGTGCTCACCATCGCCACCGCGCTGGGCATCATGGGGGTCGCCGAAACCTTCCTGCTCCTGGCGCTGGCCAAACAGGTCTTTGGGCTGGATCAGGACCTGATCCGCACGCTGATCTTCCTCAAGCTGTCGGTATCGGGCCATCTGACCGTGTTCGTCACCCGCACCCGGCATGCGTTCTGGTCCAAGCCCGCGCCGGCACCCATACTGTTGATCGCGGTCATCGGCACTCAGACCGTCGCCACCCTGATCGCCGTCTACGGTGCGCTCATGACACCGCTGGGCTGGCGTTGGGCCGCACTGGTGTGGGCATACGCGCTGTTCTGGTTCCTCATCGAAGACCGGGTCAAGCTGGTCACCCACTACTGGCTCGACCGCCACGTGCGTCCCGAGCGAACCCCCGGGCGCCCGAGTCTTGTTCGAAACGCTGACAAGTGACGGCGCCGGCGTCGCCCCCGGCCAAGGGCAGCAGACCTGCCCCGGCGGGGCGCCAACGCGCAAGTGGACAACATGAGGGGGGTGAGCTTGGGGTCAGCGCGCTGGTGTCGATCGGTATCGGCGGCATGGTTGGTGGCGGGATCTTCTCGGTTCTGGGGTTGACCGTGCAGATCGCCGACGCGGGCGCCTACCTGTCTTTCGTAGCCGGCGGCGTGATCGCGGCTCTGACCGGACGGTCCTATTCGTTGCTGTCGGTGCGGATTCGCAGCCGCGGTGGCACCGCGTTCTTCCTGGACAAGTGCTTCGGCACCGCGATCGGTGGGCCACTGAACGTGCTGCTGTGGCTGAGCTATTTCGTCATGTTGGGGCTGTACGCGGTGGCCTTCGGCAGCTACGGGGCGGTGTTGCTGGGAGCCGACCCGGACGGGCCCTGGCGCCGCGTCCTGGCCAGCGCAGTGGTGGTGGCGTTCGCCGCGTTGAACCTGGCCGGCGCGCAGATCGTGGGCCGGGCCGAGTCATTTCTGGTGTACGGCAAGCTCGCGATCCTGCTGCTGTTCTGTGTGGCGGGGCTGGCCTTCGTCGACGGCAGCCGTGTCTCGCCCGCCCACTATCCCTCCTTCGGGGTGATCGTCTACGCCGGTGCATTGATCTTCTTGGGGTACGAGGGTTTTGAGCTGATCGCAAACGCCGCCGAGGACGCCCGGAATCCACGTCGCAGTCTGCCGTTGGCATACCTCATCTCGATCGGCGTGGTGATCGTTCTGTACGTGCTCGTGGCGTTCGTCGCGGTCGGCAATCTCGATGTCGCGCAAATCGATCACGACCGCGACTACGCGCTGGCCGCCGCGGCACGCCCGTTCCTGGGCTCCGCCGGCTTCGAACTGATCGGGATCGCCGCGGTGATTTCCACGGCCAGCGCGATCAACGCAACCCTCTACGGCACAGGAAAATTCACCTACCTGATGGCCCGCAATGGAGAACTGCCGGCCGCCCTGGGAAAGCCGGTGTGGGATCGGCCCATCGGCGGCCTGCTGGCCACGACCGCCGGCACCCTGGTCGTGGTGAATGCCGTTGACATCGAAGGCATCAGCCTGATGGGATCGGCCGGATTTCTGCTCATCTTCGCTGCCGTCAACCTGGCGGTGCTGCGACTACGCATCACGCGCCTGACCCGCGTGCTGGCCGTCACGGGTGCGGTGGCCTGCGTCGCGTCTTTCGCGGCAATGACGGTCTATGCGGCCGCGACGACGCCCGCTCACCTTTGGGTGTTGGGCGGGTTCTTGGCCGGTGCGATTGTCGTGGAAGGCCTGGTTCGATTGCGCGGGCGGCATGTGAGTCATCCGCCGATGCGGCCCGAGCACTGATCGTCTTTTGCTGACCCGATCCGTGGCCGCCGGAAATGGTGTTCGATTACACCGATGAGCATCGACCAGGCCCCAGCGCGGAGCCGCGTGTGATGAGCGCCCTGTTGGACGAGGTGCTAGACGCGCATGGGGGTCTTACCCGCTGGCGCAACGCCGCAACCATCCACGCTCGGGTGCGCACGGGAGGCCTGCTGCTGCGGACCCGCGTCCCCGGAAATCGGCTAGCCGACTACCGCATCACGGTCACCGTTGCGCGGCAGCGGGTGGTCTTGGACCCATTCCCGCGCGGCGGGCAACGCGGTGTCTTCGAGCGCCCGCAGGTGCGGATCGAAAGCGACGACGGCCAGATCCTGAGTTCACGAACGAACGCGCGCGCGGCGTTCTTCGGTCGCTCGGGCCTGCGGCGGAACATCCGTTGGGATCCGCTGGATTCGGTCTACTTCGCCGGCTACGCGATGTGGAACTACCTCACCACCCCTTACCTTTTGACGCGCGAAGGCGTCGAGGTCAGCGAGGCGCAACCGTGGCAGCAAGGGGACCAGACGTGGCGCCGGCTCAGGGCCAGCTTCCCGGCGACCATCGACACCCACTCACCCCGGCAGACCTTCTACTTCGATGGTGACGGTCAGCTGCGCCGCCATGACTATGTACCCGAGGTGATCGGACACTGGGCACGGGCCGCCCACTATTGCGTCGAACCGATCGAGGCCGACGGGCTGGTGTTCCCGACGCGTCGGTGGGTCCACCCGATCGGGCTCCGAAATCGCTCGCTGCCCTTCCCGACGTTGGTCTCGATCCAATTGGCTGATGTGCACGTCGACACCGAGTAGTTCGGGCGTCGGGCACCGCGGTTAGCGCGCAGACGTATGGGTGCGGGTGCGGGGGGTCATCGAGGGGGCGGTCTTCTCGCCATTCACCGCGCCCCGGCAATGCCGAAACGATTAGCCTTATGCCTACACACCACCGCGTACTCGTATCCGGCGCGGTCAATGCCCAGGAGCGAGGGGACGCTTCGAATCGGTTTGCGGCGTGCGGAAGGCGGGGTGAGGAGTCGGCGATGAGTGACGCGACCGCGGATTCGCGGGAGGGTTCGCAATTCGGTCCGTATCGGTTGCGGCGGATAGTCGGCCGCGGTGCCATGGGCGACGTCTATGAGGCCGAGGACACCGTGCGTGAGCGAGTTGTGGCGCTCAAACTCATGTCGGAGACGCTGTCGAACGACCCGGTGTTCCGTACCCGTATGCAGCGCGAGGCTCGTACCGCGGGGCGGCTGCAGGAACCGCACGTGGTGCCGATCCACGACTACGGCGAGATCGATGGCCAGCTGTACGTGGACATGCGACTGATCGACGGCAAGGACCTGGCGGCCATGCTGAAGCGGTACGGCCCGCTGCCCCCGCCGCGGGCGGTGGCCATCACGCGCCAGATCGGTTCCGCCCTCGACGCCGCGCACGCCGCCGGGGTGACCCACCGTGACGTCAAACCGGAAAACATCCTGGTCAGCCGCGACGATTTCGCCTATCTCGTGGATTTCGGCATCGCCAGCGCTACCTCGGACGAGAAGCTCACCCAACTGGGCAACACCGTGGGAACGCTCTACTACATGGCCCCCGAAAGATTCAGCAGCGGGGATGTGACCTACCGGGCCGACATCTATGCGCTGGCGTGTGTGCTGTACGAGTGTTTGACGGGCTCTCCGCCCTATCGAGGTGACCAGCTCAGCGTGATGGGCGCGCACCTCAGCCAGCCGATTCCACGGCCGAGCGCCGCGCGACCGGGCATTCCGGCGGGTTTCGACAACGTGATCGCCCGTGGCATGGCCAAGGACCCGGCGGACCGGTATGCCACCTGCGGGGACCTGTCCGAGGCCGCCTACGCGGCGCTGGCCACACCCGACCAGGATCGGGCCACCGACATCTTGCAGCGCAGCCAGGTGGCACAGCTGCCAGCCGGATTCGCGAGTACCCCGCCCGGCGGTTTTGCGCCCAGCTCGCCGGCGGTGCCGGTTCCCGGGTCCGCGCCAAGCACCGGATGGCCGGCGCCGTCGGTTCCCGGCACGCCGGTTGCACCCAGCGCACCCGTGCCGACGCCGTGGGCCGGCGTTCCAGGCTGGGGCGTGGGACACACCGGAACCACCGGTGCGCCGCCCTGGGGGCAACCGCCGCCGCAGCCCACCGGTGCGGCCAAGACCTGGCCCTGGATCGCCGCGGCCGTCGCCGTGGTGGTGGTCATCGCGGGTGTGCTGGGTGTAGTCATTGCGCACCCTTGGCGCTCGCCGGGGCCGCCGACGGCAAGCGCCCCGCCTCCGCCGCCGCCAGATGCGGTGCAGCTTCGGGTGCTCAATGACGGCGTGTTCATCGGCAGCTCCGCGGCGACAACCACCATCGACATCTTCAATGAGCCCATCTGCCCGCCCTGCGGTGCGTTCATCAGGTCATATGCCAGCGACATCGACGCGGCGGTGGCCAACAAGAAGCTGGCGGTGCGTTATCACCTGCTCAACTTCCTCGACGAACAGTCGCACACCAAGACGTACTCGACTCGAGCGGTGGCGGCCAGCTACTGCGTCGCGGCTCAGGACGATCCCAAGGTCTACACCGACTTCTATGCCGCCCTGTTCGCCAGCGACTTTCAGCCCCAGGAGGGCGCCGCATCAGATCGCACCGACGCCGAACTGGCCCATCTGGCGCAAACCGTCGGCGCCAACGGCACCGCGACCAGCTGCATCAAAGCGGGAAACGACATGGGTACCGCCCGAACCAAGGCGGCGGCCGCTGATGCGACGTTGTCCGAACTGAACGCCAGCGGGACGCCCTTCGTCTGGGACGGGAGCAAGTCCATCGATCTGCAGAATCCGAGCTGGCTGAGCAAGCTGATCGGATAGTTCCAGCACCTCGGGAAACGCGTAGTCCTACTCATTCGCCCCGGCCCGCGGCTACGCATGCTTGGTTGCATGCGAAAAAAGTCGCTTACCCCTGACCCCGCCGCGCTCGCCAGGTCCACCCCGCCCGGGCGGGACCGTGCTGTCGACGTCGCACGACTGAGCGCCCTGGTGGTGGTGATGTTCGGGCACTGCGCGCTGCTGCTGGCCACCATCGACTCCCATGGGGTGCGCATCGGCAACCTGCTCGGCGAGCTTCCAGCGTTGACCCCGTTGACCTGGCTGGTTCAAGTCATGCCGTTGTTCTTCCTGGCCGGCGGCGCGGCGGGCGCATACGGTTGGCATCCGACCGAGCCCGCCGTGCCCTGGGGCGCCTGGCTATTGACTCGGGCGCAGCGGCTGTGTCGGCCGGTGTTCTGGTATCTCGCGGCGTGGACGGGTGCCCTGGTTGTGGTGCGCGCGACGCTGGGTGCGCAGTCCGCGGCCGGACTCGGGCGAGAATGCGTCGCGCTGTTGTGGTTCCTCGGTGTCTATCTGGTGGTCCTTGCCTTCGTGCCCGCCTTGACGCGACTGCGGACGGGGTATGGGATCGCCGCCGTCTCGGTGACCCTGCTGGTGCTGGCCGCCGCGGTAGATCAGATTCGTTTGGCGGTGGGCACCGTCGAATCGGGGGCCGCAAATTTCTTGATCGTGTGGCTGATCCCCGTGGCGCTCGGTGTGGGCTACGCGCGCCGGCTGATCGGCCCGCGCGCAGCCCTGGTCGCCGCCGTCGCCGCGTTCGCCGCACAGCTGCGCCTGGCAGGCACCGGCGTCTACGACGTGTCGCTGGTCGTGACCGGAGCCGACCGGATGTCGAACGTGGCGCCACCGACACTGCTGCTCGCGCTGCACTGCACCTGGATGTCCTGCGCGTTCGTTGCGGCCGCGGCAGTCATCCGGCGCTGGGCGGCACGGCCGCGGGTCTGGCAGCTGGTCGCGATGGGCAATGGGGGAGCCATGACGCTGTACTTGTGGCATATCCCGGCCATCGCTGTGGCCGCCTTTGTGTTGCATGCGGTCGGGCTGGACGCTTTCGACGTGCACACACCCTGGTTCTGGGGCCTGCTGGCGCTGCGCGCCGTGGTGTTCACCCTCGTCATGGCGGCGACGTTTTGGCTGCTGTCTCCGCTCGAACATCGCCGGCTGCCTTGGTGGGACGAACCGGTGCGTGCCGTCGGTGCCCGTGCCAGCGCCGCCGGTTTGCTGGTGTGTGGCGCCGGTGTCGCCCTGCTGTTGGTGGCCAAGAACGGGCTCAGCGGCGCGCCCGGGTGGGCATCGCTGGGGTGTTTCCTGGTGGCGTTGGTGGCGGCGCGGGCCATCACGGGCCCGCCGTCCGGGGCGGGCGAGGCTGAGCGTGCACCGGCGGCGGTGCCGCATCGGGTCGGCTAGGCCGCGCGGTCAGTCCGGCTCGCCGTACTCGTCGAACCAGTACGCGAGTTTGCCCCGCCGGCTCACGGCACGAAGCCGGGATTCGGCTGCGGCGCGGGTCTTGCTGGTCGTCACGATGAGCAGTTCGTCGCCACGCTGGATCCGTGTGTCGGGCATTGGCACGAACGTGTGCCCTTTCCGGATGATCAGGGTGATCACGGCTGGATCGGGGAGCCGCAGTTCGAGCACGGTGACGTTGTGCAGCCGCGACGGCGGTTGCACGGTCATCGTCACCAGCTCCGCGTCGAGCACGTCCAACGGCGCCGCTTCGACCTGGATCTCCCGGGTGGCTTCGCGCGATATCAGCCCTAGCAGATGAGCGATCGGGCGCAGGCTCGGGCCCTGTACCAGGGTGAACACCACGACCAGCATGAACACGATGTTGAGCAGGCGGTAGCTGTCGGGAACGCCCGCGACGATCGGAAAGGTGGCCAACACGATAGGAACCGCTCCACGCAGCCCGGCCCAGGATAAAAAGACCTGGTCGCGCCACGGGATGCGAAAGCCGGACAGCGAGAGCACGACCGACAGTGGTCGGGCGACCAGCAACAACAGCAGACCGACGACGATCGCCGCGATCAGGTCGTGGATCACCTCGATCGGTTCGACCAGCAGCCCGAGCAGCACGAACAGGCCGATCTGCGCCAGCCAGCCGACTCCTTCGGCGAACGACCGGGTGGCCGAGCGGTGCGGCAGTCCGGTGTTGGCCAACACCACCGCGGCCAGGTATGCGGCGATGAATCCGCTGGCATGGCTCTCGCCGGCGGCCGCGAACGCGACCAGCCCCAGCCCAAACGTGGCAATCGGGTACAGGCCCGAGGCGGGCAGCGCGATGCGCCGCAACGTGAACGCGCCGAGATATCCGATTGCCAGTCCGATCGCGGCCCCGACGACCAATTCGAAGACCAGGGCTTCGAGGGCGGCTGCTGGCTTGAACGCGAAGGGCACCTCACTGAACATGAGCACCAAAATCACCGCGGGCGCGTCGTTGAAGCCGGATTCGGCCTCGAGCAGTCCGGCCACTCGCCGGGGCAGGGGCAGGACTCGCAAGACCGAGAACACCGCCGCGGCGTCGGTCGAGGAAACGATGGCCCCCAATAACAGCGCGGCCTGCCAGCTGACGCCCAGTACCAGGTGCACCCCGAGCGCGGTCACGACCATGCTGACCATCACCCCGACGGTGGCCAGCGTGGCCGCCGGCGCCAGGACTTTGCGGATATCGCTGAATCGGGTGGTCAAACCGCCCTCGACCAGGATCAGTGCCAGCGCGGCCGTGCCCATGTTTCGGGCGAGTTCCACATCGTCGAACCGCAGTCCGAACCCATCCTCGCCCACGATGACGCCGACCAGCAGGAACAGCAGCATGCTGGGAAAACCCACCCGCGTTGCCAGCCGGGTACCGGCGATGCTGGCCAGCAGCACGAAGCCGCCGATCAGCATGGCCAGGTACAGCTGCTGCAAGCTCATTGTTCCCGTCCCGATGTGTCTCGGCGGCGTGTTGGTTCTGCGTCGGATTTCGTCGTTTTGCATGGTTATGCGTCGCTGAGCGCGCTACGCCCGGTTGGGGTTGCGAGCAGGCGGCGACCTAGCAGCGACACAGGTGTGTTGCCAGTACATAGATACCAGCTAGTCGAAGCCGCAGGCCGCTCGGTGTGTACCGGGTGAAGGTCTCGGCCCGGATACGACAAGATGGCTAGGTGCCGGTTGTAAGGATGCGGGTCGGGATTGCGGGTGCGGGAAAAGTCGGTCGTTCGGTTGCCCAGGAGCTGCTCGACGGCGGCCACAAGGTGCTGTTGATAGAACGCGAACGCGACGACTTCGAGCCGAATTCGGTTCCCGCGGCGGATTGGCTACACGGTGATGCGTGTGAGTTGTCGACCTTGCAGGAGGCGGGTGCGCAGACCTGCGACGTGGTGATCGCCGCCACCGGAGACGACAAGGCCAATCTGGTGGTGGGTTTGCTGGCCAAGACCGAATTCGGAGTGCCCAGAGTAGTGGCGCGGATCAACGACCTCCGCAACGAGTGGTTGTTCGGCCAGGCCTGGGGCATCGACGTGGCGGTGTCGACCCCGGGTGCCATGGTCGCCGGGATCGAGGGGGCCATCGATGTGGGCCACCTGGTTCGCATGATGGGGCTGCGTGAGGGCCTGGCGGCGCTGACCAAACTGACCCTGCCCAGCGACAATCCGCTGGTCGGTAAGCGGGTATCGGAGTTGGAACTGCCCAGCAACACGGCGCTGGTCAGCGTGCTGCGCGGTGATGCGGTGCGGGTGCCGCAGCCCGATGACACGCTCGAACCCGGCGATGAGCTGCTATTCATTGCCGACAGCTTTCTGGAGCGCTCGGTATGGGCCGCCGTGTACAGCACGATGCCATCGCGCGCGCCGCTCGGGCTGGCGGGGCGGCCGTCGGGCCTGCGCAATCGGCGCGGTTGAGGGTCGGCGCGCGGCGCGCCATGCCCGGTTGCCGGGCGGTGTCGCACGGCTTCGGTAGGGTCCATCCGCGTGAATCCAAGCGTCGCCACCAAGTCTGTAAACGCCCGTCTCGCTGAGGAACTGGCCATCGCGGAGGCCCAGGTGGTCGCCGCTGTCAGGTTGCTCGATGACGGCGCAACCGTCCCGTTCATCGCCCGCTATCGCAAGGAGGCGACCGGCAGCCTCGATGATGGGCAACTGCGCACCCTCGAGGAGCGCCTGCGCTACCTGCGGGAGCTTGACGAGCGCCGCGCCGCGGTGCTGGCCTCCATCGAGGAACAAGGCAAGCTGACCGACGAGCTGCGGGCCACCCTGATGGCCGCCGACACCAAGGCGCGGGTCGAGGACATCTACCTGCCCTACAAGCCCAAGCGCCGGACCAAGGCCCAGATCGCTCGTGAGGCCGGTCTGGAGCCCCTGGCGGACCGGCTGCTGTCGGACCCGACGCTGGCCCCGGAGTCCGCGGCCGCGGAGTTCATCAGCGACGACGTCGCCGACGCCGCGGCGGCCCTGGAGGGGGCGCGGCACATTCTGGTCGAGCGGGCCGCCGAGGACGCCGAGCTGGTCGGCGCGATTCGCGAGAAGTTTTGGTCGGACGCTTCGCTGCAGACGGCTCCCTGGTCCGCCGACGTCGTCACGACCGCTGCGGCCCAGAAATTTCGGGATTACTTCGAGTTTTCCGAGCCGCTACACACCATGCCGTCACATCGGGTGCTCGCGGTGCTACGCGGCGAAAAGGAAAAGGTCCTTTCACTCAATTTCGACTGTGGCGAGGACAGCCCGTATGAGGCGATGGTCGCGGCAACCCTGGACATCGACCTATCCGCAAAGGCCGCGGCGACCCCGTGGCTGGCCGCCACGGTGAGTTTCGCGTGGCGCATCCGGCTGATCTCGTCGGCGACCATCGACGCGCGGGTCCGACTGCGACAGCGCGCCGAGGTGGACGCCGTCTCGGTCTTCGCGAAGAACCTCAAGGACCTGCTGCTCGCCGCCCCGGCTGGCGCACGAACGACCCTCGGCCTTGATCCCGGCTTCCGGACGGGCGTGAAAGTGGCCGTCGTCGACGGGACCGGCAAAGTGGTGGACACCTGTGCCATTTATCCGCACCAGCCGCAGCGGCAGTGGGACACGGCCAAGGCGACCCTGGCCGCGCTGATCGCCCGGCACCGGGTCGACCTGATCGCCATCGGCAACGGCACCGCCTCGCGCGAGACGGATGCCCTGGCGACCGAACTGATCAGCGACATCCGTGGTGCCGGGGCGACACCACCGGCCAAGGCCGTGGTGAGTGAGGCCGGGGCGTCGGTGTATTCGGCGTCGGCCTATGCGGCTCACGAGCTACCCGAACTGGATGTCACCCTGCGGGGTGCGGTGTCGATCGCCCGGCGGCTGCAGGACCCGCTGGCCGAATTGGTGAAGATCGAGCCGAAGTCGATCGGGGTGGGCCAGTATCAACACGACGTGACGCCGGGGATTCTCGCGCGCAGCCTTGACGCCGTGGTCGAGGACGCGGTCAATGCGGTGGGCGTCGACCTCAACACGGCGTCGGTGCCGCTGCTGGCGCGGGTGTCCGGGGTCTCCGAATCCTTGGCCGAGGCCATCGTGGCCTACCGCGACAACACCGGTCCGTTCCATAACCGCCGCGCGCTGCTGGAGGTTCCGCGGCTGGGCCCGAAAGCCTTCGAGCAATGCGCCGGCTTTCTTCGGATCCGCGACGGCGAAGATCCCCTCGATGCTTCCGGGGTTCATCCCGAGGCTTACCCCGTCGTCCGGCGCATTCTGGACCGCACCGGGGTTGCGCTGGCCGAGATCATCGGCGACGAACGGTCGTTGCGATCACTGCGGCCAGCGGATTTCGCCGATGACCGATTTGGCGTCCCGACCGTGACCGACATCCTCGCCGAACTCGAAAAGCCGGGGCGCGATCCGCGACCGGCCTTCATCACCGCCACATTTGCCGCCGGTGTCGAGAAGGTGGCCGATCTCAAGGTGGGCATGGTTCTCGAGGGTGTGGTGACCAACGTCGCCGCGTTCGGGGCTTTTGTGGACGTCGGTGTGCACCAGGATGGCTTGGTGCATGTCTCGGCGATGGCTGAGCGCTTCGTGTCCGATCCGCACGAGGTCGTGCGGTCCGGACAGGTGGTGCGGGTCAAGGTCGTCGACGTGGACGTGGAGCGCCAGCGCATCGGGCTGAGCCTGCGGCTGAACGACGAGCCCCAGCGTGACCGGGCCAACCGCGCCGACCGCGCCCCGAAGCCCCGTGGCGGCGCTGACAGCAAACTCCGGCGTGACCAGCGAAATCCGCACCATGCCAAGGGGGCTGGTCGCCGGGATAGCAGCTCATCCGGAAGCTCCATGGCCCAGGCATTGCGCGACGCCGGCTTCGGGAAGTAGCCGCGACGGCGGCGCCACCGCGACCAGATGGGCCGGGCCGGTCGTGATCGCATCCGACCAGGGCCGGCGTCGGGGAGTGGAGCAAATGCGTTGCGACACGGTTACAGACGGGTACCTATCGGGGGATCGATGATCACAAAAGCCCCATAGATCACTATCGTCACTTCAGCCTACTGCGGACGTCAACGTGATGTTCGGGCGCTGGAAGGTGTTACATGTCGACGATTCATCGACTCGTGTCGTTATCGGTGGCGTCGGCGGCCGCATTCGGGTTCATCGGTGCGGTGGGTCTCGCGCCCATGGCTTCCGCCGTGCCCTGCAGCGGCGATGCAGCGAATGCGCCGCCACCGGCGAACGCGGTGGTGACCGCGCCGTCATCGAAGACCCTCGGCCCGATGACGCGGGGGCTGCGGCCGCGGGGCGCCAACGAGCGTGCGCCCCTGCCCAAGCTGGGCCCCTTGTCACGACTGCTCAATCCGGGTGCTCGGCGCTCCGCACCGGTGCAACAGCAGGCTGCGGTACCGGCGCCGGCGCCGCCCAACCCGGCCAACCAGGCTCCCAATGCCACCCAGATCGCTCCCGATGCGGCGCCCATCCCGGCCCCGGCCCCGCCGCCACCTCCTGATGGGTCGGATGCCGGTGGGGCACTTGGCGGTGCGACGACGTCGCTGGCGGAATGGGTGACCGGACCGGACAGCCCCAACAAGACCCTCGAGCGATTCGGCATCTCTGGCACCGATCTGGGCATCCTGTGGGATAACGGCGATCCCGCCAACCATCAGGTGCTGATGGCCTTCGGTGACACCTTTGGCTATTGCGCTGTCCGCGAGCATCAATGGCGATACAACACGCTGTTCCGCAGTCAGGACCGTAACCTGGCCGACGGACTGCACGTGACTCCCGGCGATCCAGTCAACCGGTACTCCGGTTCGCCGATCAGCCAGCCGGGCTTTTCCAAGCAGATCATCAGCAGCATCAAGTGGGCGCCAGACGAGACGGGGATCATTCCGACGTCAGGCATCGCCGTGGGCAAGACCCAATATGTCAGCTTCATGTCCATCCGGGACTGGGGCCGCGACGGTGAGTGGACGACGAACTACTCGGGCATCGCGGTTTCCAAAGACAATGGCCAGAACTGGGGAGTTTTCCCGGGGACCATCCGCGCGTCCGGGCCCGATAGCGGACGAGTGCGGTTCGTCCCGGGCAATGAGAACTTCCAGATGGGGGCATTCGTCAAGGCCAACGATGGCTACCTCTACTCGTTTGGCACCCCACCGGGGCGTGGCGGTTCGGCCTACCTGGCGCGCGTCCCGCAGCGTTTCGTGCCCGATCTCACCAAATACCAATATTGGAACGGTGATTCGAATTCGTGGGTGGCGGGAAAGCCGGGTGCGGCCACACCGGTCATCCCGGGCCCGGTGGGTGAAATGTCGGCTCAATACAACACCTACCTCAAGCAGTACCTGGTGATGTACACCAACGGTGGCAACGACGTGGTGGCTCGCACCGCCCCGACTCCGCAAGGCCCCTGGAGCCCGGAGCAGATGCTAGTCTCGTCGTGGCAGATGCCCGGCGGCATCTACGCACCGATGATGCACCCGTGGTCCACCGGCAAGGATGTGTACTTCAACCTGTCGTTGTGGTCGGCATACAACGTGATGTTGATGCACACGGAACTGGCATAGCAGGGGGATCAGGTCAACGGGCGGTTCTTGCGCACTCCCCGGTACATGCCCCAACGGACCACAACCGGCATCACCACCCGGTGCACCGACCAGGACGGAAGGCGCAGCGAATGGCCGCTGGGCAGAAAGACTTCCAGCCCGTCGGGCTGGATGCCCAATAGCGAACCCCAGCGCCGCCGCGGCGCCCGATACGAGCGCAGCGGTTTTCCGGTGAACTCGGCGCGAATGTTGTTCGCCACCAAGGCATCGCCGCGATTTCGTGCCGAGCTGCGCAGCGGATCGCTGGCAGCCACGTCGCCGACCGCGAATACGTCGCGCCGGCCGGGGACCCGCAACTGCGGGGTCACGCGGACGAAACCATGATCATCGAGTAGCTGCTCGGGCAGCCAGCCGGTGTTGGGTCGTACCTTCCCGATCGCCCACAGCACGGCATCGGCGTGGGCCTCGGGTTGTCCGGTGGTCCACCGCACCGGTGCATTGGTGATCTCATCGCCGGTGAACCCGTCGGGGGTCACCGCGCGGTGGCCGGGATGAAGACCCACGCCCAGTCCGGTCAGCCGGCCGCGGATGCGCTGCCAGGCCCGGGGATGATAGGCCGTCAACGGGCGTTCTCCCGGGAAAAAGAGGTCAATCCGCTTGTCTGGCCAGGTGGTTGCCATGTTGACGGCGCTGCTCACCGCCGCCGCGCCGCCGCCGATGACGATCACCGATGCGGCGGCGGCCAACCTGTGGTGTGCGGCCTGCAGCTCGGCGCCGATGTCGGCCGGCGACTGCAATGTCGGCCGACGCCAGAAGCCGTTGCTGACCCCGGTCGAGATCACCAGGGCGTCATAGGCTTCGGCGAATGTCGTGCCATCATCGCAGCGGACCAATACGGATCTGGCGGCAAGGTCGACGCCGGTCAGTTCGGCCTGGATCGTGTGTACCCGGTCCAGACGCCGGAACTTGTCGAACGCAATCCAGTAGTCGCGGGCCCAATCCTGCGGGCGGGTGAGCCGCACGCCGAGCTCCTGGCCGCTCACCAGGGCGGGTTTGGCCGAGATCCCCACCACGTCATAATGGCGGGACAGCCGGATGGCGATCAGCACTCCCACATCACCGAGCCCGGCGACGACAATGCGCTTGCGGTTCATCTCATCGATCGCCGGGGCGGTCTGGGCACAAAGCGCGGCACTCGATCGACTACGTCGCGATATTGCGGGCGCCGTTGCAGATTGCGCGTTTCCATCATCGGAATGCTGGCGCCCAGGAACATGGCAAGCATCGCGCCCGCACCGGCGAACAACCACCACGCGTCCGATGGGGAAGCGGACACGCCGAACAAGGCCAAAGCAAACCAAAAGCCGAATTCCCCGAAGTAGTTGGGATGCCTCGACCAACTCCACAACCCATGGTCCATGACCGCACCGGGGCGCCGGTCGCGGACGAATGCGTGCAGTTGACGGTCCGCCAGGAATTCGAAGGCCACCGCTGCCAGACCCACCGCGAAGGCGACGATTGTCAGCCAGCGAACGCCGGGGCCGGCGCGGGTGATGCTGACATAGGCGGGCAACATGCCCGCGAATACTTGCACGGTGGGTATGAGGTGTATCGCCACCAGATCGCCGACGAATTCCCAGCGGCCAGCACGCTGCCGCAGCAGGGGGTAGCGCCAGTCCTCGTGGGGTAGCCCCGCAAATCCGCGGACCCAGTTCGCCGTCAGGCGCACCGCCCACACCCAGATCACGATGGTGATCAGCCAGCAGCGCAATCGATCAGCCGACGATCCAGCGTGAGCCCACCAATACAGCGCCAGCAGCGGTGGGACGACACTCCAGTACGCGTCATAGAAGCTCGAGTTGCGGTAGGCGCGGCTGAAGGCGAACACCACCAGGGTGGCGAGCACGTCGGCCGCCAACGTGTCCAGCCATAGCCGTCCGGTGGTCGGCCCCCACGCCAGCCAGGCGGCGCCCACCCCGCCTGCGACGACGTAGGCGCCGCTGATGATCGTCAATGATCGTCGTTTGGAGGTGGTCATTGGCGGGCGAAGCCGTTGGCACGCATCAACGCGCGCCTGCATGATGGGCAATTCACTTCGGCTGCTCCACTTTTCACCGACCGCCTGCCGGCGTGTGACGGACTGCGCCGGCCAGCCGGTGTCGCGTCACCGCCGGGCGAACTGTAACACGTTCTATTGATGCCCCGGTGAGTCGCACCTCGGTGGAGTAGCAATCGGTGTCGGGGCGGTTTCTGCCCGCGTGCGGGTGAGAAGCCTGCGCCGGCCGTTGGTGTGGCGGCAGGCGGCTACGGGCCGGGCTCCGCTTGAGCGTCGGGCGTTGAGGCGCTCTGCTCGCGGTGTGCGGTTCCTGGCGTGCGGACGCGCTTTCCGAACTCGACGAGCGCGTTCTCCAGGTGCTCGCGAGTGAAATCCGGCCACAGTTCATCGAGGAACAACAGTTCGGAGTAGGCCGATTGCCAGAGAAAGCCGCTGGACAGTCGGCGGTCCCCCCGATCCGGATGACGAGGTCCGGATCTTGCATCTCGGGCGCGTAGAGCAGCCGGTGGAACGCCTCCACGCCACCGCCGGTCTAGCGCTCTGCGGCATCTAGCACCTCCTGGCGGCCGCCATAGTTGAGCACGACGAACAGCGTCATGCGGTCGTTGTGGGCTGTTGCGGCCTCGGCGCGATCGATCGCGTCAAGCACGTTGTGCGGTAGGCCACCGTAGAGCGAGAACTGCGTGAGACCCAGTTCGCAGGCATCGCGGAGGCGCTTGGCTGCCCAACGTCCGTTACCGTGGGACACACAGCCACATTGAGCGGAAATCGTCTAGCTGTCACATCCGAGCGGTCCTTGGTATCTGCATGAATGCCGGTCTGTGGATCCGACAATTGCATGCGAAGCAAGTGATCGATTGTGGCCGATAATATCCGACGCAGCAGCCGGCATCGCGGCGGTATTCGGTTCTAGTTCCAGCATGCGGTCGCAGCGTTGTATCGCTGAGATTGTGCGCTGGAGTTCGGCCCGCACGGGCGATCGCCGGTCCAGATCCGCGGGCGTCAACGTCTCGCCGAGTCCCCGTCTACCTGGCGTTATTCGGGTCGTCCTGGCGATGACCGAATGTGTCGCGATCATCGCATTGATCCTATTCACCTCGGTGTGCGCTGCGATTTGACGGAGGCGTGGGAATGCTCTCGTTCGCAATCTCGGCCCTTCTTCGCCGGCATTGTTGCCCCGCGACTTGTCCGGCCACAACATGGCCGGCGGCGGAGCGGTTTTGCACCCGGAACTCCGCGCGAGGCGTACGTGCTGGGCACCCGTTAGGAATCGGCCTCGATGTGGAGTCGAACCAGTCGCGTGGTGCTGCTTTCGTCGAGATCCACCAGGTCGCTGCGGGAGCGCAGGAAATCGCTGAATGACTTGAAGCCGAGAGATTTTTCGCTGAACGATGGATCCATTCGCTTCATCTGCGCCTTGACCGCAGAATTGTGCAGCCATTCGGCATCGTCCTTCTCCTGCCCGATGCGAAGGGCGCGCTCGAGCAGCCCGGTGGCGGCGGTTTGTGCGTCCAGTGGTGTCGGCTCGTCGCGATCGGCGGCGTTCGACCGACGGCTGCGCTTCTTGGCCGCGGGTGCGGGCAGGGTAGGTATCCCGGGAAGGGCGTCGTAGGTGACGAACTCGTCGCAGGCGGCGGCCAGCGACCCGCTGCTGGCGCCCGCCACGCCGATCCCCACGACGTAGCGTCCTAAGCGCTTGCAGCGCTGGGCAAGAGCGATGTAATCCGAGTCGCCGCCAACGATCACCACGTGCGTCAGATCGGGTAGCCGAAACATGTCCTCGACCGCATCGACGGCTAGTCGAATGTCGGCCCCGTTCTTGCCATAGGAGGCGGCTGGGAACAGTTGGACCAGGTCAACCGCGCGGCCCACCAACTGGCCGTGATAGCCAGCATTGACGTCGGCGGACCAGTCCGCGTAGGCACGGGTGAGGACCAGGGTGCCGAACGAGGAGGCGAAGTCGATGATCGCACCCAAATCGACGGTCGCCAGCTGCAATCGTTCTTGTTCCAGGCCCTTGGACTTGTCCCGGTGGAACGTGTTTCGGCCGTGGACTTGCTCGTAGCGCGAGATCACGATGTTGTCGAAGTCGAAATAGACCGCGACGCGAGATGCGCTGGTTTCGGTCATCTAGCCGGCGTCGTCGTCTGTGACTCGGGCAAGTCTGCTGCTGAGAGTTTTGCAACCATCCGGCTATCGTGCCCCTCGAAGTGCGACGCCATCAAGCTGGCAGTCGCCGGATCGCGGTTTCGACGACCTCGACAGGGATGGTCCAGGCCGATTGAGACAAATATTGCCGGCACAAACTCTCAACAGGGCTTCGGGAGGCCTCTGACCGTATCGAAAGATGCTGAATGCGAGTTATTTTCGCGTTTCGGGGCGGCGGTGAAGTGCATTTCCCGGGCCGATGCCATCCGGACTGCGGTATGCGGAGTTCTCTCGGCATTCAGAATTCATGCGGGGATTTCTTCCAAACAGGGATATTTTTCCGCCGTTGCCAGATATGTTTTTGCTGCCAAGTTGCTTGATTCGACCGGATCAGCGGCCTGCCTGTCGCGGGCGGAGGCACGCAATGATGCGGGGTCACGCTCAGCGGCCCATCGGCGATGTGGCGCCGGTGTGGGTGAAGCCGTGAGTTGGCACGCGAGGCGGGCTCCGGCTAGGTGTGCACGGTTGGCCGGGCGGGTCAGGCGATAGCGGTCGTAGGTACGTGGTGGTGGGCGACAGCGCAGGTGCTGTGAACGGGAACGGACGGATGCAATGAATTTTTCAGTGTTGCCGCCAGAGATCAACTCACTACGACTGTTTGCCGGCGCCGGGCCCACATCGATGCTGGAGGCGGCAGCAGCGTGGGGGAGCCTGGCTGACGAGCTGCAGGTCGCGGCGTCTTCGTTCTCGTCGGTCACGGCCGGCCTGGCGAGTGGAGCATGGCAGGGGCCGGCTTCGGCAGCGATGTCAGCCGTAGCCGCACCCTATGCGAGCTGGTTGAGCGCGGCGGCGGCCCAAGCCGCGGGCACGGCGGGGCGGGCGACGGCGGCGGCGGCGGTGTTCGAGGCCGCACAGGCCGCGATCGTGCATCCAGCAATGGTGGCAGCCAACCGCAACGAGCTGGTGGCGCTGGTGATCTCCAACCTCTTCGGTCAGAACGCACCAGCGATCGCGGCGACCGAGGCCGTCTACGAACAGCTGTGGGCCCAGGATGTGGCCGTGATGGCGGGCTATCACGCAGGAGTCTCGGCGATAGCGCAGCAGTTGGCTCCGTGGCAGCAGGCGCTGGCCCTGCCCGCCGCGGATGCCGACTTCAGCCTCTCTATCTTTGGTCTGCAACTGGTGAAGACCGGTACCGCGAATGCGACCACGACGTTCGGCGGGGTGGCGATCGCCTCGGGTGCGAACAGCTCGGCCGATGCCGGCGTGGCCGATATCGCCTTCGCCTTCGGAAGCGGTAGCAGCGCCTCCGCCACCGGTGGCGTGCTCAACATTGCCGGGGTCGGCGGCGCCAATAGCTCGGCCAGCGCGACCGGCGGAATCAACATCGGCACCGGTGCGCTCGCGTTCGGCGACGGCAACACGGTCAACGCCAGCTCCATCGGCGTCGCCAATATCGGCACGGTGGCCGCGGCGTTCGGCAACAACAACTCGGTGACCGCGATCGCCAACGGGGTGGAGAACAACGCCACCGTTGCGGCCGCGTTCGGCAATAACAACACCGACGTCTCGGCGATCGTCAATGGTGTGGAAAACACCGGTGTGGTGTCGGCCGTGTTCGGCAGCGACAACTCCGGAGTTTCTGCCAACGCGTTCGGTGTGGAAAACAACGCCATAGTTGCCACCGCCGCCGGCTCTGGCAACAGCAATGTGATGGCCAACGCCGGCGGCGTGGGCGCCAATGAAATCCTGGTGGCAGCGGCACTCGGCAACAACAACTCGGCCATAGCCAACGCCACCGGCGTGGGCGGCACTCTCGGTACCGGCGCCATTTCGTTGATCGGGAACAACAACACGCTTTATGCCGACGCCACCGGCGCCGGTCACATCGGCACCGTCGCCAGCGCGTTGTTCGGCGACAACAATGGAGTCAAAGCCACTTCCTTCGGCTTGAACAACATCGCGACGGTGGCCACCGCGGGCGGCAGCGGCAACACCACGGTTGCGGCCGAAGCCAGCGGCGCCGAGAACGTCGCCGTCTTGGCCACCGCGTTCGGCAACAACAACCCCACGGTCACGGCGAACGTCTTGGGTGCGGGCAACCTCGCGACTGCGGCCACCGCGTTGGGCAACAACAACACCATCAATGCCAACGTAGTCGGCTTGGAAAACATCGCCACCGTGGCGACCGCGGGTGGCAACGACAATGGAGTCGGTGCCAGCGGTGTTGGCGTGGGCGGCAATATCGGCAACATCGCGACGGCCTTCGGCAACAGCAACAGCCAGGTCAGCGCCGACGCCAGCGGCGCGGGCGGCAACCTCGGCACCGTCGCCACCGCGTTCGGCAACGAAAACAACGTCACGGCGAGCGCCTTCGGTGCGGGCAATATCGGCAACGTTTCCAGCGCGTTGTTCAGCAACAACAACACGATCTCCGCCAGCTCGATCGGCGTGGAAAACATTGGCACCGTGGCCACCTCGATCGGTGACAACAACACGGTCTCGGCCACCAACGGGTTGGGTCTGGGCGGCAACATCGCCACCGTCGCCACCGCCTTGGGCGGCCAGAACAATACCGTCAGCGCCGAAACCGGCACCGGAGGCGGCAATATCGCGTCGGTGTCGACGGTGTTGTTTGGTGAGAACAACACGGCTTCGGCCAGTGCGATTGGTGCGGGCAATATCGCCAACGTGGCCACGGTGTTGTTCAGCGATAACAACACGTCTAATGCCAGTTCGTTTGGGGTGGAGAACATCGCCGCTGTGGCGACCTCCTACGGTGATGGCAACAATGTGACGGCGACCAACTCGTTGGGGCTGGGTGGCAATATCGCCACGGTGGCCACGGCGTTGGGTGGTCAGGACAACACGGTGAGCGCTCAGGCCGGTGCTGGTGGGGCGAATATCGCTCAGGTGGCCACGGTGTTGTTCGGTGACAACAACACGGCTTCGGCCAGTGGGCTGGGTGCGGGCAACATCGCGGACGTGGCGACGGTGTTGTTCAGCAATAACAACACGTCCAATGCCAGTGCGTTGGGTGTGGAGAACATCGCGACGATCGCTACGTCCTACGGGGACAACAACAATGTCTCTGCTACCGCGCCGGGCATTGGTGCCAACATCGCCACGGTGGCCACTGCGCTTGGGGGGCAAGGCAATACCGTCAGTGCGGAGTCCGGTGGTGCGGGCGCCAATATCGCGTCGGTGTCGACGGTGTTGTTTGGTGAGAACAACACGGCTTCGGCCAGTGCGATTGGTGCGGGCAATATCGCCAACGTGGCCACGGTGTTGTTCAGCGATAACAACACGTCGAATGCCAGTTCGTTTGGGGTGGAGAACATCGCCGCTGTGGCGACCTCCTACGGTGATGGCAACAATGTGACGGCGACCAACTCGTTGGGGCTGGGTGGCAATATCGCCACGGTGGCCACGGCGTTGGGTGGTCAGGACAACACGGTGAGCGCTCAGGCCGGTGCTGGTGGGGCGAATATCGCTCAGGTGGCCACGGTGTTGTTCGGTGACAACAACACGGCTTCGGCCAGTGGGCTGGGTGCGGGCAACATCGCGGACGTGGCGACGGTGTTGTTCAGCAATAACAACACGTCCAATGCCAGTGCGTTGGGTGTGGAGAACATCGCGACGATCGCTACGTCCTACGGGGACAACAACAATGTCTCTGCTACCGCGCCGGGCATTGGTGCCAACATCGCCACGGTGGCCACTGCGCTTGGGGGGCAAGGCAATACCGTCAGTGCGGAGTCCGGTGGTGCGGGCGCCAATATCGCGTCGGTGTCGACGGTGTTGTTTGGTGAGAACAACACGGCTTCGGCCAGTGCGATTGGTGCGGGCAATATCGCCAACGTGGCCACGGTGTTGTTCAGCGATAACAACACGTCGAATGCCAGTTCGTTTGGGGTGGAGAACATCGCCGCTGTGGCGACCTCCTACGGTGATGGCAACAATGTGACGGCGACCAACTCGTTGGGGCTGGGTGGCAATATCGCCACGGTGGCCACGGCGTTGGGTGGTCAGGACAACACGGTGAGCGCTCAGGCCGGTGCTGGTGGGGCGAATATCGCTCAGGTGGCCACGGTGTTGTTCGGTGACAACAACACGGCTTCGGCCAGTGGGCTGGGTGCGGGCAACATCGCGGACGTGGCGACGGTGTTGTTCAGCAATAACAACACGTCCAATGCCAGTGCGTTGGGTGTGGAGAACATCGCGACGATCGCTACGTCCTACGGGGACAACAACAATGTCTCTGCTACCGCGCCGGGCATTGGTGCCAACATCGCCACGGTGGCCACTGCGCTTGGGGGGCAAGGCAATACCGTCAGTGCGGAGTCCGGTGGTGCGGGCGCCAATATCGCGTCGGTGTCGACGGTGTTGTTTGGTGAGAACAACACGGCTTCGGCCAGTGCGATTGGTGCGGGCAATATCGCCAACGTGGCCACGGTGTTGTTCAGCGACAGCAACACGTCCACCGTCAGCTCGTTTGGGGTGGAGAACATTGCCACCGTGGCGACCTCCTACGGAGACTTCAACAACGTCTCAGCCAGCACGCCGGGCATCGGTGGCAATATCGCCACCTTCGCCACCGCTTTCGGCGAGGGCAACACCAATGTCCATGCCGAGGCCGGCCCCGGCGGTGCCAACATCGCGACCCTGGCCACTGTCTTCGGCGACGGCAACGCTGTCTCAGTCAAATCGATTGGCGCGGGCAATACCGCCAGCATCGCCACCATGATCGGCAACAACAACACGGCTGACATCAACGTATTCGGTCTGGAGAATGTCGCCACGGTGGCGACCGCAATCGGTGACAACAACGGTCTGACCGCCAACGCCCCGGGGCTTGGCGCCAACATCGCCACCGTCGCCACCGCGATCGGCAGCGGCAACTCCCAGGTCAGTGCCGAGGCCGGCGGCGCCGGGGGCAATATCGCCACCCTGTCCAGCGTGTTCGGCGACAGCAACACGGCCGTCGTCACCGCGTTTGGTGCGGGCAATGTGCCCACCGCCGCCACCGTGTTCGGTAGCGGCAACGGCGTCAAGGTCAACTCGTTCGGGCTGGAAAACATCGCCACGTTGGGCACCGTCTTCGGTGACAACAACACCGGCGTTGTGGCCGACGCCGGCGGGGTCGGCGGCAACATCGCCACCTTGGCCAACGTGATCGGCGACGGCAACACCGCGGCCGCGGCCAGCGCGGTGGGTACCGGCAACATCGCCACCTTGGCCAACGTGTTCGGCGATGCGAATGCGGCCACGGCCGGTTCCATCGGGGTCGGCAATGTGCCCACCGCCGCCACCGTGTTCGGTAGCGGCAACGGCGTGACAGTCAGCACGTTCGGGCTGGAAAACATCGCCACGTTGGGCACCGTGATCGGTGACAACAACACCGGAGTCGTGGCCGACGCCGGCGGGGTCGGCGGCAACATCGCCACCTTGGCCAACGTGATCGGCAATAACAACACCGCCGCCGGGGCCAGCGCGGTGGGTACCGGCAACATCGCCACCTTGGCCAACGTGTTCGGCGATGCGAATGCGGCCACGGCCGGTTCCATCGGGGTCGGCAATGTGCCCACCGCCGCCACCGTGTTCGGTAGCGGCAACGGCGTCAAGGTCAGCACGTTCGGGCTGGAAAACATCGCCACGTTGGGCACCGTGATCGGTGACAACAACACCGGAGTCGTGGCCGACGCCGGCGGGGTCGGCGGCAACATCGCCACCTTGGCCAACGTGTTCGGCAATGACAACACCGCCGCGGAAGCCACGGCGAGCGGTGTGGGTGGCAACATCGCGACCCTGGCCAACGTGTTCGGTGATGGCAACGCAGTGAAGGCAAATGTGGTGGGCTTCGGCAACGTCCCCAGCGCTGCCACCGTGATCGGCAGCAACAACACGGTTACCACCGACGTCTTCGGCGTGGAGAACATCGCCACCTTGGCCAGCGTGTACGGCGACGGCAACAGTGGCGTGTTGGCTCAGTCTGGTGGTGTCGGCGGCAACATCGCGACCCTGGCCACCGTGATCGGCAGCAATAACACGGCGACCGAGGCCAGCGCGGTGGGCATCGGGGGCAACATCGCCACCTTGGGCACCGCGCTCTCCGACGGCAACGCGGTCTCGGCCACAGCGAACGGCTTCGGCAACACCGCCACCGTGGCCACCGCCTTCATCGGTGGCGGCAATACGGCCACCGCGTCGGCGTCCGGTGTGGGCAACATCGCCAGCCTGGCCACCGCCGTCGGCGCCGATAACGCGGTCTCGGCCACCGCTTCGGGCGCGGGCGGCAACATCGCTATCGCCGCCACGGCCATCGGCGACGGCAACACCGAAGTCACCGCGGATGCCGGCGGCCTGGGCGGCAACATCGGCGTCGCAGCGACTGCCATCGGTGGCGGCAATACGGTCGCGGCCAGCAGCACCGGACTCACCATCGGCAGTGTCGCCACGGCCGTCGGGGATGGCAACACCGGGATCGCGGCGCGCGGACACCAGGCCGGCAATCTGGGCATCGTCTCCACGGCCATCGGTTTCGGTAACACCGATGTCGCCGCCGCCGGCTTTGGTGTGGCCAATATCGGCAACGTGGCCACGGTCATCGGGAGCAATAACCAGAACGTCTTCGCAGGCGGGACCGGGCTCTCCAATATCGCGACCGTCGGCGGGGACAACAACACGGCCCTGGCCGGAGACCAGTCGGGCGGCCTGGCCAGCGTCAATGTCGCAACCGTGTTCGGTAGTGGGTCGGGGGCCAGTGCCTTCAACGGCTTCCTCAACCTCGCCATTGGTCTGACCGACGGTGTCATGGCTTCAGCGGGTCCCGGCAACTTCAACGTGAGTATCCAGCCGTTCTTCGATGTCCAGCCGCTCTTCGGGTGATCGGTGCACCCGAGGCGGCGTCAGGGCG
The DNA here is from genome assembly GCF_003391395.1 of Mycobacterium marinum. Classification (NCBI taxonomy): domain Bacteria; kingdom Bacillati; phylum Actinomycetota; class Actinomycetes; order Mycobacteriales; family Mycobacteriaceae; genus Mycobacterium; species Mycobacterium marinum. Next base: position 2,985,147 of record NZ_CP024190.1, read on the forward strand.
CGATGGGACGGTTCGTCCATTCCCGGTCGGGGCGGCGCGACGAGCGGAACCATCCGCCGGCCGCGGCGGTGCCACCATCTGTCGGGATAGTGTGGCCGGTGACGAACGCCGAGAGTTCGCAGGCCAAGAACAGGATCACCCGGGCTTGATCTTCTGGGACACCCATCCGCCCAACGGGAACCCAACCAGGCCACTGCGTCTGTTCGGCATCGGATAGCCACTGCGAGTAGGGCACCTGTAGCGATTCGGTGACGTCCGGGGCGATCGCATTGATCCGCACCCCGTGGTTGCCTACCTGGACGGCAAGGCTGCGGGTGAAATGGATGACGGCGGCCTTGAAGGCTGCATAGACCGGGTCCTCCGGGTAGCCGCGCAGTCCTTCGACCGACGAGACGTTCACAATCGCGCCGCCGTGTTGCTCGATCATCGCCGGCAGAAAGGCGTGAGTCGCCAGCAAGACGTGATGAAGGTTCACTCGATACAGCTCATCCCACAGTTGCGGGTCGGTGTCGACGAAGTTGCCGGGGTGGCGCAACCAGTGGCCGACGTTGTTCACCAGGATGTCGACGCGGCCGTAGCGATCGAGCACGCGCTGAGCCAGCGTGCTGACCTGATCGGCATCGCGGACGTCGGTGCCGACTGCCCAAGCCGCACCGCCGATTTCGTCGACGGTGCGGTGGGCAAGCTCCGCATCGATATCAGCGATGACGACCTGGGCGCCGTGTTGGGCGAATAGCCGCGAGGTCGCCGCGCCGATACCGCTGCCGCCGCCCGTCACCACGGCCACCCGGTCGGTCAGCAGTTGCCGGGCCGGCGTCGCTTCTTCCACATGTCACATACTGGGTCACGGCGCGGTCCGGATCCCAGGGCGGGTCATCCTCCGGGACCAAGTGCCGCACGGGCCGGAGGGTTTCGGGTTGTCCTCGGGGCACACTGGCTGGCAGTGTTTCGAAGGCATGGCGCTGTTTGGCTGCTATTGCGACTGAGGGGCTTTCGAGACGTGACCGATAGATCCGACGAGCAGGTCCGGGATACGACCGGGCCTGAGGCATCGATGCGGGTCCATCGCGGCGGATGGCTGCGCTGGGGTCTGCTGGCGGTCTGGGGTCCGGGCCTGGTGGTGATGTTGGCCGACACCGATGCGGGCTCGCTGATCACCGCTGCCGAGTCCGGGGCGCAATGGGGCTATCGGATGGTGCTGCCGCAATTGATCTTGATGCCGATCCTCTATGTCGTCCAAGAGATGACCGTGCGGCTGGGGATCGTCACGGGCAAGGGGCACGGTGCGCTGATCCGGGAGCGATTCGGCCGCGGTTGGGCGTGGCTTTCGGCATTCACCCTGTTCGCATCGGCCATCGGCGCGCTGCTGACCGAGTTTGTCGGGGTTGCCGGGGTCGGGGAGCTATTCGGGATCTCGCGCTGGGTCAGCATCCCGATTGCCACAGTGATGTTGCTGGCCTTGGCGTTGACCGGCAGCTACCGGCGCGTCGAACGCATCGGCCTGGCCGTCGGCGCAGCGGAAGTGGCGTTCCTGGTGGCCATGGTCATGGCTCGCCCGCAACTGGACCAGCTGCTGGCGGGCTTGCGGTCGATGCCGCTGGGCAACTCGTCCTACCTGTTGCTGGTCGCGGCGAACGTGGGCGCGGTCATCATGCCGTGGATGATTTTCTACCAGCAAGGAGCCGTGGTCGATAAGCACCTGTCGGTGGCCACGATCCGCCAGGCCCGCCTGGACACCGCCGTCGGTGCGGTGCTGACTCAATTAATCATGATCGCGGTGGTGGTGACCGTTGCGGCGACGATCGGAACCCACCACGGTGCGGCGTCGCTGCAAACCGTCGGGCAGATCGCCGATGCCCTGACCCCATACCTGGGCCGACTCGGTGGAACCGTGCTGTTCGGACTGGGAATGTTGGGTGCCGCCCTGGTCGCCGCCATTGTCGCGTCGCTGGCTGGCGCGTGGGGACTATCGGAGGTCTTCGGCTGGCGACACACTCTCAACCAGCGGCCCAACCGGGCCACCGCCAAGTTCTACACCACTTATGCGCTTGCCCACATCATCGGCGCCGTCCTCGTCCTGGGCAGCGTCGACCTGGTCAATCTGGCCGTCGATGTCGAAGTGATGAACGCACTCTTGCTGCCGATCGTGCTGGGGCTGCTGCTGGTGCTGGAAGCCCACACGCTGCCCGAAGAATGGCGCATGCGCGGAGTGCGCAAGTACATCACTCGGACCCTGTGCCTATTTGTCATCGCTTTCGGGCTCTACATGGTTCCCCAAGCCCTCGGCTGGCTTTGACCAGCTGGCCGAACGCTAGAGCATGGAGTCGATCATGGCTCGGGCGTCATCGGGAGCCTGGCTAGGTGCATCGGCGGTGCGCCTGAAGTCGATGAAGGCCGACTGGTGGGTGGAGGTGTTCAGCAATTCGGCGAAGGCGCCGCTGACCGAAAGCTCGCCTTGTTCGGTGAACACGTCGGCGAAGTAGTCCATCAGCGCGGCCTGCTGGAACTTGGCGCTTTCCAGGGTCTTGGTAGTGGCCTTGAACAACACCGGGTTGGCTAGATCTCCAGACGAAGGATCGGTCAACCTGGCGATGTCGGTCCGCAGCGCGGCGACGACATCTGTCTCATCAGTGGTCTTGACGGCGACGTACATCTGGGCGCTGGTGTCGCCGTTTTGCAGCGTCACCCAGTTCGGCCCCCGGTTCACCAGGGTCCAGCCCGGCGCGGCCGTGACCGATATGCCTTCGGCGATGTCGATTGACTCGGCCGAGGCCAGCCTCAACCGCATCGTCACGGGGGTGCGTACCGGCGCTTCCGGGTCAGGCAATCGGGCAGTGCCGGGCCTAGCGGCTGCGGCCATGGCAGCATGGCCACCGGGCAGAATCGACGGCGGTTTGGATCGCTCGGTCTTGCCGCTCAGCACGATTGCCGCGGTCACGGCTGCGGCGATCAGGATGACTACGCCGATGATGGCGATGATGACGGCCGAGTGTAATCGGTGTCCGACCCGGCCGCCGCCGTGCGGGTAGTGCGGTGGCGGGGGAGTATCCGGTGGCGGTGCTGCTGACATCGTGGCTCCTTGTTCTGCCGTGGTTTCAGGCCGGCGGTACCGCGGTTCGGCTATCCGTTGGTGGGGCGGTTCGGGGCAGGATGGCTGGCTAGTGCGGCCGTGGCTGTTCCGCAGACTTGGCAGAACGCGCTCCCGCTGCCGATTGCCGCGCTGCAGTGGGCGCAGACTTGGTGGGTATCGGGGGCGCGGGTCAAGGTGGCGTCCCCGGTGAGGGCGGCCTGGGCTTCGGCGAGCAGCGCGGTATGCAAACTGGCGCGGGTTGCGACCAGCCCGGCTGCGGCCAGAACCAATGCGGCCAACGCGGTCAGCACAATGCCGCGAGTCCCGTAGGGGGTGAGCATGGTGGTCGCCAGTTCGTACAGCAGTACCAACGCCACGCCCTCCAGCAGCCCCAGGGCCGTGTTGCCGCCGGTGCCGCGTAACGGCACCACGACCAGGGCGGCAGCGCAGGCCAAGATGATCGGCTGCAAAAACCCGAGTGTCAGCGCGATGAAAGCGACGTGTGCCGGGTCGATATGGGTCGTCGGGAGATGGGTGAACGCGCCACGCTCCACCACCACGCTCAGCCCCAAAGACAGCGCCGAACCGCTCAGCGAGCAGGCGACGGTGGCATCGACCGGGTGCCGAAACGCGCTGCGCGCCGTCACCAGCAGCGGCGCAATCAATGCCGCGGCGAAAGCCACAACCGGGATGAGCACGCCCAATTCGAAGATCTGGGACAGCGGTGGTAACTGGCGATCCGGTGCGGCCAATAGCACCGGCTTGGTGAAGTGCTGTTCGACCATCCCCACGCCGACACCGAGCAGCAGGGAAAGCACAAACGCCACCCCGATGACGGTGAACGGTTCCTGTCGCCACACATCGTGGTCGTGGACATAGGTCAGGACGGCCGCAGGCAGCGCAATTGCCGCCAATACCAATGCGATAGAAAGCATCCCGAACGCCGCGGCGATCAGCGACGCCAATAGCGCCAACGCGACCATCGCTCGGTAGATGTGGTGGCGCCCGCCCGCCAGGTGTGGCATCAGCGTGCTCATCACCGCGAGCGCCCGCACCGGCTCTTCGGGATGTGCGGCGAAATGTCGGGACCGATCGATGGCCGGATTCAGTGGACTACCGCACCGGGAGCAGAAGCGGGCGGCATCCGCGTGTGGGGTCGAACAATTCGCGCAGTCCATAATTGCCCAAGGATAGCGACAGATCTCATATCTAATACAGATCTTTTCCAAACCGCTTACAAGGCGTGTTCAGATTATTTTGGTTGTGAGCGTGCCTGCTGTCGCTGCGGCAAGACGGTGCGTGCCGACCGCATGGTCGGGAGGGGGGCTGGCGCGTTGGGAGTCGCGGGGACGGCGGGCTGGCTCAGGTTGCCCATTGCCCCCACCCGATCGGTGAAACTACCAGGTCAGCGCCGCCCATCGCGCTACAGTTGGGCACCGATGCGCCCGCATTGGCTGGGTTCGATTACCCCGCCCTGACTCGCGCCACGATCCGCGGCGCTCGTCCGGGTCACGTTGGGAGTGTGGCCATGTCATACCTGACGGTTGCGCCAGAGGCGCTGTCGGCGGCGACCAGCGATGCGGCCGAGATCGGGTCGGCGCTGGCCGCGGCCAACGCGGCAGCGGCAGCGCGTACGGCGGGGCTGCTGTCCGCCGGTGGCGACGAGGTGTCGGCGGCCATCGCGGCGGTGTTCTCCGCGCACGGGGTCCAATATCAGGCGATCAGCGCTCAAATGGCGCAATTTCACCGGCAATTCGCCCAAGCACTGAGCGCCGCAAACCGTTCGTATGCACTCGCCGAGGCGGCCAATGCATCCCCGCTTCAGGCCATCGAGCAACAGCTGCTCGCGGCCATCAACGCGCCCACCCAGACACTGTTGGGTCGACCTCTCATCGGCAATGGTGTCGATGGGGCGCCCGGACAAAGCGGTGCGGCCGGTGGGCTGTTGTGGGGTAACGGCGGAGCCGGCGGGGCGGGCACCGCGACACACACCGCGGGTGGCAACGGCGGGGACGCCGGCCTGATCGGCAACGGCGGGGCCGGTGGAGCCGGCTTTAATGCCGGCAACGGCGCTGCGGGTGGGGCCGGTGGCGCCGGCGGGCATGGCGGCTGGCTGTACGGCAACGGGGGCGTTGGTGGCGTAGGCGGCACGGGAGGGGCAGGGGTGCCCGCCGTGCCGACTGGTGGTCACGGCGGCGCCGGTGGCGTGGGCGGGGCTGCCGGGCTGTGGGGCGACGGCGGTGCCGGTGGGGCCGGGGGGCAAGGCGGTGCGGGTCGGGTAGGCGCGGCCGGCGGAGCCTCTCCGGGCGGTACCGGCGGGCATGGCGGGGTTGGCGGGATAGGCGGTTCCGGCGGGGCGGGTGGCTGGCTTGCCGGCAACGGAGGTTCGGGCGGGGCCGGCGGTGCCGGGGGGATGGGCGGCATGGGCGGCACCGGTGCTTCCATCGGCGGCGGCGGTGGCACTGGCGGTGCCGGCGGGTCCGGTGCCGCCGGGGGCGATGGTGGTTGGTTGTTCGGTGACGGCGGGTCCGGTGGCGCCGGCGGAGTGGGCGGGCAAGGTGGCGCCGGCCGAGGTAGCGAGATCGGGGGTGGCACCGGCGGCGCCGGCAGCGCCGGTGGTGCCGGTGGCGCCGGCGGCGCGGGTGCCTGGCTATTCGGCAACGGAGGTTCGGGTGGCGCCGGCGGTGCCGGGGGTATGGGCGGCAACGGCGGTAATGGCGTCGGCAACCCGGGGGATGGCGGCGACGGCGGCGGTGGCGGTGCCGGGGCCGGCGGTGGGGACGGTGGCTGGCTGTGGGGCAGCGGTGGCAACGGCGGCAGCGGTGGGGCGGGTCGTGACGGCGGAGACGGTGGCGTCAACCCGAAGAGCGGCGGCACCGGTGTCGCCGGTGCCGGTGGCGATGGCGGCGATGGCGGCGACGGCGGCGACGCCGCACTCGTCGGCAACGGTGGCAATGGCGGGGCCGGCGGCAGCGGCGTCACCGACGGAGCCGGCGGCAGCGGCGGTGCAGGTGGTGGGCTGTATGGAACGCCCGGCATGTCGGGTTAGCCGCGACACCGCGCCGGGGCTCTCACCGATACAGTTCGCGCAGCTCCCGCTTGAGCACCTTGCCCGCCGGATTGCGGGGCAGGGCCGCGGTGAAGATCAATCTTTTCGGCAACTTGTAGCGCGCCAGCCGGGCAGCGCAAAACTCCACGATGCCCGCTTCGCTCACCGCACCCTGGTCGGACACCACGATGGCGCAGGCGATCTCGCCCCATTTCTGGTCGGGTAACCCGATGACGGCCACTTCGGTGACGCCGGGGATTCCGGTGATGACGTTCTCGATCTCGGCCGGGTAGATGTTCTCACCACCGGAGATGATCATGTCTTTGATCCGGTCTTTGATGTAGAGATAGCCGTCACTGTCGATCTCGCCGACATCGCCGGTACGGAACCAGTCGCCGTGGAAAGCGTCGCGGGTGGCGTCCGGGCGGTTCCAGTATTCCTTGAGCAGGAAGTCGGACTTGATCACCACCTCGCCCTGTCCGCGTTCGGCGATCATGCCGTCGTCGGTGCGTACGCGAACGTCGGCGAACATGGTGGCGCGTCCGGCCGAGCCGACCTTGGCCAGGGCGTCTTCCCCGAGCAGCAGGGTGCCGCCGCCGCATGATTCGGTGAGTGCGTAGCCCTGAACGACCTGCATGTTCTTGGCGGCATACATCCTGATCAGCGCCTCGGGCATGGGCGCACCGCCGGTGATGAAGCAACGGAACTCGGGTGCATCGAGCTCGGTGAATTCGGGTACCAAACGCATGAAGTTCAAAATCGCCGGTACGGCGCCGGCCAGCGAAACCCGCTCGTCGACGATCAGCGACCAGGCCTTGGCCGGGTCGAACTGTGGCATCGAGACAAGGGCGACGCCGCGCATGGCGCACATGATGACCGTGGTCAGCGCCGCGACGTGGAACATCGGCAACGGCAGCAATAGGCGGTCCTGGTAGCGCACGTCTACGGTCAGTGACCATGAGCTGGCCGCCGTGTGCACCGAGTCATGAGTATGCACAACCCCTTTGGGGTTTCCGGTGGTGCCTGAGGTGTACATGATGAACAGGTTGTCCGACCCGCCGCTATCGCAGACAGGCTCGCCGGCATCGGCGGTTTCGAGGCGTTGCGCCAGGCAGCCTTCGCCGTCCGACAACGGCACCCAGCTGAGGACGTTGTGGGACCGCTCGGTTGCGGCTTTGATCGCGGTGACCACCGGTTGCAACGACTGGTCGTAGATCAGGACGGTGCTGCCGCTGTCGGCAAGGATGAATCCCAGTTCGGGTGCCGCAAGGCGGGTGTTGAGCGGCACGGCCACCGCCCCGAGCTTGGCTGCGCCGTAGAACAGGCAGCAGAACGCGACACTGTTGGGCATCAACAGCGCGACGCGATCGCCCTTGCCGACCCCGAGCGCCCTCAGCACGCTGGCGCATCGGTTGGTCAGTATGTTCAGCTCGGTGTAGTCCATCCGCACGTTGGTCGAGGGCTCTACGTAGGCCTGCAGCCGAGGAGATATATGCGCGCGTTGTTTGAGCATGGCGCCGATGTTCTTCATGGTGGTTCCTGTCCGGTCCAGCGGGTTGACGATGTGACTTATGCGGAATCGGCCTGGTGACCAGCGATTGCCGGTGCTGACCTGCCGATGTCGGTTTGTAGTTGGCCGAAGGCCTGCTCAATCAGTTGGGCAAGCCGGACGGGCTCGCGTACGGCCTCGGGCGCAGCGCCGATGCCCAGGCACAGTTGCTCGTTCACGCTTGCGACGGTGACGTTCAGCCCGGCTCCCGGCGGCAAGATGGGCAAACCACCGAATGAGACCATCGGTGCACCGGCCAAATACAGTTGTTCGGCAGGGCCTTTCATGTTCGATATCACCAGGTTGGCGCTGGGCGCCTTGCCGAACCCGGGCAGCACATCCGACATGGCCAGACTGGCAAACAGCGAGAGCGTATATGCCTGACGTGAGGGCGATTTCATGCCGTTCCCTTTGTCCTTGGCAGCTGTTGTGGCCTGGCTGACCTGCTTCAGGCGCTGCCTGAGGTTTGCCTTGGGCGCACCCATCGCGATGAGTTCGGCGCTCACCTGGTTGCCCGCCCCGGCTTGGGACCGCATCGACATCGGCATCAAGGCCACCAGCGGCCGGTCGGCCGGCGCCCGGTGTTCGTCGAGGTAGTGATGCAAAGCGTCGTCGACGATCGTCATGACGACATCGTTGATGGAGGTATCGGTGGCCTTGGCGACGGCCTTTAACTCGGCGAGCGGCAACTCCATATTCGCGTAGGCGCGTGCCGCCGATTTCGCGGTGTGGTTCAACAGGGTAGGGCTTGCGGCGAAGGGCAGGGCCCCCCGCTGCGGCTTGAGCTGCAGTGCTTGCGCGCCGAGGTCTACCGCGTCACCGACCATGCCGGCCAGATCCGACGGCAGCTTGGCGATGCCGGTGAGGCCGCGTTGCAGCCACTGCCGGCGCGAAACGCGCGGCTGCGGCCGGCGCGGCGCACGGGAGCTCGGTGCCGGCATCCATGGAGCGGCCAGCGTCTTGTCGTGCGGGGAGGTGCTCAGGAAACCGCGCATTGCACGCAGCCCGCCCTCACCGTCGATGAGCGCGTGGTGCACCTTGAGCATGATGGCGATGCGACCGCCCTCAATCCCATCGATGATGTAGCACTCCCACAGCGGGTGCCCCCGGTCGAGCAGCCCGGTGTTCAGGAATGACACCGTCTCGTAGAACTGGGCCATCGAACCGGGTCCCGGTAACACGATGTGCTGGACATGGTTTCGCATGTCCGGCTCGACGATTTCCCACCGCGCGAGATTCCTGCCCGGCCAGCTGAGCCTGTAGTTGAAGGGTTCGATCGCCCTACTGTGCCGATACGCGTCGAACAGGCGTGAGCCGAACGACGAATGCTGTCCTTTTGGTTTCTGGAAGATCGTGAAGGCCGTCATGTGAAACGGCCGGTTGGGCCGCTCGAGCAACAAGAAGGACAGATCGATCGGACTGATTCGGTTGGTGTTCATGCGGCTTCCTTTGTGCTCGCCACTGCGGTAAGGGAATTGAGTTCATCGACGAGGTAGTCGAACATTCGCCAGCCGTCGTCGAGCACCGCGCGGTCGGCCAGAATGCAGATGTTGGCCTGTCCGCAGTAGCTCCACATGGTGATGTTGAGCGCCGTGCCGTCAGCGATCTGACCGGTGGAGAACCAGTTCGATACCTTCCAATGATCTAGGTAGAGAGCTTCTTTGGGGCCGGGGACATTCGATAACACCACGTTGCCGAAGAATCCGAAGCGTCCTCGGCTGCGGTGTATCGCCTTGCGGATGATCTTGATGCCCCACGGTGGCAGCACCTGCATCACGGAGTTGAAATCGGCACCGGCCTCCTTGACCGCCTTGATGTGCCCTTTCATCTGCGTGTTCGCCTCGCGGCTGGCTTGCAGCCGTGCGCTCGGATCGGCGATGTCGCTGCGCAGCCAGCAGTAGTCCACGGTTGCGTAGTTACCCAAACCCTGCATACCCAAGGGCCGTTCGCCCGCGAACGGGGTAGCGCCGATCAGCGGGTGGGTGTCCGGGTCGTAGTCCAGGTCGACAAGCAGACGTCGTAGGGCACCGGCCGCGCAGCTGCTGAAGACGTCGTTGATGGTGACGCCGAGTGCCTTGGCCACGGCCGAGAAGTGCTGCAGCGGGACGCTGTCACAGACAAATGTGCGCCCGGCGCTCAGGTTGACGTTGATCGGTGTTCGTTGCATCTGCCGGGCCGACGGGTGCGCCGGCAAGCCGACCGACTTGCGCTTGCGGTCAAACAGGAATTTCCGCCATAGTCCGGTGGCCACCTTCGGCAGGTTGCCGATCACGGTCTCCGGCCAGTCCCGCACGGCCCAGCCCAGCCGGGTCGGCCAGGAGGGGAGTGGGGCGGGGCGATAGTCCGGAGCCTCGGCGGCTCCGACACCACGATGGGGCTGGTAGAACTGCTGCATCAGCCACGCGGCGCCGACGCCGTCGACATAGGCATGATGGACCAACATGACCAGCGCTACTTTGCCCTCGGCGAGTCCCTCGACCACCCACATCAGCCACAATGGGCGATCGCGCTCGAGTTGTGCCGAATAGATCGTTGTCATCACCGCACAGAGGCTTTTGTGGTCGCCCGGCGCCGGGCACGCGACGCGGCGAATGTGGTTGCGCAGCTCGAAGTCCGGATCTTCCACCCAATAGGGGTGATTCAGGCCTAGTGGCGACTCGACGCACTTCCACCGCAACATCGGCAGTAGATGAATCCGCCGCGCCGCCTCGGCGTAGAACCTGTCGAATGACCAGCCCTGCGCATCGGTGGACGGATCGATGATCGCCACCTTGAACGTGTGCATGTAGGCGCGCGGAGTCTCCATCCCGAGCATGAACGCGTCCGCGCCGCTGAGCCGTTGGGGTCGCGTGACACCTTTGATCGGCGCGGTCATTTCGCGGCCTTCGCCATCTGTGCGGACACCCAGCGGGCCAGCGGTGGCACGATGCGTGACAACGCGTACATGACGTGCGCCTCGGCGGCGACCGGCGCGACCGCCTTGTTGCGCTCGACCGCTCGCAAGATGTTGCGGGCCGCACGCGCGGGCGTGTATCCGCGCCTCTGATACGTCACGGTCAGGCGCTGCCGGCGCCCCTCGGTGTCGCCGGCGCCGCGGATCGGGCTGGCCTTGGTGATTGCGGTGTTGATGACGCCGGGGCAGATCGCGGTGACGCCGATGCGGTGGGGCTCGAGCTCGATACGCAACGCCTCCGATAGCCCCAACACGGCGAACTTCGTTGCGCTGTACGCCGAGAGTGCGGGATTGGCAAGCAGACCCGCGGCCGAGGAAAGGTTGACGACGTGTCCGCCCCGACCGGACTCGATCATGGCCGGGAGAAAGGCCTCACAGCCATGGACGACACCCATCACGTTGATCGATACCAGCCAGTCCCAGTCTTTACGGCTGGTGTCCAGGAACCCCCCGATGAGGCCAACTCCGGCATTGTTGACCAGGAGGTCCACCCCGCCGAAGTGGCCGAGGGTGGCGTCGGCGAAGGCGGTCATCTGCTCGGGATCGGACACGTCCACCCGGCGGGTGATGACGTCATGTCCGAACCCGCGGGCGGTTTGTGCGGTATCGGCCACCGCGGTGTCGTTGATGTCGCAGAGCGCGAGATCGGCTCCGCGTTGCGCGCACAGCAGGGCCAGTTCGCGGCCGATGCCGCTGCCGGCACCGGTTATCGCCACCACTCGGCCAGCGAGATCTGAGGTGTTGGTTCCTGAGTTGAGTTTGAACATGGTGAGCAAAGTACGGTCGCCCCGATGCGGCCGTCTCGTACGCAAATGCCAACGTTGGCCGGGGTGATTGTGACGTCGCGACAGCGGGACTAGATTCCGGCCATGGAGCTACAGTGGCCGCCGGCGTGCGATGCCGAGGCGCAGCGGGTCTGGCGGCGGGTTCTGGTGCCGCTCGCGGCCGAGATGGGTACTCAGGCCGCCGACTTGGCCCAGCGCGCGGTCGCCCGGATGCAAGCCGAAGTGCCGCAATTGTTCCCCGACGAACAGACCGTCAAAGAGAACCTGGTCAGCACCGAAGCCAGCCTTCGCCAGCTGGCCCAGGTGATCGAGGCCGGCGCCGACCCGCGCCAAGTGGAGTTGCCGCCGTCGACCCAGGCCATCGCGCGCGCGGCGGTGCCGCGCCAAGTTGCGCTGGCGGACTTGTTGCGGTTTTACCGGCTGGCTCAGGAGCTGGTGTGGCAGTGGATGTTCGGCCGCATTACCGCCGATTCCCGAGACGCTGCCGAGCAGGCGAAAGCGGTGGAGCTGGCTACGGGATGGATCTTCGGCTACGTCGACGCGGCGTTGATGCGCGCCGAGCGGGCCTATGACGTCGAGCGAGAGGCCTGGCTGCGGGGGGCGACCGTCGCGCGCGCCAGCGCGATCGACGACATCGTCGCCGCGCGCGAGCGCGACCCGCAACGGGCATCAAAGCGGTTGCGCTATGACGTCAGCACCCAGCACCTCGCGGTCATCGCCTGGATCGATAGGTTGCCCGAGGACGGCGATGCTCAGCCGCTGCTGGGCCGGGTGGTCGCCGACCTGGCGCGCGCCACCGCCGCGCAGAGCACGCTGGTGCACACGCTGGGATCGCTGGCGGTCGCCGGATGGATGAGCGGTCGAGGCTCCCTGACCGTGCGTGACGCCCAAGTCGGTGTCGCCGGGGCCCCGGCAGGCGTACGGCTGGCCCTTGGCGATCCGGCGCGGGGACTCAAGGGGTTTAGGCGCAGCTATCTCGAGGCGACGTATGCGCATCGCGTCGCGTCGCTGATGGGGCGACGCGCTGACGCCGTGACGCTGTACCGCAGCGTCGCGGTTGCCGCCCTGGCCAGTGCGGATCGCGACCACGCCGTCTTTTTCGCCACCCGGGTCCTGGGCGGGCTGGCGGCCGCCGACGAAGACACCTATCGGATCGCCACAACCCTGGCGGTTTTTCTGGCCGAAAATCGCAGCCGAACGCGGGCGGCCAAGCGACTCAACGTGCACCCCAACACCGTCAGCTACCGGGTGAATCAAGCCGAGGCGATCCTGGGCCGTGCCGTGGACGCCGACGTCCTCGAGCTGTCGGTGGCGCTGGCGTTGTTGCCGGTGCTGCCCGGGCTGGCGCAGGGCCGCTCCGGGGAATTGTGATCTGAGCACAATCGGGGTCGGCGTGGTTGTCGCCGCGCACCGAGCGCGGGGCTGGCTCTTGCTCCTACGTTTTGCCTCAGCCGCATCGCGGCGGCAAACAGGCACCATGAAGGAGCACGAGAAATGCAGACCCTGCAAGAACTCGACGTCAACTACATGAGCGGCATCGACAACCCATGGATTCCGTTCACCCCGCTCACCGACCAGGTCTTCCTGAAGTACTGGAAGGTCGATCCGGTGCGCGCCGAAATCATCGTGTCGATGAAATTTCCTGCCGGACTGGAACTTCCACCGCACTACCACACCGGCATCGTGGTAGGCCACACCGTGAGCGGGGCGTGGCGGTACCAGGAGAACAACTGGATTTCCCGCGCGGGCGACACCGTCTACGAGGTGGCCGGCTCATCGCACACCCCGGAAAGCCTGGAAGACACCGAGGTGTTCTTCTTCCTGGTCGGCGAGCTGCTTTTTCTCGACGCAGACAACAAGATCCTGTGGCAGGAAAACCACAAGACCTCCATCGAGCGGTACACCAGCTACTGCGCCGCCAACGGGATCGCCTCGCGTGATCTGACCAGCTGGGGTGGGTGACCCATGACCGCCATCGAACCCAACGAGAACCAGCTAGCCACCCTGATGGCGGCAGCCGCCGATCTCGACACCCCCGTGGTCATGATCAACCTGCTGCAGTTCAAACCGGACGGGGTAGCCAACTATCAGCGCTACGCCAAAGAGGTCATGCCGTTTCTGGAAGCGGTGGGCGCCACCATCGAGTACGCGGGCGAAGCCAGCCACGTTGTCGCCGGCGATATCGACCGCCCCTTCTGGGACGCCATCGTCGTGGTGCGCTACCCGTCGCGGGCGGCGTTCGTGTCCATGGTGACCAACCCGGGCTATCACGAGAACGCGCACGTGCACCGCGCGGCGGCATTGCAGAGCACGCATCTGGTGGCCACCGACCCGTGGGTGCAAATCTGACCGGAAGGCCGCCCGGCGGGCCCTGGCCACATTGCCGACCGGCTCGTGACCGCAGCTGTTTCTCGCGCGACTATCGGGGCATCCTGGTGTAGTGAGGGCTCACCATCGCCAGGGCGTGGCTCCCGGGCCGGAGGGACTCGGGGCGAATGCGCTGAGATGACCACCAACGGTCGCGCCATCAGGGGCGGGCTTGCCGATGCAGTCGGCGGTCCGGCCCGGATGCGGGTGATCGTGCTGCTGGCCTTGGTGGTCGGGTTGGAAGGCGCCAGCAACGGCACCATCGGCGCCCTCGCCGTGGCCTTGAAACAGGCCTTCGGGATCACCAACTTGCAGGTCGGCCTGCTGGTAACGGCGTCGACCGCGATCGGGATCGTCGTCATGCTGGTGTCGGGGACGCTGGCCGACCGGGTCAACCGCACCCGCGTGCTGTGGATCACCGTCTTGATCTGGTCGGTGGCCATGGCCCTCGGCGGTATCAGCGCCGGGTACGGCTGGCTGCTGGCCAGCCGGGTCGCACTCGGGGTGGTCGTGGCGGTTGGCGGCCCGGTTGTCGCGTCCCTGATGGGCGATTTCTTCGCTCAGCATGAGCGGGGGCGAATCTACGGCTTCGTCTTGGCGGGTGAGGGAATCTGCACCGCGCTGGGGGTGCTGGTTTCGGGCTGGTTGGCCGCCATCACATGGCGGTTGAGTTTCCTGTGGCTGGCGGTGGCCGGATTGCTGCTCACGCTCGCCTTGGCCAGGACGGTGCCCGAACCCCCGCGTGGCGGCGACACATTCGGCGCGAGTGCGGGCAGCGATCGTCGGGACTGCGCGAACGACACCCTGGCGGCAGCGGTGGTCGCCCAACGCGTCAGCGCGCACCCACACCTCGTTCTGCAGGAGAGCCCGGAAGGCCGGTCCCTGCGCTGGGCGGTGGGCTATGTACTGAAAATTCGGACCAACGTGGCCCTGATAGTCGCGTCGGCGTTCGGATACTTCTTCTACACGGGGCTGGGCACCTTCGCGGTCGCGCTGCTGCGCAGCCGATTCCGGATCAGCCAGACACTGGCGATTTCGTTGATCGCGATCATCGGAGTGGGCGCGCTGATCGGAACGCTGTGTGCCGGGCGCCTCGCGGATTGGTTGATCGGCCGCGGTTACCTCGGCGCCCGGTTGGGCGTCGCCGGCTCGGCATTTCTGGTTGCGGGCGGGTTCTTCGTACCCGCGCTGCTCACCGATAACGTCGTCATCGCCGTGGTGGCGGCCTTCCTCGCGGCGATCGGGCTGGGCGGGGTCAATCCGCCACTGGACGCGGCGCGACTGGACATCATGCACTCCAGGTTGTGGGGGAGGGCCGAGGCGATCCGCACCACCCTACGGTCCGGCTTCACGGCGGCAGCCCCGCTGGTTTTCGCCCTGGTATCCATGCAGTTGGCGCCGCAGCGGCGCGCGCCCGGCCAGGTGGCAACCGCATCGACCGGGCTGACGCAGACGTTTCTGATCATGCTCACCGCGCTGTTCCTGGCGGGCACCCTGATCCTGACGGTGGCCCGGCGCAGCTACCCGCGTGACGTGGCTACCGCGCTGGCCTCCGAGGAGGCTACCGAGCGGCATCGGCGCTCGCAGCAGGGCGCTAAGGCCGCGGTGCTCGACCCCGCCGATCGGCCGGAGCCACTTCCGCGACTGCGCGTAGCGGAATAAGGTGGGTGCATGGCCACGGTCGATGATGACAGGCACCTGCACACGTGCCCGCTTTGTGAAGCCATGTGCGGCTTGGAGATTCGGGTAGCCAACGGCCCGTCCGGCGGTCGGGTGGTCGGCATCCGGGGCAACCGCGACGACGTGTGGAGCCGCGGACACATCTGCCCCAAAGGCGCGTCGTTGGGCGCCTTGCATGACGACCCGGACCGCATCCGGCACCCGATGATCAAGGTCGACGGACAATGGCACGAGGTGAGCTGGGACGCGGCATTTCGCCGCTGCACCGAATTGCTGGCCCCGGTGATCGACACCTACGGCATCGGCGCGGTCACCGCCTACACCGGTAATCCATTGGCGCACTCTTTCTCCCTGGCTCGCTATGCCGGTGTGCTGCTGGGCATGTCCGGCATGCCGGTCACCTATTCGCCGGGCACGGTCGACCAGTGGCCGAAAAACCTCTCGTCGCACCTGATGTACGGGGGCTGGTGGACGTTTCCGGTACCCGACATCGAACGCACCGACCTCCTGGTCATCATGGGCGCCAACCCCGCCGCATCCCAGGGCTCGCTGCTGGCCGCGCCCGACGTAATGGGCCTGATCGACGCGATTCGTCAACGAGGCAAGGTCATCGTGATCGACCCGGTCCGCACGGTCACCGCCGCGCGTGCCGATGAGTGGCTGCCCATCGTGCCCGGCACCGATGCGGCGCTGCTACTGGCGGTCGCACACACGCTGTTTGACGAGGACCTGGTCAACCCGGGGCCCCATGTCGACGGCGTCGACACGATGCGTCGGGTTGCCGCGGACTGGCCGCCGGCCCGGGTGAGCGCGGTCACGGGCATCGAGGAGGAGCGCATCCGGCGGCTGGCTCGCGAGCTCGCCGGTACCCACAAGTCGGTGGTATACGGCCGAATCGGCCTGTGCAATCAGGAGTTCGGCAGTCTAGCGAGCTGGCTGGTCGACGTGATCAACATCTTGACTGGCCACTTCGACACCCCCGGCGGCGCCATGTTCCCCCGGCCCGCTGCCTGGTCTATCACCACGCAACCATTGCCGGGTCTAGAAGGTGGCGTCGCCGAATTCGGTCGCTGGCATACCCGGGTGCGCGGTGCGAAGGAAGTCCTGGGCCAGGCGCCGGTGTCCTGTCTAGCCGAAGAGATCGCCACCCCGGGAGATGGGCAGCTCCGGGCGCTCATCACGATCGCCGGCAACCCGGTGCTGTCCACACCCGGCGGTGACAAGCTCGACGAAGCGCTGTCTTCGCTGGAAGCGATGATCTCCGTTGACCTTTGGCTCAATGAGACGACGCGGCACGCGGATGTGATTCTGCCCGGGCTGTCGCCGCTCGAACAGCCCCATCACGATGATCTGGTGCTGCAATTCGCGATCCGCAGCTTTGCGAAGTACTCCGCGCAGGTCTTCGATCCGGGCGATCGCCCGCACGAGTGGGAGATCCTGATTCGGCTGACCGGGCTGTGCACCGGCACGCCGGCCGAGGACGTCGACGTCGCCGCGATCGATGACGGATTCTTTGATTATCTGGCTTTTACCAAGGGATTTGACGGTGCGGCGATCCGTAAACGCTACGAGCATGACGGCTGGGCGGGCGGGCCAGAGCGGATTTTGGATCTGACATTGCGGACCGGTCCGTTCGGCGATCGCTACGGCCAGAAGCCCGGCGGACTGACGCTGGACATGCTCAAGGCCAATCCGAACGGCATCGACTTCGGACCCATGGTGTCGCAGTTACCGGACATTTTGGGGACCCCGGAGAAAAAGATCCGGCTGGCCCCGCAATACCTCCTGGACGATCTGCCCCGGCTGGCATCCAGAATGGATCGGCCGGCCGAGCAGTTGGTCCTGGTCAATCGCAGACACCTGCGATCGAACAACTCCTGGCTGCACAACGTGCCGGCGCTGATGAAGGGCAAGGATCGCTGCACGCTGCTGATGCATCCGGACGACGCAGCCCGCAACGGCATCACCGACAACGACACCGTGACGGTGAGATCGTCGGCCGGCGAGATCACGGTGCCCGTCGAACTCACCTCGGCGATCAAACCGGGCGTGGTCTCGATGCCCCACGGTTGGGGGCACGGCAAACCGGGCACCCGGCTGGCGGTGGCCAACAGCGCACCTGGAGTCAACACCAACGTGCTGTCCCCGCCCACCTTGCTCGACGAGCCCTCTGGCAACGGTGTCCTCAACGGCATCCCGGTGACCGTGAGCTGACGCCCCGACCTCGTCGGCAAGGCCCGCCAGATGGGCAAAGCGGCTCGCCCGGTGCAGACCCAACCGACAGTCGCGTCGGGCTGAGCGGCCAACCCGCTCTTCGACCTGCTGCGCCCGGGCGGGCTACGATGCGGCCATGCCGCTCGCCGCAGGTTCGACGTTCGCCGGCTACACCATCGTCCGACAGCTGGGTACCGGCGGGATGGGCGAGGTCTATCTGGCCCAGCATCCCCGATTGCCCCGGCAAGACGCGCTCAAAGTCCTTCGGCCCGAGGTGTCCGCAGACCACGAGTACCGCCAACGCTTCCACCGCGAGGCCGATGCCGCCGCAGCCCTGTGGCATCCGCACATCGTTGCCGTGCATGATCGCGGGGAAACCGACGGCCAGCTGTGGATCGACATGGACTACGTCGACGGCACCGATGCTGTGACGCTGCTTCGCGATCGGTACCCCAACGGGATGCCCGGCTCGGAGGTCAGCGAGATCATCACCGCGGTGGCCGAGGCGCTCGACTACGCGCACGACCACAAGCTGCTGCACCGCGACGTCAAGCCCGCCAACATTCTCATCGCGGCGCCGGCCTCGCAGGCCAAGCGGATCATGTTGGCCGACTTCGGGATCGCCGGGTGGGTCGGCGAAGCCAGTGGGCTGACAGCGACGAACATGACCGTCGGCACCGTGTCCTACGCGCCGCCCGAGCAGCTGATGGGCCACGACCTGGACGGAAAGGCCGATCAGTACGCCCTGGCGGCGACGGCATACCACCTGCTGACGGGCTCGCCGCCGTTTCAGCACTCCAATCCTGCCGTAGTGATCAGCCAGCATCTCAGCGCCGCACCCCCGGCGATCGGCCAGCGCCTGCCGGCATTGGCAGAGCTGGACCCGGTTTTCGCCAAGGCGCTGGCCAAAGACCCCAAGGACCGTTACCAACGCTGCATCGATTTCGCGCGGGCATTGAGCCATCGGCTGGGCGGAGTCGGCGATCCCGACGACACGCGCATCTCCCGGCCGGTGGCGGTGGCGGTGCCTGCGGCCAAGAAGTCTCTGGCGCGAGCCTCGGTCATCGTCCCCGCCGTGCTGGCGATCCTGCTGGTCGTAGCGATCGCCGTGGCGCTGCGCGAGTTCGAGCGCGCCGACGATGAACGTGTCGCACCGCCTGCGGCGACCAGTTCCAGCCGGCCCAGCCCCACGGCCGCCAAGACCTCGACAACCACGGCCACCACGACCGCGCCGACGAGCACGTCTACCAGTACGGCGGCCGCGACGACGGAATCGGTGACTCCCGCGCCGGTGGTCGTCATTGGCGCCATGTGTTCCCCGCTCGGCAGCACCGGAACCACAAAAACAGGCGCCACCGCCTACTGTTCGACCCTGCAGGGCACCAACACGACAATCTGGTCGCTCACCGAAGGCACGGTGGCAAGTCCGACGGTGAGCGCCACGCCCGATCCGACCGAGCCGCCGTTACCCATCGATCAGGATTCGCCGATACGCATCTGCATGCAGCAGACCGGCCAGACCCGCCACGAATGCCGAGAGGACATTCGCCGCAGCAACGGCTACTGAGCGGGCTGGTCCGCCGCGGCCACCCGGCCTATACGCAGCCGCTGACGCTGATTCGCCTGCCGACATTGGCGCACACATTCACGTTGGGGGGCGGCGGCGGGGGCGGCGGGTAGTCCTCGGGCAGCGGGGCATATTCGGCGGGCGGCGGAACGTAGGGGGCGATCGCGTCTGCAATGTTGGCGCACCCGCTGACCGATACCCGCCGGCCGGCGTTGACGCACACGTCGGCCTGTGCCGCGCCGGACGGAGCCATGACGGCGAACACCTGTGGAAGGGCGGTAAAGGCCAGCGCCGCGATCGCTGCCGTGGCCGACGGCCGCTTCCAGGGACTCATCGAGATCTCCTTCGCCAATGCCTCGTTACATTCGCTGCCCACTCTAATGACCCGGCTGCGGGCTCCGGTGCGGTTGTGGCTCAGACAACATCGGAATCGCGCCGGCGGAGCTTACCGACACACGGGGCGCTCGGTGTATTGCGTGCGGCGCCAATTACCGGCTATCCGCGGCACTTGTAAGTGGTGAATTTGCGCTGAATTTCGCGCGGTACTTCTTTTCGAGCCATGCCGACAACCCTTGTTCCACAGACTCGGCAGGCCCAGTGTTAACTTGCGGGAAATTGTTGCCGTCTTTGTGAAGATGGCCGCGAACCACAGGTACGTTTTGGGGCCGGGTTTGACACAGGAGAAGCCATGACCGAGACGATCGTCCAGACTTTCCATCCGCTCGATCCGCTGACCGAGAGCGAGTTCCAGCAGGCCGTCTCCGTTGTGCGCCGTGACCGGAATGTCACTGAACGTTGGCGATTCGCCTCGATGGAGCTCGCGGAACCGGGCAAACGAGAAATCGCTGATTTCGAAAACAACGCAGTGGTGCCGGATCGACGGGCTGTCATCGTGTGCTTCGACCGTGACACAAACGGCACCTACAAGGCGCTCGTTTCCCTCTCGGGCGACCGCATTCTCTCGTGGACTTGCCTGCCGGGGGTGCAGCCCAATATCACCCATGATGAATGGCTAGAGGCGGGCGAGGTGCTCCGCAGCCATCCGGCCGTTATCGCGGCCTTGTGCCGACGCGGCATTACCGACTTGGAGAACATGCTGGTCGATGTGTGGGCCTACGGCGACGCCCTGATTCCGGAAGCGTATCGCGGCCGACGGCTCGCATGGTCGGACAGCTGGCTGACGTCGCCAGGTGGCGGGAACCTCTATGCGCGACACATCAAGGGATTTCATTGCGTTATCGACTTGAACACCATGGAATTGCTCGACATCGAGGAAGGCAGTCCGCTCGAGTTCCCGGCCGTCATGGCCGAATATGTGCCTCGGCACATCCCGGAGAATCTGCGTGATTCCAGCGTGCGGGGCGCCCTGCGGCCATTGGAGATCATTCAACCCGACGGTCCGTCGTTCACCCTGCGGGGCAATCATCTGGAATGGCAAAACTGGTCGCTGCGCGTCGGTTTCAACTATCGCGAAGGCATGACACTGCACACCGTTACCTACAACGACCACGGTCGGGTTCGCCCGATTGCCTACCGGATGTCTTTCGCCGAGATGGCGGTGCCCTACCGCGATCATTGCGCTGATCACTATCGTCGGACGGCCTTCGACATCGGCGAATGGGGGCTCGGATTCATGACAACCTCGCTGGAGAGGGGGTGCGACTGCCTGGGCGAGATCCGATATCTCGATGCGGTCTTACACAACAGCAAGGGGGAGCCATACACGATCAAGAATGCCATCTGCATCCATGAAGAAGACAACGCGGTGCTGTGGAAGCACGTCGTATGCGATGGCAGCGCCGAGGTGCGGCGCATGCGCCGGCTCACCGTCTCTTTCCACGTGACGGTGGCCAACTACGAGTACTTGGTTTACTGGCGCTTCTACCAGGATGGCAACATCGAATGCGAAATTCGTGCAACCGGTTTGATGGTGACCACGAACTTCGACAATGGTCAGGCGCACGCATCGGGCACGTTGGTCGACGAACGAACTTATGCCCCGTATCACCAACATTTTCTTACCGCGCGGCTGGATCTGGACATCGACGGCACGGACAACACCGTGTACACGAGCGAGACGGAGATGGTGCCTACGGGACCGGATAACCCCTACGGTTTGTCGTTGCGCCAGAGGAACATCCCGCTGCGCACCGAGGAAGAGGGCAAACAGGACTACTGCTGGGAGACCCAGCGGGCGTGGCGGGTGGTCAACGAGAACGTCACCAATGGGCTGGGCACCCACCCGTCGTACAAGCTCGTCGGGGGTGCGGCCATTCCGCCGATGTTTGATCTCAGGTCGCCGGTACTACGCCGGGCGGAGGCCATCACCCATACCGTATGGGTTACGCCCAATCATCCCGACGAGCGTTGGCCAGCGGGGGAGTTCGTGAACCAGAGCGGTCCGGGACTGGGGTTGCCCGCGTGGACTGCGGCCAACCGGTCGATCGAGAACACCGACGTGGTGGTGTGGTACACGTTCGGCATCCACCACATAACGCGACCGGAGGACTGGCCGGTGATGCCGGCCGACACCGTGTCTTTCTGGCTTAAGCCTGTTGGATTTTTCGACCGCAACCCGTCGTTGGATGTCGCGCCCACGGCAGCCGCAACGTGTCATGGCGAAGGTGGTTGCTGAATGACAGACACCCCGGCGCCGCCGCTCTTCGCCCGTGGTCCCAAAGGCAACAAGCTGAAGGTGCAGCCGATCGTGCCTCAGCTCAGCAACACCGCGGCTGAGGGGGTGGTATCCAAGGGCCTGGCCAAGGGGGCCGTTGGCACCGTCTCGGGGGCAATCCTCGGTATCGCGTGTGTGGCACCCGGCTACACGTTGACGGCCAGCATCGGCTTGATCGTTGCCGCGGTCGGGCTCAAGATGCCGGCGATATTTGTATTCGGATTTATTCCGATGTTTTTGACCGCGTTCGCCTATCGCGAATTGAACGCCGACACTCCGGACTGTGGAGCGTCGTTCACCTGGTCCACCAAAGCCTTCGGACCCTACGTGGGCTGGATGTGCGGCTGGGGCATGGTGATCGCGACGGTCATTGTGTTGTCGAACCTGGCTGCGGTCGCGGTGCAGTTTTTCTATCTGCTGATCGCCGGCCTGTTCGATAGCCCAGGGATCGCGTCCCTGGCCGCAAACCGATGGGTCGATATCGCTTCCACACTGGTGTTTATCGCCGGGGCGACTTGGGTTTCCAGTCGTGGCATCCAAACCAGCGAGCGGGTGCAGGGACTATTGGTCATCTTCCAGATGACGGTGATCTTGGGTTTCGGGGTGGTGGCCATCATCGGCGCGGTGCGGGGCCATGGCCCCGCGAATCTGAGCTTCGATTTCAATTGGTTCGACCCGTTCAGCGGGCTCGCGATGGGTGCGTTCGTCATTGGGGTGACCGGTTCGATTTTCTCGTTCTGGGGCTGGGATACGTGCCTGACCCTGGGTGAGGAATGCACCGACCCAAAGAAGGTTCCCGGACGCGCCGGTGTGCTGTGTGTGGTCAGCATTCTGCTGACATACCTGCTGGTGAGTGTGGCGATGATGATGTACGCCGGTGTCGGTTCGCAGGGACTGGGGTTGGGCAACCCGGTTAATTCCGAGAACGTGTTCGGCGCACTGGCGCGACCGGTGCTCGGTCCGTGGGGTAGCCAGTTGCTGTTTCTGGGCATCCTGGCGTCCACCCTGTCGAGTTTGCAGACGACGTTCCTCCCGGCGTCGCGTTGCATGCTCGCCATGGGCGCCTATCGGGCATTTCCCCAGCGGTTCTCGGCGGTGAGCTCACGTTTCCAGGTGCCGCTGTTCAGCACCATCGCGGCAGCCATTGCTTCGGGTGCCTTCTACACCCTCGCCAGGTTGCTATCGGAGCGAACCCTGTTGGACACCATTGCGGCCCTCGGCATGCTGGTTTGCTGGTATTACGGAATTACCGCCTTCGCCTGCATGTGGTATTTCCGCAAGGAACTCTTCACGTCTTTGCGCAACGTCGTTTTCAAATTCCTTTGTCCGCTGCTCGGCGGGATGATGCTGTTGCTGGTCTTTGTTGTTTCGGTCCGCGAAAGCATGGACCCGCAACATGGCAGCGGCGCGTCGATCGCAGGCGTCGGGCTAGTCTTCTACCTTGGCTTCGGCATCCTGTCGCTCGGCGCGGTGCTGATGGTGGTCATGCGAGTGCGCCAACCCGGCTTCTTTTTGGGTCACACGCTGACGCCGTCAACCCCTGCCCTCACCGACGACGCCGCCATCGCCACCGCTAGCCATCCGGACGCCGGTCCGGACCAACATCATTGAGCGCTACTCGTAGAACGGGACACCATGGTGGAAAAGAAGGTTTTTCACAACATCATTGGCGGAGAAATCCAGGCAACGCCGGACGGAAACACGATGGATATCGTCAACCCGTCGACGGGCGAAGTCTATGCATCGGCGCCGAATTCCTCTGGCAAAGATGTCGATGACGCGTTCACCGCGGCGGCCAAGGCGTTCGAGTCGTGGCGTTGGTCCACCCCCAGCGAACGGCAGCGTGCGCTGCTGCGGCTCGCCGACCTCATCGAGGACAACGCCGAGGAACTTGTCGCGCTCGAGTGCGAGAACACGGGCAAGCCAATGTCGTTGACCATGTCGGAGGAAATTCCGCCGATGGTTGATCAGATCCGGTTCTTCGCCGGCGCGGCGCGGGTTCTGGAAGGCCGCTCACAGGGCGAATACATGCGTGGGCACACGTCGTCGATTCGACGGGAGCCGGTGGGCCCGGTTGCCCAGGTAGCGCCCTGGAATTACCCGATGATGATGGCGGTGTGGAAGTTTGCCCCGGCGCTGGCCGCCGGCTGCACCGTGGTACTCAAGCCTTCGGACACCACGCCCGCGTCGTCCTACTGGATGGTCGAGAAGATGCAGGAGATCTTCCCGCCCGGGGTGTGCAACCTGGTGTGCGGCGACCGCGACACCGGTGCGGCACTGGTGGCGCACCCGGTGCCACAGCTGGTGTCGATCACCGGCTCCACCAGGGCAGGTATGGCGGTGGCGGCCAGCGCGGCCAACGACCTCAAACGTGCGCATCTCGAGCTGGGAGGCAAGGCGCCGGTAGTCATCTTCAATGACGCCGACATCGCGGCGGCGGTGGAGGGACTTACCGCGGCAGGCTATTTCAACGCGGGCCAGGATTGCACCGCCGCCACTCGGCTGATCATCCAGGACGGCATCTACGACGAGTTCCTGTCGGCGATGGCCGAGTCGGTGGCCGGCACCAGGACAGGCTATGACCCCGCGGATGAGGACATCTTGTTTGGTCCCATCAACAACAGCAACCAGATGCGCCACATCGATGGCCTGGTGTCCCGTGCACCGGCGCACGCCCGAATTCTTGCCGGCGGCAAGCAGAAAGACTGCGCGGGCTTCTTCTACGAGCCCACGTTGATTGTCGACCTGCAACAGGACGACGAATTGATTCAGACCGAGATCTTCGGCCCGGTCGTCACCGCGCAGCGTTTCAGCGACGAGCAGCAGGCCCTGTTTTTCGCCAACGGCACCGAATACGGTCTCGCATCCTCGGTGTGGACCAAGGACGTCGACACCGCCGCACGCATGGGAGCACGGCTGGACTTCGGGTGTGTGTGGATCAACACCCACATTCCGCTGGTTGCCGAGATGCCGCACGGCGGTTTCAAGCACTCCGGCTACGGCAAGGACCTGTCCATGTACGGGTTCGAGGACTACACCCGGATCAAGCACGTGATGCACTATCACGGATTCGAGGGCTAGACACCGCCGCAGCCGCGGCGGCACCTCTGGGCGCCAAGGCCACGGCCGATGTTTGAGTCAGGCCTTGCGCACCGGGGGTGGCGACCATTCGCCGGCGACCACCTCGGGCCTCGGCGCGTACAGCCGCATGGTCACGCCCAGCGGGCCCAACGGGGCCGGGAGCCAGTTCGACTGGCGCTCGGGACCGGGGTCGGTGTGCGCGAGATAGAGGTCCAATGAGCCGTCGTCGTTGTAGCGCAGCTCGTCACGGTCGCCGATGGCGAATCGGTTCAGCTCGTTGGCCACTTGAAAGCCTTCGGCGTCATACATCGTGACCGACCAGAATGCGTCCACCGGGGGTAGCTTGTCCGCGTCGAAGTGGATGACGTAGTCGTGTTCGCCGGCCAGCGGATCTCCGTGCTCATCGGTGGCGAGGAACGGGTATACGGCGTCCTCGGCGGGGTTGGCTCCCAGACCGATGAGGGCCACCACCGCGCGTCGTAGGTAGTTGTTGCCGTAGACGCCCATGCTCTCGGTCAGGCTGATCCAGCCGTCGACGTTGGCCCCAAGCTTGGTGGCGCTCTTGAGGATGTCGTTGAGCGCATCGCTTCTGCCGCGCTCGAACTCTGCGACTTGGTCCGCGTTGAACCGGCTCGCATCGAACGGGCTTCCCGCTTCGATGCCGAGGTTGGCCAGCCGGGCAAGCACGGAGTAGTCGGTCGGGTGTGGTGGATTGACGCCCAGCAGATCGGCCGCATACGAGAGGTAGTCCAGCGCTGCCATGCCGTTGACGATTCTGGGCGGCTCGGTAGTCGGGTCAAAGTCTGGTCGCTTGTCTCCCGCACTGGCCTGCGCCCCGCTGCCGAGCTCAGTGAGGGAGTAGCCGTCCTGTACCCGGTGAACGGCCGGGTAGTCGGCTGGCCCGTTGGTCTGGGTGCGGCCGATGATCCAGACAAACGGTGTCGGCGCGGCCACGACCGTGGTTGGGCGCGGTTGTTCGCCGCTTTCGCCGTGGTAGCCAGGGCCGGCGATCACGAGATCAAGTGGACCCGTCCCGCTGGTGCGCTTGCCGGGATTGGCGAAAACGTCTGTCCACATGTCCAGCATCGGCAGCATGTAGTAGCGATCGTCGGTGTCCGCCGACTGCAGGCGGACCGGACCGTTGCGCAGGTCCAGCCAGGCCGAGGAGTACAGCGTGTCGAAGTTGGGCCGCACCACCGCGCGGAAGTCGGCCGACGGGAACGCCCGCATGTGCGAGAAGTGATTGGGCGGGCCGGCGCCGGGGCCGGTGCCGGGTGCCGCGTTGAGGGCCTGCAGTCGCGTCACATCCATCATGACCAACGGATAGAAGTAGATGAATGCTTCGTAGCTGAGCGTTCGCAGGCCACTGGACAAGGTGCTCACGATCTCTCCTCCGGGAGGCTCCGTAGACCGACCATATGACGTGCCGCGTGAAATGTCAGTGGCCGCGGCGGATCGGCGCGGCTAACACATATCCGCGCCCTGTTCTGCCCGGAGCGCCGGTGCCATTACAGTTGGTCCCGATGACCCAAACAGCCGCCCCGCCGGTGCTGACCGTGCGGTACAACGGAGCTGAGCGCACCTTCGCCGCAGGCCACGACGTAGTCATTGGCCGTGATTTGCGGGCAGACGTCCGCGTCGCGGACCCGCTGATCTCACGGGTGCATCTGCTGCTGCGCTTCGATCAAGGCCGATGGATCGCCATTGACAATGGCAGTCTCAATGGGCTCTACATCAACAACCGGCGAGTACCGGTTGTCGACATCCAAGATGGCCAGCGGGTCAACATCGGCAACCCGGATGGTCCGGCGCTGGACTTCGGAGTCGGCCGCCGTCAGCAAGGTTCGGTCGGGCGCCCACCGCCAACCGCGGTCATGCAGGTGCCCCCGCCCATGCCCAGCGGGGCATGGCCCAGCCAGGCGCCCCCGCAAACCGGCTCGCACCGGCCCGTTCCGCCGCAGCCGGCCCCGCCGACCACGCGGATGCCGGCTCAACCTCCCAGCGGACCGCAGCACGTGCAGCCGTCGGCCCAGCAACCGCAATACCCCAGCGGCCCGCAGACGTCGCGGTCGCAAACCGGCGCTCAGCCGGCCCCGCAGATATACCGGCCGCCGGGGGCCAGCCCGGCGCCCCCGGCCCCCCTCGTGGTCGGGCGCGCGCCCGGCGAAACCGGCAACATAGCCACCTCGATGATGAAGATTCTGCGTCCGGGCAGGGCGGCGGGCGAATTGCCGCCGGGAGCGGTGACGATCGGCCGCGCCGACGACAACGACATCGTCATTCCCGAGGTGCTGGCGTCGCGTCACCACGCCACCCTGATCCCGACACCGCAGGGCACCGAGATCCGGGACAACCGCAGCATCAACGGCACATTCGTTAACGGTGCCAGGGTCGAGGCGGCACTGCTGCATGACGGCGACGTCGTCACGATCGGCAACATCGACCTCATTTTCGCCAATGGTGCGCTGGCCCGCCGCGAAGAGAGCCTGCTCGAGACGCGCACCGGGGGCCTTGACGTGCACGGGGTGACGTGGACGATCGAGGGCAACAAGACGCTGCTGGACAACATCTCGTTGGCGGCACGCCCGGGGATGCTCACCGCGGTCATCGGCCCGTCCGGTGCCGGCAAATCAACTTTCGCCAGGCTGGTCGCCGGGTACACGCACCCGACCAACGGCACGGTGACTTTTGAAGGCCACAACATTCATGCCGAATACGCCTCCCTGCGCAGCAGGATCGGCATGGTGCCGCAAGACGACGTGGTCCACGGTCAACTGACGGTCCGGCAGGCGTTGATGTATGCGGCCGAACTGCGGCTGCCGCCGGACACCACCAAGGAGGACCGCGAACAGGTGGTCGCCCGGGTCCTCGAAGAGCTGGAGATGTCCAAGCACCTCGAGACGCGGGTCGACAAACTGTCGGGAGGTCAGCGCAAACGTGCATCGGTGGCCCTCGAACTGCTGACGGGACCGTCGCTGCTGATCCTGGATGAGCCCACATCCGGTCTGGATCCGGCGTTGGACCGGCAGGTCATGACCATGCTGCGGCAATTGGCCGACGCCGGTCGTGTGGTGCTGGTTGTCACTCACTCACTGACCTACCTCGATGTCTGCGATCAGGTTCTGTTGCTGGCACCGGGCGGCAAGACGGCGTTCTGCGGGCCGCCCAGCCAGATCGGTCCGGCCATGGGGACGACCAACTGGGCCGACATCTTCAGCACGGTCGCCGACGACCCGGAGGGGGCACAGGCGCGCTACTTGGCGCAGACGGGGCCACCCCCGCCAGCGCCGCCGGTGGAGCGCCCTGGGGAGCTGGGCGGCGACCCGTCGCACACCAGCTTGTTCCGCCAGTTCTCCACCATCGCCAGACGCCAGATGCGGCTGATCATCTCGGACCGAGGCTATTTCATCTTCCTGGCGATATTGCCGTTCATCATGGGCTCGCTGTCGATGTCGGTACCCGGGGACGTCGGCTTCGGCATGCCCAATCCGATGGGGAACGCACCCAACGAGCCGGGTCAGATTCTGGTGTTGCTCAATGTCGGTGCGGTCTTCATGGGGACCGCGCTGACAATCCGAGATCTCATCGGCGAGCGGGCCATCTTCCGGCGCGAACAGGCGGTCGGCCTGTCCACCACCGCGTACCTGCTGGCGAAGATCTGCGTCTACACGGTGTTTGCGGTCGTTCAATCGGCGATTGTCACCATCATCGTGCTGATCGGCAAGGGCGGTCCCACCCAGGGCGCCGTGGCGCTGGGCAAACCTGGGCTCGAACTGTTCGCCGACGTCGCCGCCACCTGCGTCGCTTCAGCGATGCTCGGACTGGCGCTATCGGCGGTGGCCAAGTCGAACGAACAGATCATGCCGCTGCTGGTGGTCGCGGTGATGTCGCAGTTGGTGTTCTCCGGCGGCATGATTCCCGTCACCGACCGCCTGGGGTTGGACCAGATGTCCTGGGCCACACCGGCACGATGGGGATTTGCCACCTCGGCCTCGACCGTCGACCTGATCAAACTCGTGCCCGGTCCGCTGACTCCGAAGGATTCGCACTGGCATCACACGGCTGGTGCCTGGTGGTTTGACATGGCCATGCTCGCGTTCATCAGCTTGTGCTACGTCAGCTTCGTGCGGTGGAAGATTCGCCTCAAGGGCGGGTGATCGGCCGCGGGGTCGGGTTCCTGGCGAACCGGCCTAGCGTGGATCCAGTGGTTGGTGGCGCTTGCGCAAGGCCGTGTAATGCAAGACCAGCGCGGTGACCACGCCATATCCGAGGTGCGGGACCAGATCACTGATCCAGCCGACGAGGCCCCAGGTCCTGGGGTCGGTCACCCCGAGCAGGGTCATCGGTCCGTTGGTACCCACCAGGGCGAGGGCCGTTGCGACCAGCATGGCCACCAGCAACCGCGGCCGCCAACCCAGGCCGTAGGCAAGCCCAAGAACCAGGCCCATCCCAATCCCGGCCGCGTAGCCGGTCAGCGCGCCGAGACCGGCGACGCGGTTGGCCAGCACGTCCCCGGTACCCGGAACCGTCAGGTGCAGCAATCGCGCCATGGCATTGACGGTGTCTTCCGGGGTCGTACTGGTGGAGCGGCCCCGCACCGCGATGTCCAGGTAGGCGATCACATTGAGCGCGGTGGTGCCGGCGGCGCCGGCGATCGCTCCGCTGGCCAGTCCCGCCCCCAACTGGCCCATCGATATGGATCGCACTGCCGCTGCCTCCTGCGTTGCCGGACCGGATGATTCCCGTGCCCAGGCTATTGAACGCGAGGCTGGGGGGACTACCTGGCCCATCCGCCGTCGCCGGGGACCGCCCAGGCCGTCGGCGGCACCGGGGCCGGCTGTTTGGGCCGGAAGAACAGCGAACCCGCAACCATGCGGTTGCGCAGCGCGGCTGCGCGCCAGGTGTTCACCGGATGCGAGGACACCATGTTGGCCAGCCAGACGAAGAACCCGGTCTCGGACCCGGCCCGGTCGGCCATGCCGTCGAAATCCACCGACCGGAGCAGATACTTTCCGGCACTGAGCACACCGATGGCCTTGCGGGCACCTGCGGGACGGAACGCGTAGCCGTAGTTGTCGGCGGTGTACTCCATCGACCGCGACAGGGTCGGCCCCAACAGCGGAACGCGCATCGCAAGTTGCATCAGCTGGCGCCAGTACGAGGCATGCCCGGCCGCGATATGGCCGACCTCATGGCCGATGATGAAGGCGAGCGCCTCGGGGTCGCGGGCTTGACCGCCGATTTCGAACAGGTCGCTGTACACCACGACGTAGCGGCGAAAGCCGTGCCCGCTGGAGAAGGCGTTGATCAGCCCGTTGCCCAGCACCACGTAGGCGTCGGGAACCTCGCTGAGCCCGAACCGGCGGGCCGCCTCGACGACGAGCCAGTAGCCTTCGGCGAACTGGGTCGGTGACATCTTGACACCGTTGGCGCGCTGCTTGCCGTAGGTCAGCCCGCGCAGCGCGAACAGCACGATCGGCGTGGCCACGATGGAAATCCAGAGCAGGCTGGACTTGCCCGACAGCACCACGGCGGCCGCGACCAGGTAGAGCAGCACGCTGGACACGATGACCAGCACCAGCAGCCCGATTTCCCACGGGTGGCGTCTGGGGTGCTCCAGGTACCCGGTGGGACCCGGGGGCGATCCCGATGGGGTGCCGTAGAACGAGGCGGGCAAGTGCGGGTAGGGGTGGCCTGGCGGCGATTCCACAATGGCCATGGGTGGTCTCGGGCTCCTCGCTGTGGTCGATCGGTTCTGGTCGACTGCACCTTGCCGCTCGGTCCTTGGAGGATTCTTGGTAACTCCTTGGTGACACGAAACCGCAGATCAGCCACCGGGCGACCGCCGCGGTGAGGTCAGGATTCAGCTCTGGGATCTCGAGCGGTGCAGCGTGAAGCCAATCTGCGGTATGACCAGGACCCCGGGTACCAGCGTCCAGGCGAATGAACGGCCATCGAGCTGGAAGCCGTTCTTCTGATAGAACCGTCGCGCTCGATAGTTCTTCTCGGCACACCACAAGACCGCGTCATGTGACGGCGCCGAGTTGAGCGCATTGGCAAGCAGCAGGCCGCCGATGCCCCGGCGATCATTGCCGGCGGCGACGTAGAGCGAGTCGATCTCCAGCTGATCCGGATTGTCGGGCTCCGGCCCGAAAATGCTCATCCCGACGATCTGGCCGCCCGACTCGGCTAGCCACATGGACCAGCCGGCTCTGGCGAGCCTGCGCGGGTACTCCTCGTCGATCCACTCCTGCCAATCGAACAGATCGAGGGTCTCGGGCGTCATGATGCCGCGGTAGGAAAGCCGCCAGCTCGGGTAGTGCATCTGCGCGACGTTGTGGTAGTCCGCCGGCTCAGCTTGCCGGATCGAGATACCGTCGGGCATCTCCGTCACGCTTGCTCCCATGGTTTGTCTGAGCCACGGACAATACTGCCCGCTACCGTCTTCGACCCGACTTTCGCGCGCAGTTGCACGATTACGGGTTTGGGGGAGAGTAGCGCAGCATCCGAGGGACACCTGGCGAACGGGGTATCTCGGTTGTCTCCTGGGTGCGGGGCCGACACCAACCGTCGCGGGTCGGTGTGGAGCGGCACGTTATTTTCCTATCATTTGGTTATGGCTGTCGGTCGGCGCGATGTGGCGGGATCTCCGGCATTCAGCACCCAGGAGGCGATCCGCTACCACGCCGCAGGCTGGTGGTCCGACTCGACGCTATCGGACGCGGTAAGACGAAACGCCGAATGCTCGCCGCATCATGCCGCCTATATCGACTACCCGGCGTCACTGCTAACGTGGAGTGAATTCGACTGTGCGGCAACCAGTCTAGCCGAACAGCTGGCCGGAACTGGCGTGCTGCCCGGCGACCGGGTGGCGGTATGGCACGGCGACTGCGCCGCGCTACATGCGTTGTTCATCGCCATCGAGCGCTGTGGCGCCGTGGTGGTGGGCATCGGTGCACGCGCCGGTGTCCGGGAAGCCACCCAGATATTGCGCGCCGCGCAGGTCAAGCTCCTGGTCAGCGACGCCCCGCGCAGCGCCGCCGCGACCGAGGTGAGCGCACAGCTTCCGGTGCCCTCGGGTGTCTTAGTGCGCGAGGGTAAAACGCTGCGCTTCGACGGTAAGCCGGTGCCGGTGGCGCCCGAAAATGGGCTCGAAAGCGAGCTCGGAAACGAGCGACGCCTCGGTCCCGATGATGTGTTCCTGATCAACTCCACCTCGGGCACCACGGGGGCACCCAAATGTGTGGTGCATACCCAGAACCGTTGGCACTACTTTCATCAGCACGCGGTCGCCAATGGCATGTTGACGCCGCAGGACGTAGTCCTGCCGGTGATTCCCATGCCCTTCGGATTCGGCATCTGGACCAGCCACACCACACCCATTTACCTGGGGGCCAGCGCGGTGATTCTGGATCGGTTCACGACGCTGGCCGCATGTGAGGCAATCGCTCGGCACCGGGTCACGGTGTTGTGCTGTGTCAGTACCCAATTGACGATGCTCATGGCCGACCACTGGTGCCGGGCCTATGATCTGAGCTCGCTGCGGGTCGTCTTCGCCGGCGGCGAGGCGTTGCCGTACCGGCGCGCCACTGAGTTCGAGGATCTCACCGGCGCAACCATTCTGCAGTTCTATGGCTCCAACGAGACCGGATTGCTCAGTGCGACCACCTTGCGCGACTCGCGGGAGCGTCGCCTCAGGACGGGTGGGCGGGTTGTTCCGGAAATGTCGGTGCGGCTTTTCGACGGGGACCGTGACGTCACCGCGTCGGGCCGGGGCCAGCCCGCGTGCCGCGGCCCGGCGACCAGCCTCGGCTATCTGGGCGGAACCGATCACGAGAAGTTGTTCACCCGGGACGGGTGGATGCGCATGGGTGATATCTGCGAGATCGATCCGGACGGCTATCTGACCGTCACCGGCCGGACCTCGGACTTCATCTTGCGCGGCGGAAAGAACATCAGCGCCGGTCAGGTCGAGGATGCGGCGCTGACCCACCCGGCCGTCGCGATCGCTGCGGCGGTGTCGATGCCCGATCCGGTTTTCGGGGAGAAGGTCTGCCTCTACGTCGAGCTCGCCGACTCGCAGCGCCTCGATCGAACCGAACTCGTCGAGCACCTCTTGGCGCTGGGGTATTCCAAAGAACTACTGCCCGAACGACTCGTCGTGGTCGACGAACTGCCTCGATCCTCCGGCGGCAAGATTGCCAAAGGGCAGCTTCGAGACGATATTCGAGCCAGGATGGAGGCCGAGCATGAACGCTCCTGACGCACGCCAAGGTGGCCTGCAGGTATGGGCGCCATCGGTGATTCCTCCGATCGGTGTGGAGCTATCCGATGCGCAGGCGCTCGCCGTTGCCTTCCGCCACCTCGCGGGCATCGGGTTCGCAGAGAACATGGCCGGTCACATCACCTGGCAGCCCGACGGCCAAACCGACATGCTGGTCAATCCATGGGGGCTGTGGTGGCAGGAACTCACCGCCTCGGATATCTGCACGGTGGACGCCGACGCGCGGGTGGTCAAGGGCCGGTGGGACGTCACTCCCGCGATCCATATCCACACTCAGTTGCACCGAGTTCGCGACGATGCTCGCGTGGTCATCCACAACCACCCGTACTACGTGTGTGTCCTGGCGGCCCTGGGCCGGCTGCCGGACCTGGTGCACCAGACCGGATCGCTCTTCCTCGACGACATGTGCCTGGTCGAAAGCTATGACGGCGAAATCGACAGCGCCGCGCGTGCGGCCGACCTCGCGGCACATATCGGAAGCGCAAACCTGACGATTCTGGCCAACCACGGCGTCATCGCCACCGGCCGCAATCTCGCCCAAGCCGTCTATCGCGCGGCGTCGATCGAACGAGTATGCAAGCTGGCCTACGACGTGATGCTCACCGGTGCAGAACCCACGCAGATGAAATGGTCCGATATGGCCGGCATGCGGTCATCGCTGATCGAACGTGCTGCCGACGTCTATTGGGCGGGGGCGGCACGGATGACCATCAAGGCCGACCCGGACGTACTGAGCTGAGCTCCGATGACCGCGAATCACCCAGCACTGCAGAGAGATTGCCGACGATGAAATCGATCGACGAACTGGCCAGCGACCTCAGCTTCACCACGGCGAAGACCGGCGCAGACCGCAGCGTCACTTTCTTGCCGGATCCGCCCAGGGCGCGGCGCCGCTACACGGTGATTTCGGTGGACGATCACATCGTCGAACCGCCCGACACCTTCACCGGACGTCTGTCGCAGAGGTTCGCCGACCGCGCACCACGAGTCGTCGAGACCGATGACGGCGGACAGGTGTGGGTCTACGACGGACAGGTACTGCCCAACGTCGGGTTCAACGCGGTGGTAGGGCGACCCGTCTCAGAATACGGCTTCGAGCCGGTGCGCTTTGACGAAATGCGAAGGGGCGCGTGGGATATTCATGAGCGCATCAAGGACATGGATCTCAATGGTGTCTACGCATCGCTGAACTTCCCGTCGTTTCTGCCGGGGTTTGCCGGCCAGCGGCTGCAGCAGGTGACCAAGGATCCCGAGCTCGCCTGGGCCGCGGTGCGGGCCTGGAATGACTGGCACCTGGAAGCTTGGGCTGGACCATATCCGGAGCGGATCATTCCCTGCCAGCTGCCCTGGCTGCTGGATCCCAGCGCGGGCGCGCAGCTGATCCATGAGAACGCCGAGCGCGGATTTCGCGCCGTCAGCTTCAGCGAGAACCCCGCGATGCTCGGACTGCCGAGCATTCACTCGGGCCACTGGGACCCGATGATGGCGGCGTGCGCCGAGACCGGCACGGTGGTGAACCTACATATCGGATCGTCGGGTTCGTCCCCGTCGACCACCGATGACGCACCTGCGGATGTCCCGGGCGTGCTGTTCTTCGCCTACGCCATCTCCGCGGCCGTGGACTGGCTGTATTCCGGCCTGCCCAGCAGATTTCCGGATCTCAAGATCTGCCTGTCCGAGGGGGGAATCGGTTGGGTTGCCGGACTGCTCGATCGTCTCGACCACATGCGCAGCTATCACGAGATGTATGGCACTTAGCGGGCCATGGGCGAAAGTTTGACGCCGGCAGAGGTTTTCACGCGAAACTTCTGGTTCTGCGCGGTGGAGGACAAGTCCTCGTTCGTGCAGCATCATCGAATCGGTACGGAAAACATCATGGTGGAATCCGACTATCCGCACTGCGATTCGACCTGGCCGCACACCCAGCAGACCATGCATGAACAACTCGACGGACTGCCCGCGGACGTGATTCGCAAGATCACTTGGGAGAATGCGGCGCGGCTCTACCAGCACCCGGTACCGGTCGCCATCGCGCAGAATCCAGAGGCATTCTGAGGATTGTCACGGCCGATCCGGGCCGGCCGAGAACGACGCAGAGCCGCCGCGCACCGCCCTAGTCCGAGTCCAAAACGGCATCGGAGCAGTAGACGCCGAGCAGGTCACGAGCCGAGACGATCCCCGCCGGTATGCCATCGTGTTCCACCAGAACGTGGCGAATGTAGTGTTCCATCATCTGGTTCGCTACCTGATCGACGGTGGCGTCGGAGTCGCACCACACCAGTTTGGTGCTGGCAACGTCGAGGGCGGGCACCGTATTCGGATCCTTGCCGGTCGCTACTACGCGAACCACATCGCGTTCGCTCACCAGGGCGGCAGGCCGGTCGTCGTCCCCGATCACGATCGCTCCGACGTTGTCGGCGATCATCGCGTTGGCGACGTCGGCGACCGTGGCGTCAGCGACAACTCGCGCGACGGGGTCGCCGGTAACGGTGGAGATCGACAGCGATCCGGCACTAGGAAGGGTAGTCACCCACCTATGCTCACCTAGCCTCGTGTGCACACTCAAGTGACTTGAGTCATTAATTCAGATGGCCTTGGGTAGCGGGCATGTCCGCCGACGGCCGCTAGGGTCGCCCGGGCCGCCGCCGGTACCGGTGTAGGCCCATGCGGACACCTCGATGTGCGATCGTATGGTGCATGCAAGCCCGTTCCGATGGTCCGCCGGCCTTCACCAAGCCCGACGCAATCGACCCCGCCTTGCGGGCGATCTCCCGGATCCTGCCGCGAGGCTATGGGTTGCATCGCGGCCTCAAGCTGCCACGTGCGCTGATGAAGCTGGCTGGGATTACCGGACGTCTGCGCGATGTGCCGGTGGTGGCCGTCAACGACGCGGTCAGCGTGCGATTGCACCGGCCAGCCGGATTGCCGGATCCGGGCCCGGCCCTGCTCTGGATCCATGGCGGCGGAACGGTCATGGGCAGCGCCGCTCAGGAGGATCAGTACTGCCGCAAGTTGTCTCATCTGGCGGGCGTCGCGGTGGCCGCGGTGGACTACCGGTTGGCGCCCGAGCACCCCTATCCGACCCCCGTCGAGGACTGTTATGCGGCGTTGCTGTGGCTGCGCCAGCAGCCGTGGGTCGATCCGTCGCGGATCGCGGTGGCCGGTGCCAGTGCCGGCGGTCTTTTCGCGGCCACGCTGGTTCAGCTGGCCTGCGACCGCGGTCATGTGGAACCGGTGCTGCAGATGTTGGTGTACCCCATGCTCGACGACCGCACCGGCTCCGGTCCGAACGGCCACAAGCGCATCATGTGGAGCGAGCGGGACAACCAACAGGCGTGGCAGTTGTATCTGGCCGGGGCAGACCCCAGCACGGCCGCACCGGCGCGACGTGCCGACCTGTCGAATCTGCCGCCGGCCTGGATCGGCGTCGGAACGCTGGACCTGTTTCATCAGGAATGCCTCGACTATGCCGCGCGCCTGCGCGACGCGGGTGTCGAGGTCCATGAGCAGATCGCCGACGGTGCCTTCCACGCATTCGATCTGTTGGCGCCGAATGCGCCGGTGTCATTGGGGTTCTTCGCCAGTCAGTGCCAGTTCCTGCGAACGCACCTGCACGCCAGCGTCAGCGACCAGCCTCAGGCCCCCTAGCGCCGAAACTCGTAGTGGTTGCGGTCGGGGCGGTTGG
The DNA here is from genome assembly GCF_003391395.1 of Mycobacterium marinum. NCBI lineage: Bacteria > Bacillati > Actinomycetota > Actinomycetes > Mycobacteriales > Mycobacteriaceae > Mycobacterium > Mycobacterium marinum. Next base: position 3,022,105 of record NZ_CP024190.1, read on the forward strand.
TCCAGTTCCAATAGTCCAGGATGCGCCAGGCGAACAGGGTGGGCGCATCACCCGCCGCGTTCTTGTAGTAGCTGCTGCACACCGCAGGGTGGGTATAGACCATGGTCTTGAGCTGCCGCTGGCTGCGCTGGTTGTAGTCACTACACACCCCGTCTCGCAGCACCGCGTAGCGAGCCCCCTCGGACAGCACCATGTCGATACAGCCCAGGATGTAGCGCATCTGGCACTCGGAGTTGTAGATGATGCTGGCGCCGTTGACGGCGTTGGTACCCGGGCCGTACATGCAATAGAAGTTGGGGAAACCGGGCACGCTGATGCCGAGATAGGCGTAGGCGGCGTCGCCCCACAGGTCGTTGAGCTCAATGCCGTCCAAGCCCCGAACGCGGATGGGCCCCAGCTGATGGTTGACGTCGAATCCGGTGGCCCAGATCAAGACGTCGGCCGGCCGGTGCACACCGTCGCGGGTGATCACCCCGTGGGCGGTGATCTCGGCAACGCCCTCGCGGATGAGCTCGACATCGTCACGCTGCAAGGTTTTGAGCCATGTTCCGTTGTCCTGCAGGGTACGTTTGCCCATCGGCGGATAGTTCGGCGTAACCTTCGCCAGCAGCCGTTCATCATCGGTGAAGGTCCGCATCCAGGCGATAAACAGCTCGCGGACTTGGTGATTGGCGGCACTGACCGACAAGCCGCCGTTCTCCCAGTCCGGGTCGATAACCGTCAGGTGCGCTGCACCGTCGGCGATCGGCCACCAGGTCACGAATCGCAGCCACCTGTCGTAGTAGGGGAGATGGCGCACCGCCCATTTGACCGGATCGCTGACGGCCGCGTGGTAGTTGATGTTGGGCGCCATCCATTGCGCGGTGCGCTGGTAGACGTCGACCCGTTCGGTGATGTCGGCGATGGCGGGTACCAGCTGAAAGCCGCTGGCGCCGGCTCCGATCACCGCGACCCGCTTGCTGGCGAGCTCAACGCCCTCCTCCCAATCGGCGGTGTGAAACGACGGACCCGCGAAATCCTTGCCGCCCTTGATGTCCGGGATCACCGGATTGCTGAACTGGCCGACCGCGCAGATGACCGCGCGTGCGCTGAGCACCTCGGCGCTGCCGTCGTGGCCGCGGATCCGCACCGCCCAGCTATCCGATTCGTCTTGCCAAGCGGCGCTGACAACTTCGGTGTTGAATCTGACATGCGGGGTGATCTCGTAGCGCTGGACCACGTCATTGAGGTAGTGCAGGATCTCGGGCTGCTCGGAGTAGGAATGCGACCAATGGTCGTTAGGCTCGAACGAGTACGCGTAGTAATGGTTCGCGATGTCCACGCGGCAGCCCGGATATCGGTTGGCCCGCCACGTGCCCCCGACCCCAGCCTGCTTCTCGATGATCACAAACGGCAGACCGGCTTGCTTGAGTTTGATTCCGGCCAGTAGCCCCGCTTCGCCACAACCGATGACCAAGACTGGGAAACCACTGCGTTGACTTGGACTGGACCGCAGCGGCGGGCCATCCTGGTCCGCGTCTGAGATCCGTAGATCCGCGGCAATGTAGTCGATGAATTCGTCGGTAACCTGACCGGCCGACGCCACGTCGAGCATGGTCTGCAGCTGGACCCGGTTCGGGAGGAACGGCGCCGGGCAGCCACGGTCACGGTGGTCGCGCACCACCTCGAAGGCACGCTCGCGGACGGTCTGTTTGTCCTCTTCGCTCATGCCGCCCTGGATGTCCATGGCGATCAGCATCGACGGGCCCGGAAGTTCGTCGAGCAAGCCCAAATTGCCGGTCATGTGCACCATCGACATCAGCAGCGCCGGAGCGCTGGCCTCGGCGAGGGCGGCCCGAATGACATCGTCGGAATCGTGGAACGGCATGCCGGTCAACCGCGCGGGCCCCGCGGGTACGGCGGACGGTGCGTGGCCACAATCGAAGAAGGCCATTGACATCAAGATGCGTACGGCCAGTCATCCATGGCCAGCCCCGGGCGGGGGTGCGGTCCAATGCCCGCTCGGTGAGTGCGCGCGCCGGCGCCCCCGCACGCCCCAAACCTACTCCCGCAGTGTGGTTCTCGGCCGGTCTCAAAGCGCCGGTCGATGCCTCGGTGCGCGGCGGCCGACCTCGGGCACCGGTGCGGCGGTGTCACGTCGGATCGAAGGCAACGGGCAGCGTCGGCTACCGTCGTCCCCATGGAACTATCCGGCAAGACTGTTCTGGTTACCGGCGCCACGGGCGGTCTCGGACGGGCGATCGCCTCGTCACTGGCCGACCGCGGTGCGGAGCTGATCCTGAGCTCGCGCAAGCCCGCGGAGCTCGACCAGCTCGCGGCATCGCTTCCGGGACGCAATCATCGCTCGATCGTCAGCGACCTCGCCGAACCGGGTGCCGCGCTGGCCCTGCTCGCCGAGGCGGGGGAGATCGACGTTCTGGTCGCCAACGCAGCCCTGCCAGCGTCCGGGAAACTGGAAACCTTCACCGCCGAGCAGGTGGATCGCGCGTTGCGGGTCAACCTAGAGATACCGGTCCAGATGACCCGCGAACTGATCCCGGCGTTCACCCAACGAGGGTCCGGGCATTTCGTCTTCGTCTCGTCCATTTCCGGCAAGACGGCCACCGCGCGTGCGTCGCTGTACGCGGCGACGAAATTCGGCATCCGCGGTTTCGCGCTGTGCCTGCGTGACGATCTGCGCCCGGCTGGGGTCGGCGTCTCGGTGGTGAGTCCCGGGGCGATCAGTGGCGCGGGCATGTTCGCGGACTCCGGTGCGACCGCTCCGCCGCTGATCGGTACCGGCACGCCCGATCAGGTCGGTGCCGCCGTGGTCACCGCGATCGAGCGCAATCGCGGCGAGGTCACCGTGGCGCCGCTACGCCAGCGGGCGCTGGCGCGCTTTGCCGCCAATGCCCCCGAGATCGCCTCGCGGCTGGCCGGGGGGATCGCGGCCAAGGCGGCCGACGAGATCGCCGCCGGCCAGCTGCACAAGCGCTAGCCCGAAGGGGGCGCGCGGCGGCGCTGACTATCCCCGCCGGTGATGGCATCCTGGCTTGGGTGGGGCTGCTGTTTCGGTTGGTCGAGTTGCTGGTGCTGATTGCGCCCATCGTCGGGCTGATCTATGCGGGCATCCGGGCGATCTCGTCGCTCAACAGGAGGTCGGGGGATGGAGCGGTCGATCACGCCCCGCAGGATCGCGCGGTTGGCCAGCCCGACGACGCCCTGCCCGGAAGCAAACCGGCCCAATGGCGGGCGATACGACGCGCGATCGACGCTCACGACGAAACGAACACGCGCTGGTTGGACTATGAACTCGACGTGGCCAAGCTCCTTGATTTCCCGGTGATGACCGACATGCGGGACCCGATCACGACCCGTTTTCACAAGGCGAAGTTGGCGGCGGACTTTCACCGTCCAATGCGGGCCGAAGATCTGCTGGACGACCGCGATGCGGCCAAAGAGTATTTCGATGCGGTGCAGAACTACGTCACCGCGTTCAACGCCGCCGAAGCCGAGGCGATGCGCCGGCGTAGAAGTGATTTCTCCCGAGAAGGTCAACAGCGGCTGGCTCGTGCCCAGAGCCTGCTGCGGGTGGCCGCGGATAGCTCCGCCACCGCCCAAGAACGCTCGCGGGCATACGACTTGGCCTGCAATGAACTCGACGGTCTCATGGTCTTGCCTGGCACTACCAGAGCCAGCATCGAACGCGGCATCGCCGGGGAGATAGATGGATAGCTACCGGCCGGCCCGGGCGCCGCGCTAGCGGCTCTCGTCGGAGGCTATTCGGTACCGGGTGCCGCGCTGCTCCCGCACCCACAGCGCCTCGTCCGGGCCGATGGCTGTCCCTTCGGCGATCAGCTGTCGCTTGAGCACCTTGTGGGTGGCGGTGCTGGGCAGATCTGCGGCGATCCGGACGTATCGCGGCCAGGCTTTGGCGGACAGGTCGGGTTGCGCGCGCAGAAACGCTTCAAGCGATTCGGGGGTGAACTGCTGGTCCCGGTGCGGCACGAAGGCGGCCATCACCTGATCGCCAACCCGGGCATCTGGGACCGCATATACCGCGACTCGGTTTACCGCATTGTGCCGCAACAGAATTCGTTCGATCGGGGCTGCCGCAAGGTTTTCGCCGTCTACCCGCATCCAGTCGGCGGTGCGGCCGGCGAGATAGATCCAGCCCTGTGAGTCTCGGTAGGCGAGGTCTCCGGACCAGTACATGCCATGGCGCATACGCTCGGCGTTGGCGCCGGGATCGTTGTAATAACCGGTGAAAAAGCCCGATCCCATGGTGTTGACCAATTCGCCCACCGCTTCGTCGGCGTTGGCCAGCGCTCCGTACTCATCGAAGCGTGCCACGGCGCACTCGGTGACGGAGTCGCTGTTGTACACGGCGACACCGTCGACACCCTTGCCGATCGAGCCCGGCGGCGTGCCCGGTTCACGGATCACGATGACGGCATTCTCGGTCGAGCCGAAGCCGTCCTCGACCTGGACTGCGAAACGTCGCGAGAACTCTTCGATGTCTTTCTCATTGGCCTCGTTGCCAAAAGCCACGCGCAGCGGATTCTCGGCGTCGTCGTCGCGTTCGGGCGTGGCAAGGATGTAGGCCAGTGGCTTGCCGACGTAGTTCATATAGGTTGCCTGATAGCGGCGAATGTCGTCCAGGAAGCCGGTCGCCGAGAACTTCGCCGGTGCGATCGCCGCGCCCGAGACCACCGCGGGTGCCCATCCAGCGACCACCGCATTGGAATGAAAAAGGGGCATGGACACATAGCAGGTGTCGTGAGCCGACAGCCCGAACCGTTCGGTCAGGCTGCGGCCGGCGAATGTGGGCATCAGGTGTGAAACCTGTACCGCCTTAGGGTTGCCGCTGGTACCCGACGTGAAGATCATCATGAACGGATCCATCATTTCGACTTTGCGGTGGGGGACCAGCGAACCGGCACCGCCAACCAGCTCTGCCCACCGAGGTGTCGAGGTATCGAAGATCTCTACATCCGCGAGGTCCAAACCATCCAGCAGCGAGCGATTCTCGGCATCGGTCACGATGATCTGGCATTCGGCGCGCCTGATGTCGGCGGCCAGTGCCTCGCCGCGCCTGGTGGTGTTCAGACCGCAGAGCACATAGCCACCCAGCCCGGCCGCGGCCATCTGGGTCAGCATTTCGGGCGTGTTGCCCAGCAAGGACCCGATATGTAGCGGGCGGTCCGGGTCGGCGGCGGCGATCAATCCGGCCGCGCGCGCGGCGGCCTCCGCCAGATACTCGCGCCAAGTCCATTGCAGATCATGATATTTCACGGCAATGCTGGAGTCGGACATGCGCTGTTGCAGCAGGGCCTGAATCGTCTCTGTCATTGATCAGGATCCGTATTCGTTGTGGGTTGGGGCAACTGGCGGGCGTGTCGCTTATCGACGATCAGCTGGGCTGCAATCATCCCGCGCAGGGCGGTCAGCAGGTGTTCGCCGATGGCAGTGCTGTGAATCGAACGGATCTGCAGCGGGCACAGACGCTTCTTCTCCATCGCCAGGATGGTCTCGGTAGATTTCCCAGGGCGCACCTATTCGGGCAACGCACGACACTTCGCTTCGTGGTGACCAGTCGAACCGAGACCAGCTTGCCACATGGTCGCGACCGCGGACAGGCGCCCTGACATTGGAGTACCGAGGTGCCGGCGGCCAATCGAGCAAGCCCTGACCTGTTGGTCGGCAACGGCGTCTTGGATGCCGGACACGCGTGGACCGAGGCCTATATTGTGGCAACGGCGGTCGCACAGCTCAAGCGATGTGCGGCGACCGTGATCAGGGCGTGGCCGGCGGGTGCGGCTCGACCGTGCAGGGCACCGCAGGGACCTACGCAATTGCTGCCACCGGCGGCGGTAACAACAACGATGGAGGGCGCGGTGCGGGGGGCGCGTCGATCGCGATGAGCGGCGGTATCGAAGGCGCTGGCATCGATTGCGCTAGCGAGCAGGGCACCGGCCAGCCGCAGGCCGCGGGGACGGCAGTCCCCGGCAGTTCCCGGCCGCGATGGGTTTTCTGGTGCCGCCTCCAAGCTGGCCCACGCAGAGCAACATGGCACCGCTGGTTTGGTCTGGCGGCGACGGTTCTGTCTGTTGCCGCGGGCACCTGCTGGGCCGCCGCTTGGGCGGGCGGATCTGACCAGTCGTCCGCACTGTCGGAATGGTCTCCATGCGCCGCTGCCAACGGCGCTGCCGGAATGCAATGCGCCATCCTCAACGTGCCGCTGGATTGGAACCTTGCTGAATCTGCCACGGCACAGGTCGCCGTGGCTCGGCTGCCCGCAACCGGAGCGCACAAGCTGGGGGTAATCGTCACCAACCCGGGCGGTCCCGGCATATCGGGCATCGACGATATGGCTTACAGCGGCAATTTTTGGGACCGGCTACGACAAGATTTCGACATCGTCACCTTCGATCCGCGCGGGGTAGGCGCGAGCCGGCCGGCCATCGCGTTGGCCGGCGATGAGCTCGTCGCCGCCGTCCGCAATCAACCCAGCATTCCGCGCACCGAGGCTCAGCGCCGGAGTCGTCTGGAGGGGACAACTCGGCTGGTGGATGCCGCGCAGCGGGGAGGCGTTCTGGGTTTAGTTGGGACGCGAGAGGTTGCACGCGACCTTGAGGCGCTGCGGGTCGCGATGAACGTGGAGAGCATCGACTACTTCGGATTTTCCTACGGCACCTACCTGGGGGTGGTGTATGCCGACATGTTCCCCGGCCGCACTCACCGCATCGTGCTCGATTCGGCCATGAATCCCGCCAACGACTACGCCACACTGCGCCACGATCAGGCTGTTGCTTTTGACCACGCTATCCGGGCTCAGTTCGACGCCCCAGAAATTCAACGCATCCAGGCGTTGATCGAGAGACTGGATGAAAGCCCCGTCGTGGGCGAAGACGGACGTGTGCTGTCGGGTTTGCGGTTGCTCAACTACGTCGAATCAGCGGCCTACGAACCGGAGACGTCGGTGCCGGTACTGCGAGAAGTGCTCGCCGAGGCCAGTCGGGGGAACTGGGCTCCGGTCATCGCCGCCGTGCACGGACCGGCACTTCTGGTTAACCCCGCTGATCTGCCCTATCTCTCGGTAGCGTGTCATGACCTGTCCACGCCCACCCAGGTTGGTGACGTTGCGGCGTTAGCCCGCGCCTGGTCACGTGAAGCCCCATTGACCGGGGCCAGCCGCGCGTGGTCCGTGCTGCCCTGCACCGTCTGGCCCACGCGGGCCGCCGCGCCGCCGCACCGGATGACGGCTGCGGGCTCCGGGCCGACGCTGGTGATCGGTGTCGCTGGTGACCCAGCGACACCGCCGCATTGGGGCCGCGATCTGGCTGCGACGCTCGAACACGGCCAATATTTGCAATGGGCTGGCGCCGGCCACGTCGCCTACGGCCGCGCCGGTGAGCCACTAGGCACAATCGTCAACGATTTCTTCGTCTCGGGCAGGTTGCCGCCTGCCGGCCTTGAGCTACCCGCCGACTAGGTGTCGTGACCTGGGAGGTTGTTAACGGCGTGCCTGCTTGAAAGTGGGAGGACCTCCTGACGGAGTGGATGTGTCTGGCATTCACCCGTAGGAGGTCCTTGTGTCTCACGCTAACGCCCGTACCAATGTGTTCGCTCGTCAGTTGATCGTTGAGCGCGTCGCCGCCGGGTGGCCGGCCGCGCATGTGGCTGAGCAACTGGGGATTTCGCGGGCAACGGTGTACAAGTGGCTGCGCCGGTATGCCGAGGGCGGTGATGCCGCGCTGGCCGACCGCTCGTCGCGGCCGATCCGGATGCCCAACCGTACGAGCCATCGGGTCGAACAGAAGGTACTCGCCACCCGCCAACGCCGTAAGCGCGGCGCTGTTGTGCTCGCCGCCGAACTCGAACTGAATCCCTCGACAGTCGGACGGATCCTGGCACGCCACCAGGTGCCACATCTGAGTGCAATCGACCCGATCACCGGCGAGGTGGTGCGCTCATCGCGGCGCAGCCCCAACCGCTACGAATACCCCACCCCGGGAGCCGGGGTTCATGTCGACGTCAAGAAGCTTGGCGCCATCCCCCCAGGCGGTGGATGGCGCCTGCACGGCCGCGACGCCGCGGTCTCAGTTGCCCACCGGCACAAGAAGACCAAGATCGGCTACGACTACGTGCACACCGCCATCGATGACTACACTCGGCTGGCCTACAGCGAAGTGCTCCCCGACGAGAAGGACCCGACGTGCGCTGGGTTTCTTCACCGGGCACTGGCCTGGTTCGCCGCCCACAGTGTGCGTGTGCGTCGGCTACTGACCGACAACGCGTTGGTCTACCGACACGGCACCGACTGGGGCTGGGTTTGTTCGGCCTGGCAGCTTAAACGCCGATTCAGTAAGCCCGGCTGTCCCTGGACCAACGGCAAAGCAGAACGTTTCAACCGGACCTTGATCAACGAATGGGCCTACGCCCGCCCCTGGACCAACAACACCCTACGTAGCCGCGGCCTTGACCAATTCCTTCGCCGCTACAACACTCGACGAGGCCACTCCGCCCTCGGCGGACGACCACCAATCAGCCGACTCGCTGTCTGACAACAACGTGTCAGGTCACAACAACTAGGACTTCACCTGCGGCGAACCTGGGGCCTGGTCAGGTGCTTGCTCCCCAGCGCCGGCACAGCACCGGAATTGGGTGCGGGTGCTGTTGGTGATCGTGGGCGCCGACCTCTCCTTGCGGGGCTGTGCGCGGGTCTGTTGCGGTTGGCTTGTGGGGCAGGTGTGTTCGAGCTCGGCGGTGATCGGCTTGACCGTGTCGCCGGGGTGGCGGGCGTTCCCAGCGTGTCGGCCTTTTGCCGCCCAGCGGCCAGATCGCTTGCTGCCAGGATGATTTCGCGTTGCGCGGTATCGAGGATGTTGCCGCTGCGGGCGTGCACGGTGTCTTGGACTCGAGCATTGTTTCGACCGCTGTGCGCCGATGAACTCCGCCCGGTCCGGCGTGCCATTGGACGCCCCTTATGCTTGTCCGCAAATGGGTGAGAAAACCACGTGCGCGATAATCGGCGGCGGCCCAGCCGGGATGGTTCTCGGGCTTCTGCTGGCCAGGGCGGGTGTAGAAGTCACGTTGCTGGAAAAGCACGGCGACTTTCTGCGCGACTTTCGCGGTGACACGGTGCATCCGACCACGATGCGGCTGCTCGACGAGTTGGGCTTGTGGGAACGCTTTGCTGAGCTGCCCTTCAGCGAAGTTCGCAAAGCGACGCTGGATACGAACGGGCGTTCGGTCACCTATATCGACTTCGGGCGGCTGAACCAACCGCACCCCTACGTCGCGATGGTGCCGCAGTGGGACCTGTTGAACCTGCTGGCCGAGGCCGCCCAAGCCGAGTCGAGCTTCACACTTCGGATGAATACCGAGGTGACCGGTTTGCTGCAGGAAGGCGGCCGCGTCACCGGAGTGCGCTATCAGGGCGCCGAGGGACCCGGTGAATTGCGGGCGGACCTGACCGTGGCGTGCGATGGGCGGTGGTCCATTGCCCGCCAGGCGGCCGGGCTCAAGGCGCGCGACTACCCGGTGAACTTCGACGTGTGGTGGTTCAAGCTGCCGCGCGAAGGTGATGCGGACTTTTCGTTCCTGCCGCGTTTCGGGCCGGGCAAGGGGCTGGGTGTCATCCCACGTGAGGGCTATTTCCAGATCGCCTACATCGGGCCCAAGGGGACAGACGCCAAGCTGCGTGAGCGCGGGATCGAGGAATTCCGGCACGACATCGGCGCACTGCTACCCGAAGCGGCCGAGTCCGTGGCCGGGCTGGCCTCCATGGACGATGTCAAGCATCTCAACGTGAAGGTGAACAGGCTGCGACGCTGGCACATCGATGGGCTGCTGTGTATTGGTGATGCCGCGCATGCGATGTCGCCGCTGGGTGGGGTGGGTATCAATCTTGCCGTTCAGGACGCGGTCGCGGCAGCGACCATCTTGGCCGAACCACTGCTAGGACACCGAGTCACCGGTCGGGACCTGGCGGCAGTGCGCCGCCGCCGCGTCATCCCGACCGTGATAACCCAGGCCGTGCAACGGTTACTGCACCGGCGGCTGCTGGGACCGCTGCTCCGCGGCCAGGACGCGACCCCGCCGGCGGCCCTGCTCGGCCTGGTCGAGCGGGTGCCGTGGCTGTCGGTGATCCCGGCCTACTTTGTCGGGGTCGGGGTCCGGCCCGAGCATGCACCCGCCTTTGCTCGCCGGGGCGGCCGCACCGACTGATCAGGTGACACCGGCGGTGCCGGCGCAAGTGCTAGCGTCGGTCCGTGACCGGACACGGGAGCCCACTGCGGATCGGCATCCTGGGCGCGGCGCGGATAGCGCCGCAGGCGCTCGTCAAACCAGCTCAGGGCAACGTCGAAGCCGTGGTGGCCGCGGTCGCCGCACGTGATGGCCTACGCGCACAGGCCTTTGCCGCCAAACACGGCATCAGCCGGGTGCACAGCAGCTACGAGGCGCTCATCGCCGATCCAACCCTCGATGCCGTCTACATCCCCCTGCCCAACGGCCTGCATGGCAGGTGGACCCAAGCCGCGCTGACCGCCGGCAAGCATGTGCTGTGTGAGAAGCCGTTCACCGCCAATGCCGCCGAGGCCGGCGAGATCGCCCAGTTGGCCGCGACCACCGATCGCGTGGTGATGGAGGCTTTCCACTACCGCTACCATCCGCTGACTCTGCGGATCGAGCAGATCATCGCCTCCGGGGAGCTGGGCACGCTGCAGCGGGTGGAGACGTCGATGTGTTTTCCGCTGCCAAAGTTCTCCGACATCCGTTACAACTACGCCCTGGCCGGAGGCGCGACGATGGACGCCGGCTGCTACGCGGTGCACATGGCTCGTACCTTCGGCGGCGGCACTCCGGAAGTGGTTTCAGCGCAAGCAAAACGGCGCGACTCGGAAGTGGACCGTGCGATGACAGCCGAGTTGCGTTTTCCGGCAGGCCATTCCGGTCGAATCCAGTGCTCGATGTGGTCGTCGCACCTGTTGAACATGAGCGCGCGGGTGGTTGGCGACCGCGGCGAGCTCCGGGTGCTGAACCCCGTTGTGCCCCAGCTCTTCCATCGGCTCACCGTCCAGTCGGCCATTGGCAGGAGGGTGGAACGCTTTCCCCGCCGGGCCTCGTATGCGTATCAACTCGACGCCTTCACCGGGGCAATACTGCGCGGCGAAGCGGTCAAGACGACACCGCAGGACGCGGTGCAGAACATGACGGTCATCGATGCCATCTACCGCGCCGCAGGCCTTCCGCTGCGCAATCCGAGCTGAACCTGGGGCGCGGTCGCAGCACGGATCTTGCGCCCGGTCATGTGGTATCTGCGATTGCTGCGACTGCTGTGGTTTGTGACTGACCCCACAAACCCCGGTCCCGGTGAAACGGTGGGGTTGAGCCCCAAAACCGCGGGTATATTCATACTTGCGCAGGTTCTGAGGCCGGATCCAATAGACACGCAGCTGCTGGATACCAGACGCGTGAGTGGATCGATCGGATGATTCACGACATTCCGGCCGGAAGGAGGCTATGAAATGAACGTGAAGAAGTTTGCTGGAACAGTTGCGCTTGCGGGTGCGCTCGGCGCCACCACGCTCGGGTTGGGCGCGGGTATGGCATCGGCCAACCCGGGACCGCGGATACCCGGCCCGCCGGGACCGCACGTTGACGACTGGGCGAACTGGCACCAGGTACCGCCCGGCCAGATCAAGAAGGTGTGCCCGTGGCAGTCACCTCCTGGCCACTGGGTTGGGGGACCGCACGGCATTCCCTGCACCTGATCAACCAACGCTTCAAATTTCGAAAATGGGCGCCTAGCAACGGGCTAGGCGCCCATTTGCTGTCCGCGATGTGCGTCTGTTTGATTTCGGCACAGCCACAGGCGGCGGCATCAGCAGGCGCGGCTGGCAGCGTCCCCGCCGCCACGGCACCCGGGTTCGTCGGCGTCCAGGGCGGTTAGCATCCCGGCGGCGGCCACCTGCCAAGTGAACATCTCGGCGCGGCGCCTGGCGGAGCTGCGGCGTTGCCGCTCAGGCCAACCGACGATGGTGCGAACCGCGGCCGCGATCGCCGCGGGGTCGTTGTCCGCCGATGCCCCGCTGTCGGTGGTGATGATCTCGCTGAGGGCCGAGGTGCGCGACACCACGGCCGGTGTGCCACAAGCCAAGGACTCGAGTGCGGCAAGCCCGAATGTTTCGTGCGGGCCGGGCGCCAACGCGATATCGGCGGAGGCCAGGAGCTGGGCGACGTTGTCGCGCTGGGTGACAAATCCGGTGAAGTCGACGGGCAGCCCTGCCGCCTGGCGCTGCAGCCTGGCCCGAAGCGGGCCCTCTCCAACGATGACCAACCGTGCATCGACGCCCGCATCACACAGCGCGGCCAGTGCCCCGATGCTGCGATCGACGTGCTTTTCCACTGACAACCGGCCGCAATGGATCAGCAGCAGCTGCCGGGGTGTGGCGAAACGCTGGCGCACCAGCGGGCAGCGCCGACGCGGGTGAAAGGTCTGCAGGTCCACGCCCAGGGGCACGGTGAGGGTGTTGGTCGCGCCGATGCGATCGAATTCTTCGCGGGCGAACGCCGTGGTGCACACCACGGTGTCGTAGTTGGCGGCGGTACGCCGGTTTGCGAAGTCGGCGAGCCGCTGCGCGGCGCGGTGCGGAAGCACCTGACCCACCAACCGATCTAGGCGCTCATGGGAAATCATGACCGTCGTGATCCCACACTCGCGACCCCAGCACCCCAGCGATCGCAGCGTGAGCCGGTCGGAGACCTCCACGGCGTCGGGATCAAGCGCGCCCAACAGTTCCCGCACCCGTCCCGGCATCACCGCGCGGTAGCCTCCGGTGAGCGGAATCAGCCTGGCGGGCAAGCTGATTCGTACGACACCGGTGTCCAAGCGACGTCGCCCGGCGTGCGCCCCCGGCACGATTAGAAACACCTCGTGCCCGCTGGCGCAGTATTCGGCGCCCAGCCGATCGACCGCCGTTCGCAGGCCACCCGAACGTGGTCCGTAGAAGTTGGCGACCTGAACCACACGCATACCCGTGAGAAAAACCGGCCCTTGTGTGCGATCAACGATGCGGAGCCGACGGCCATCTGAATTGTCCGTGAAATCTACTCGGGTCGTGCCGGGGACGACGGATCAGCTGGGCTTCTTCAGGTGCGGGCCCAGCATCTGATGCCACGCTTTCGACATGTTCTGGAACTCGTCCTCGCAATTGCCGGCGCGGTCTTCCGGCAAATCGCCGGAAGTAACGATGCCGGCATTGGCTGTCGTATCCGAGCCGTAGATCCAGCACTCCCAGTTGTACATCCGCGTGATGTCCATCGAATGCCCGTCCCAGAACGGGAGATCGTTGGCATCGCCGTCCTCTTTTGCGCTCAGCCTCCAGTCCTGCGCCGTGTTGGCCGCGATGCGGACGCCATTGGGATAGGGCGTTCCGTCTGCCCCGGGGGCCAGCAACATGAAAGCCGAGAGCTGGTCGGCGACATCCTCCTCACGACCGTGTCGTTGACCTGTGCCGCCACCGCTTCCAAGAGCTCTGCGTCCATCATGAGCCCTCGACCTTGCTCCGCATCCGGTGTCTGGGCGTCGTCGTAGCGGGTATTCACCTTGCCCGCTGCGGCGGCTTCGGTGGAACTGGCCGGCGTCGCAGCCTGGCTCTCGGACCCGGTCGAGGATGCATCGTCAGCCGATGGTGAGTTGGATCCGCCGCAGCCGGCCGACAGGAGCAGGGCGGCGATCGCAGCCATGGCAGTGAGCAGCCTACTCATCGATGCTCTCCTTCTTCGACACCACCCGCTGGGTCGTCATCGGCGGATTCAGCTATGAGGTGAACTGCAGCGGCAGCGTCGACAGGCCGAGAGTTGCCGATGGCCAATCGATCTCGGGCGTGTACCCGCACGCCAATTCAAACTGGGGTATCCGGCGCAGCCATTCACTTATCACCAGGCTCAGCTCCATCCGCGCCAGGTGTGAGCCCAGACAGCGGTGGGTGCCGCCACCGAAGCCCCAGTGCTTGTGCACCTTGCCGTCCATGACGACATCATTGACCGAGGTGGCGTCGCTGCCATCGCGATTGATCGCACCCAGGCACAACCACACCCTCGAACCCGCCGGAATCTTCGCGCCGGCGATGTTGACTTCTTGGGTCGTGACGCGCGGAACAACCGGCGCGGGAGGTTCGAGTCGGACGATTTCATCAACGAAAACTGCTATTTGGCTGGGGTTTTCGCGAAGTAGCCGGCGCAATTGCGGGCGCCGAGCCAGCTCGAGCAGCGCTGCCCCGATCGCGGAGGTCACGGTGTCCAGGCCGGCAAGGACGAAGACGTAACTGAGCCCGAGTGCCTCGCTGTCATCGAGTGGGGCATCGCCGAGGAGCACCTGAGACAGAATGTCGGTACCCGGATGCCGGCGGTGGGCGGCAATGGCGTCGACAAGGTAGCTCGTGAGCTCGAGTGCGGGAGTCAGGTCAGCGTCGTCCAGGCTGGCGAGCAGGCCCAGGGCGATGATGGCGTCTTTCCAGCGGATCAAGCGGTCCCGATCTGCCAGCGAAAGGCCGAACAGCGTCAGGAACACCTGTGATGGATACGGGATCGCCAGCTCCGCGATCACCTCGCACTGGCTTCCGGCGGCGATCGCGTCGATGATCTCGATCGCCTGGGCTTGCAGTGACGGCAGCATGGTGGCCAGCGCATGTGGACTGAAGAACGGTTGCAGGACTTTCCGGAATCGAGTGTGCTCGGGTGGATCGAACGCAAGTGGTACCAGCGGCAATGGACTGCCCAATATGTCGAAGGCACGCTTGGACGAGAAGACCTCGGGATGGCGCAGCGCATCGAGCACATCGGCGCGTCTGGTCAGGTAATAGAAGCCATCGCCGATCACCACCGGGCCTGCGTCGCGCAAGGCCGCCCATCCGCGCCCCCGGTCGGTAGCCATCGGCAGCTCCGCGTAGACAAAGTGCGGGATGTCCCGTTCGTCGCGCGGTGCGCTCATAGGGATATCTTCACCCCGGGATGGCCGCCTTGATAGTGCAATTCACGATTTTCGGGCCGACGCCGAAAGCGCGCCATCGGGAGCGGGGGAGCACGGCGGCGGTGTTGGTGGGCGCGCCCGGTGGTCCGTGTCCACCCCGCGCTGAGCGGTATCGGGACCGCTCAGCCGGTGAGGCCCTTCTTGATCGCCGCATCTTGCTTGCGGCCCACGTCGGTGACGAACTCGGGTGGCGCCGGGATTTCGGCCGGCCCATCGAATTCCAGCTCGGCCAACGCCCGACCTTGGGTGAACAGCAGCACCGTCACCCCCTTTGTCCCGTCCGGTGAGAGCCCGGTGATTGCGATCCCGCCAACACCGACGTCGAACGGATCGGGGGTTCCTGTGACGATGCCGTCCAGGGCGTTCTTGCGCTGATCGAGCGCACTGGTCGCGGCGGCGGGATCCGGCAGGATCCAGATGGTGTCATTGATGACGTGGCTACGGTCGTCGTTGCTGAAGCTCGTGGAAACGCCGGGGCGCCCATCCGGGTTCCGCACGGGCGGGCTAGCGGTGAATGCCTCGGGCGCGTCGATCTCTGAAGCCTGGATCAGCAGCCGGGCATAATCGGCCGGATCCGTCGGCGCGGCGGTGGCCGCCGAACTTGCGCTGCTCGCATTCGAGGGGCTCGACTGGCTCGACGATGACGGCGATGACCCCGTATTGCTGCTACAGCCGACCAGCGCGGTTGCGGCAAGCGTCACCGTCGCAGTCAAGGTGACGGCCAACGTGGAGGTGTTCTTCAAGGCAAGCTCCGTTCGCCAGGCTCAAGTGTGAGACGACGGCAGCGTGCCGCGCCTTGCCCAAGCTAGCCCGGGCGAGGCGCTTCCGTCGGGCTCTTAGTATTCCTGCTACGTGGCCAAGAACCGGCGTTGCCGGTTCAGCGCGAGTCACGACGCGAAGCAGGCGACTCCTCGAGTCGTCACCTCGAGGATGGACAGCCCGGCGCTGGACTGAGCGGATTGCGGGGAACCGATGAGCGACCGAGACCTCCTGGCCGGACGGGGCGTTGTCGTGGTCGGCGGCAGCCGCGGCATCGGACGCGCCGTCGCCGAACTGCTGGCCCGACGCGGTGCCGGCGTGGTGATCAGCGGACGCGAGCCGGACGCGGTACATGACGCAACCGAGGCGGTTATCTCCGCGGGCGGTCGCGCCACCGGTATCGCCGGCGCGGCGGACCACGAAGACACGGCAAATGCACTGGTCGATCGGTGCATGACCAGCTTCGGACGACTAGACGCCTTGATCAACTGTGCGGGCATCGCCGAGCCGCCCGGCTCCTCGATCCTCAACATCAGTCCGGCTCAATTCGATGGTCTGCTTCGAGCCCATCTGGGCACCGTATTCCACACCTGCCGGGTCGCCGCGCCGGTGCTGGCCGCTCAGGGACACGGATCGATCATCAACACGGGTTCGGTTGCGTTCCTCGGCGACTACGGGGGCAGCGGATATCCCGCGGGCAAAGCGGCCGTCAACGGGCTGACCCTGGCAATATCGGCAGAACTGAAAGCGCGCGGTGTACGTGCCAACGTCATCTGTCCCGGGGCGCGCACGCGGCTGTCCAGCGGCCCGGACTACGAAGCGCATATCAACGAACTCCATCGCCGTGGACTGCTCGACGAGATGACTAGGCAGGCCTCCCTCGATGCGCCGCCGGCCGATTTCGTCGCGCCGCTGTATGCCTATTTGGCCAGCGATCTGGCCAGCGGGATCACGGGTCAGATCTTCGTTGCTTCAGGAGGATTCGTTGGCACCTTCGACCGGCCGACGCCACAGGTGCTGGGCTGGCGCGATCATCGGGCCGATCCGCAGTGGCCGGTCGAGGACCTGCACACCATGATCAACGCCCGGCCGCTCGACACGGACTAGCGGGCGTGGCCGCGCGGGAGCCGGCCATCGGCGAAGGTTGCACCCACCGAGCCACGCCGGTGGTTTCGGCCAAAGACCCAAGGCGATGTTTATTACGAGCTCGGTGTGGGAAAGACCAATCAGCGGGCATGAGCGGGATGGGTGGGCGCCACCGCAAGATCGTCATGTCGTGCTCACCAAACGGGGCGCGCAATGTGGCGCGCACCGATACGAAATCAACTCCAAATGTCTTGTACGGGAGCGTAGTTGCACGCTTCCCAGCGTCTGCGCGTACAAGCATATCCGGGGCGGAAGATGTGAATCACTCTAGTCGGGCGGGGCGGCCATGGAACGATTGAGCGGACTTGATGCGTTTTTCCTTTATCTGGAGACTCCAGCGCAACCAATGAACGTGTGTTGCGTGCTGGAGCTGGACACTTCGACCATGCCGGGCGGATACCGGTACAAGCGGTTTCATGCGGCCCTGGCCAGACACCTACAAGCGGTGCCGGAGTTTCGGATGAAGCTCGCCGATACCCAGCTCAACCTCGATCACCCGGTGTGGGTGGACGACGAAGGCTTTGAGCTGCGCCGCCATGTACACAGGGTCGGGCTGCCAGCGCCCGGAGGCCGTCGCGAACTAGCCGAGATGTGTGGCCATATCGCGGGACTTGCGCTGGACCGGGATCGTCCCCTGTGGGAGATGTGGGTGATCGAAGGCGGAGCCCGGAATGACTCGGTGACGGTGATGCTCAAGGTTCACCACGCGGTGGTCGATGGGGTTGGCGGAGCCAACCTGCTCGCCCACTTGTGCAGCTTTCAGGCCGATGGGCCGGTACCCCTGCCGGCCCGCGGTGCCGGCCCTGGGCATCCATTGCAGATCGCCACGAGCGGACTGATGGGGTTTGCGCTGCGGCCGCTACGGCTGGCCACGGTGGTGCCGGCAACGATCCGGACGCTGGCTCAGACGGTGCTACGCGCTCGCGAAGGCCGCACCATGGCCGCACCGTTCTCGGCCCCACCGACGCCGTTCAACGGCAACGTCACTCGGCATCGCAACGTCGCGTTCACTCAGCTCGACATGCGCGACGTGAAGCGGGTAAAGCAGCGTTTCGGCGTGACCGTCAACGACGTGGTGGTGGCGCTATGTGCGGGGGTCTTGCGCCGGTTCCTGCTGGAGCGCGGTGAACTGCCCGATACGCCACTGGTCGCGACCGTGCCGGTATCAGTGCACGAGAAGTCCGACCGGCCCGGACGTAACCAAACCACTTGGATGTTCTGCCGGGTGGCAAGTCAGATTGGCGATCCTGCGGAACGCATTCGTGCCATCGCCAAAGGGAATGCCGCCGCCAAAGATCACACCGCAGCGGTGGGCCCTACCCTCTTGCATGATTGGACTCAGTTCGGCGGCCCGACCATGTTCTCGATCCTGCCTCGCATTCCGATATCCCGCAGTCCCGCCTACAACTTGATCCTGTCGAATGTGCCAGGCCCGCAGACTCAGTTGTACTTCTTGGGTTGCAGGGTCGACGCGATGTGTCCGCTCGGCCCGATCCTGGGGGGTGCTGGACTCAACATCACCGTCATGTCGCTCAACGGTGAACTGGGAATTGGCCTCATCTCCTGCCCGGACCTGGTCCCTGACCTGTGGGGACTTGCCGACGGATTCCCGGATGCGTTGAAAGAACTGCTCGAATGTCGCGACGTCCGGTGCGCAGACAGCGACCTTGTCGACGTCTGATCGGTCGCCGATTCGATAACTGACCGGCCTGCATCCGGCCGGTGGCGGTAAGCACTCACCGACACCCTCGTCCAAGTCGCAGATAACGCGTCTGCGATGCGCCGCTGCGGCTACGCTGTCCGGGACCGCAGGAGGGTATTTGACGATGCAACCCAACCAGCTCGACCCAGTCGCCAAGGAGCGGCTGTCCCACGCTGCAAAGGTCTTCACCTCTGACTTGTCGATCAACGAGTTCGCCCTCCTGCACGGGGCGGGGTTTGAACCGATCGAACTCGTGATGGGCGTTTCGGTCTACCACGTTGGCTACCAGTTCACCGGCATCAGACAGCAATCGGAGCTGCCGGTGCTGACCGACGCGACCTATCGCGCCCGCTGGAACGCGATGTCGCGGATGCAGGCCGAAGCCGATGCGTTGGGCGCGGACGGAATTGTCGGGGTCCGACTGGACTGGCGCCATCAGGGTGAAGGACAACATCTCGAATTCATCGCCGTCGGCACCGCTGTCCGCTACACCGCCAAGCCCGGGGCCTTTCGGCGTCCCAACGGACAAGCGTTTACCAGCCATCTGTCCGGCCAGGACCTGACGACCCTGCTGCGTTCGGGATTCGCGCCCGTGGCATTCGTGATGGGCAATTGCGTGTTCCACATTGCGGTCCAAGGATTCTTGAAGACGCTGAGTCAGGTTGGGCGCAACGTCGAGATGCCGCAATGGACTCAGGGCAGCTACCAGGCCCGCGAACTTGCGATGTCTCGGATGCAGGCCGAGGCGGAACGGGACGGCGCCTCCGGAGTCGTGGGTGTGCACTTCGCCATCTCCAACTATGCGTGGGGACATCACACGGTGGAGTTCTATGTGGCCGGAACGGCAGTGCGTCGCAGCGGCGAACCGCAGAGCATCACGCCGTCATTCGTTCTGCCGATGAGTGGTTGATGACCGGGTACGACCAGCAACGGGTCAGCGATGCCGTGGGGGCAGCGTTGGCCGGCCCGGGGGGAGTCGGGATGGTGGTCAAGGTCTTTTGCGCAGTTCCGGGGGTCGTTCTCACCCCGGCCCGGCGCGGATTCTTTCGATCGGAACCGGAACGAATCTTGATCGGTGACTGGCGCTACGAGGTCACCTCGGATGGCCGGCTGAGCGCATCTCATCTGGTCAACGGCATCGTATTGGCCGAGCAGGTGCTGGCCGCGGGGGCGGTCGGTCCGCACATCGCCCGCGCGCTCGCACAACTGGTCAGCCACTACGGGCCGACGATCCAGCCCGGGATCGACGCGGCGCTCGAGATGCTGGAAACCTTTGGCAGCCGCGGGTACTGAAGGCACCATCGCGGTGACCGATGGCGATCCGCCCGCACGTCAGGTTTGGTCTTGCCCACGTGCCGTCAGCGAGGTTATGGCCCGAAACACACCGCGTCCCGCGTAGACCGCCGCTACACAAGAAAGCACGATCAGCGCGATGAATGTCGGTAGCCAATTGGCTCGACTATGACTAACGCCCCACCAGACGAAGGTGAAGAGCACCACACACAACAGGAGCACAACATCTCTCCAGTTGCCCTGGTAGGAAGCGGCCGCCTGGCGCAGCGCGCGGCTCCTATCGGTGGCGCTGACCAGGTCATCGATGCGTGAATCGATCGTGCGCTGCAGATCCGCGCGCCGCTCGGTGGCATCCGGTGGAAGCCGATCCAGCAGGTCCATGTCCTGCTTGATCGTCGCCCGATAGTCGGGTCGCTTGAATTGACCAGCCGAAACGGCAAGCAGTGCGCCACCGAATATGGGCGCCGTGTTCAGCGCAATCTCCGCCAGACCCACCATAGCGACTCCTCATCAGCGTGGTGCTCAACCTCAGCTCGTAGAGGATCTCCGAACTCGGCCGATCGATCAAACCGTTAGCGCAAATATGCCGGGTTCGTGCTGCTAGTGCCCGGATACGGCTAGGCACGGTTTGGTGGGGATTTCGTCGTAGTCATTGGCAAACCGGTGTTCGGCGAATTTCGGGTATCCGTGCGGATCCTGGCACACGGAGGCCGCTGAGCGAATCTGTTGGCTGGATTTCGTGGCTGCTGTGTGGTGCCCGCGTGGCGGCGGAATGCGAGCACTAGCATGCCGGGAATGACAGATCTGGGCGTGCAGGGGCGGCGTACGAACCGGCGCGGACATGCGACGCGCGAGAGCATGTTGGAGGCGGCGCTACGCTCGCTGGCCTCTGGTGACCCGGGCGCGGCTTCGGCGAATCGCATCGCCAAGGAATGCGGAGCCACGTGGGGCGCGGTGAAGTACCAGTTTGGCGACATCGACGGGTTCTGGGCAGCGGTGCTGCATCGCACGGCTGAGCGGCGTGGGGAGTTGCCGTCGAATGCCGTCTCCGGCGGCCCACTACCGGAGCGAGTTGCCGCCATCATCGACACCTTGTACGAGGGACTGACGTCCACTCACTCCCGGGCCATCGAGACATTGCGCAGGGCACTGCCCAACAATCGTGAGGAACTCGAACGAAACTATCCGCTTACGGCCGCCGAACTGTCGTCGTGGCAGCGCAGCTGGGCCTTGGCCTGCCAGAAGGCGTTCGCCGGCTTGGAGGTCGACCCCAATCGGGTACGAGAAGTGGCCGCGTTCATCCCGGGTGCGATGCGTGGGATCACCTCCGAGAAGCAACTGGGGACATACTCAGACCTCGATGAGGCGCGCCGCGGGCTGACCAACGCCATTGTCGCCTATCTGGAGAACTCCGGCGCCCGCTGAGGTTTTCATTCTTGCCCGCGGAGGCCGGGTTGCCAATGCCCGTCGACGGCACGATCCGCTGCCACATCTGTGATCGGAAGCCGCGATCGGATTGCGCTGCGCCCGATTAGTTTTCAGGCGACGGCCGCGCCGAGGATGAGGTTCACCGCCTCGTCAAGTTGTCCGGCTATCTCCTCGTAACTGAGGAATCTCGCGGTCATCAGGGCGCCGGAAAACGTCATCTGCAGTGTCGACTTGACCGAGCGTGGCCAACCCGGTCCCAGCGCGGCGCCGATCCGCCTCGCTACTTCCTCGCCGATCTGCGCGCGCAGCGGTTGCACTGCCGGATCGTCGGCCATCAACGCGGTGCCGCAGGCGGCGGTCAGTTCGGGTTCGTCGGCCACCACCATCGCCATATCCCGCATGGTCGCGCTCACCCGGGTCTTGGTGGTGTCGTTGACATCCGTATGCAGTGGCAGGTCGCGCAGCAGCCGGAGGTAGACCGCCGCGACCAGAGCGCTCTTCGAAGGAAAGTAGGTGTAGGCACTGGCCGGCGACACCCCGGCGCGAGCCGCAACCGCGCGCATAGTCAGGTTGGCGAATGATGTTGCGCGGAGTTCGTCCAATCCGGCTTCAAGCACCTTGCGGATGGTCTGCGCCGGCCGCCGATCCGATCGGCGCCCCGCCGCCACGGGTGCGCCGGTGTCGACATCGGGTGGATCGGCGTTATCGCTAGACACGAGTCCAGTGTAGGAATACCCGGGCTCGCCCGACAACGTCACCCCGAAACTCGAGCGGATCGGCTATTAAGGCTATTGCCAAGTGATTAATTGGACGTTCCGGTCCTGATCCGTGGCGACAGGGGCGCCAGCGCCCAGTCCATAAGTAGACATATGTCCAGAACTGTGGAGCGGGTGGACCGCCCGAGTATTCGTTACCCGGGGTGTTCGCCCACCGCTCAGGTTCGCCGGTGTTGTCGCGGTCGTCGTATGGTGGCGCGTGTGGCCGAGTCCGACCGCCGTCGCTGGGACCGGCGCTACGCGAGCCTAGGGCCCGCAGCGGTGAGCGCGGCGCGTCCGCCGGCCCTACTACAGGCTCACCTGAAGTTGGTTCCCACCGCGGGCAGGGCTCTCGATCTGGGGTGTGGACAAGGGCTCGGCGCGGTCTGGTTGGCCCGCCGGGGTCTGGATGTCTTGGGGCTCGACATTTCCCCTGTGGCAATCGCCCAGGCGCGAGATTTGGCTGAGCGCAGTGGGGTTAGCGCGCGCTGCCGCTTCGACGTTGTCGACCTCGACGACGGCCTGCCGGATGGACCGCCTGTCGACGTGATCGTGTGTCACAACTTTCGTGACCGCCGCCTCGACGCGGCCATTATCGAGCGGCTGGCGCCGGGCGGGCTGGTCGCCCTCGTCGCTTTGAGCGAGGTCGGCGCCGCTGCGGGAACGTACCGGGCCGCCGCCGGTGAGTTGTCCGCCGCGTTTGCCGAACTCGACCCGATCGCCGCGGGTGAAGGTGACGGGCGGGCTTGGCTGCTGGCGCGCGCGTAACGCGCGCCAACCGGCAAGCCCGCGACCGCCCCGGGCGTACATGGTCTATGGTCGCGGCAGAATCGGCTACCCCGCCGTGGCGGCTTTGCGGGCGGCGATCGTGGCGTGCACCTTGTCCATGTCCAGTGACTTCATCTGGCCGATCAGGTCTTCGAGGACGGCCGAGGGCATGGCACCGGGCTGGTTGTAGACCAGCACGCCGTCCCGAAACGCCATTACCGTCGGAATTGAGCGCACGCCCGCAGCGGCCGCCAGCTCTGGCTCCGCTTGTGTATCAACCTTGGCGTGCACGACGTCGGGGTGGGCCTGCGCCGATCGTTCATAGGTTGGCGCGAAAGTGTGGCAGGGGCGGCAGTAGGAAGCCCAAAAGTCAACCAGAACAAGAGAATTATCGGTGACGGTCGACTCGAAGGTGTCGTGGTTGAGGCTGACGGTAGGCATTGTGTGTCCTTTCTTTCGGGGATACCCACTCGGACAACTGATACCCATAGGGGTATATTCCCTGTATCGAGCCACTGGCCGTTTTATACCCCCCGGGGTACTATGGCGGTAACGCTCAACGAGAGAGGACTCATCGTGATTGGTGATCAGGACAGCATGGCTGCCGTGCTGAACAGGTTGCGCCGTGCCCAGGGGCAGCTTGCCGGAGTGATCTCAATGATCGAACAGGGCCGCGACTGCAAAGACGTGGTTACCCAGCTTGCCGCGGTATCACGCGCCCTGGACCGCGCCGGGTTCAAGATCGTCGCGACCGGGCTGCGGGAATGTGCGCTGGGCGCCACGGCCGACGGCGCACCGCCACTGACTGAAGCCGAATTGGAAAAGCTGTTTCTGGCGCTGGCCTGAACAGCGTTAACGAAGGATAGGGAGGCACTGGTAATGAATCTTGCGTTGTCGACCACGCTGCACACGAGCTTTGACGAGGCAGTCAAACTCACCCGCGGGGCGCTGGCCGGGCAAGGCTTCGGCGTTCTGACCGAGATCAATGTGAAGGAAACGCTGAAAGCCAAACTCGGCGAAGACATGGAGGACTACCTGATCCTCGGCGCCTGCAACCCACCCCTGGCCCACCGCGCTATCGGGGTCAATCGTCAGATCGGCACGCTGTTGCCGTGCAACGTCGTGGTGCGGGCGGACCCTGAGCGGGACGGGACCATCATCATCGAGGCGATGAATCCCCAGATGATGGCGGACGTGACCGGCGAACCGATGCTGGTGCCGATCGCCGAAGAGGTTTCGGGCAAGCTGAAGGCGGTCATCGGCGAATTGGAGAATTCCAGCGTCGCCAATCCGTCGCAAGTGTGACCGTCGATCCGAGTCCACCCATTCCGCCTAACACCCAAGGGGGGTAATACAGCTATGTCAGACCAGCACCATCACGAGGTTCTCGAGGAATTGCGGCCCCAACACCGGGCGCTTCGTCAGCAGATCCCGGAGGTCTACAAGGGATTCGCGGCGCTCAGCGGTGCCGCCTTCGCCGACGGCTCCCTCAGCCGCAAGGTCAAGGAGCTCATGGCGATGGCGATCGGTGTCGTGGAAGGGTGTGACGGCTGCATTGCCTCCCATGCCCAGGCTGCCGCACGTGCGGGGGCCACTCCGGAGGAAGCCGCTGAGGCCATCGGCGTAACCATCTTGATGCACGGCGGACCGGCCACGATTTACGGTGCGCGGGCCTACACCGCGTTTTGCGAATTCGCGGAGGCCCAAACCAACGCCACCTGATGGTCTCAGCTGCTGCGCGGCGTTCCCGGAAGCGTCGGAAGTGCGGCCGGCTGAAACGTTCCGGCGCCATCGAGCGAAACGCTTGATAGGTCACCCGCAAATGCGGGGTGTGCTGACTTGATAGCGATACCCTTGCCGAGGGTTCGATGGCGACCGGGCGGCTGCCGGGTCTGTGTGACGTGGTGGGAGGTCACTGATGTCGTATCTCATCGCAGCGCCAGAGATGGTGGCTGCGGCGGCTACCGATCTGGCGAGCGTTGGCTCATCGATAAGCGCGGCCAATGCCGCCGCCGCTGCCCCAACGATGTCGGTGCTCGCCGCTGGCGCTGACGAGGTATCGGCTGTGGTCGCGGCGTTGTTCGACGCACATGCCCAGGCCTATCAGTCCCTGAGTGCGCAGGCCGCGCTGTTTCATGAGCAGTTCGTGCAGGCGCTCAACGCGGGTGCGGGTTCCTACGCTCTGGCCGAGGCGGCCAGCGTCTCACCCCTGCAGGACGCGCTGAACCTGATCAATGCACCGACCCAGGCGCTCTTCGGCCGGCCGCTGATCGGCAATGGCGCAGACGGGGCGCCGGGAACCGGGCAAAGCGGTGGTAATGGCGGGTTTCTGTACGGCAACGGCGGCAACGGCGGGTCCGGCGCCAACAATCAGGGTGGGGGCAACGGCGGCAGTGCCGGGCTCTGGGGCAACGGCGGCAGCGGCGGAGCCGGGGGAGACTCCACCGTCGCGGGTGTCAACGGATTCAACGGGGGTGCCGGGGGCAGCGGCGGGCTGCTGTGGGGCAACGGCGGTGCCGGCGGGGCCGGCGGCAACGGCGGCGGCGCTCCGCTAGCCGGGTTTGTGGGTACCAGCGGCGGAAACGGCGGCAACGGTGGAGGGGCAGGACTGCTCTACGGCTACGGAGGTGCCGGTGGCGCCGGCGGGACCGGCGGGGTGGCGCCGCCCACCGGCGTCGGGCAGACCATTCTGTCGGCGGGCGGCGTTGGCGGGACCGGGGGTGCCGGCGGCGGTGGTGCGGCTCTGATCGGCTTCGGTGGTGCCGGCGGCACCGGTGGCACCGGTGGGCTCAGCGACACGACGACCGAGACCATCGGCGGATATGGCGGCATGGGCGGGCTCGGTGGTCAGAGCGGGGTCCTGTTCGGCACGCCCGGTGCAGGTGGGGCCGGTGGCGCCGGAGGTGCCGGCGTCGGGACGTTCGCGAGCCCCGGTGGACATGGCGGCTCCGGCGGCGATGCCGGCGCAATTGGTTTGTTCGGCAACGGCGCGGCCGGCGGCGACGGCGGTATCGGGGGCGATGGCGCCAGCGGTGGCAATGACGGGGGCAACGGCGGGGTGGGTGGCCTCGGTGGCGTAGGCGGCCCGGGAGGCTGGATCTTCGGCACGGGCGGGGCCGGCGGTAACGGTGGCCTCGGTGGTTCCGGAGGCACGGGCGTGGTCACCGACGGTTTTGCCGGCTCAGGGGGCTTTGGTGGTGCCGGCGGTGACGCCCAGTTCCTTGGTTTCGGCGGCACCGGCGGCAGCGGTGGCGGTATCGGTGCCGGTGAAACCGCAGCGGTGCCGTTGACAACCCAGCCGGTGGGCGGGACTGGCGGCAATGGTGGGCGAGCCGGGCTGTTCTTCGGGGTCGGCGGGACCGGGGGCAACGGTGGGGCCACCAGCACCAACGGGGCGCTGTATGCCACCGGCGGCAACGGCGGTGACGGCGGCCTGATCTTCGGCAACGGCGGTACCGGCGGAAACGGTGGCGCGGGCGGGGGCACCAGCGTCGGCGCGGGCGGCCAGGGTGGCGCGGCCTCGGCGTTCTTCGGCAATGGCGGAGCCGGCGGCGATGGCGGCGCGGGCGGCCAGGGAGCGGGCGGTGCCGGCGGCTCGGGTGCGCTGTTCTTCGGCAACGGCGGTGCCGGGGGCAACGGTGCGCCAGGGGGCACGGGCGTCGGTGGTACCGGCGGCAGTGCGGTGCTCATCGGCAACGGGGGCGACGGCGGCGACGGTACCGGAGGCGCGGCCGGTGGCGCCGGCGGTAGCGGCGGATTCATCTTCGGCCAGAACGGGTCGAACGGACTTCCCTAGCGCGCACGGACCCCGCCGGCGGCAATTCAAGGGAAATTTGCACATCCCTGCGCAAATTCGCAGGCGATCCGCACACAATGTGGCATATCCGGTGATCCCTGGGCGCAACATGGCCGATCCTCTGTCACTGCGTGGGCCACGTTCAGTAGGGTGGCGGCGTGCACGAGGTGGGTCGCGAGCAACGCTCGGACGAGATGGCCAGGCTAGATGAGCAGAATCGGTTACAGCGGTACGAGGAAGCGTTTGCCGACCAAGATGCACCGTTTGCGTTCGTGGACCTCGACGCGATGTGGAGCAATGCCGGCCAAATGCTTTCGCGCGCGGGCGACAAGCCGATCAGGGTGGCGTCCAAGTCATTGCGATGCAGGCCGCTGCAGCGCGAAATCCTGGACTCGAACCCACGATTCGAAGGTCTGATGACCTTCACGCTGGCCGAGACCCTCTGGCTGGCCGGACAGGGCTTCGACAACCTGTTGCTTGCCTATCCGACAACCGATCGCACCGGGCTGCGTGAGCTGGGCGAGCTAACCGCCGAAAACCCCGCGCGGGCGCCGATCGTCATGGTCGATAGCGTCGAACACCTCGACCTGATCGACCGAGCAACCGACAGGCCGGTTCGGCTGTGCCTGGACCTCGACGCCGGCTATTGGCGAGCGGGAGGACGGGTCAAGGTCGGCCCGAAGCGCTCACCGTTGCACACCCCCGAACAAGCACGCGAGCTTGCGCTGGAGATCGCCCGGCGGCCACGGCTGAGACTGGTCGCACTCATGTCCTACGAAGGCCACATCGCCGGGTTCGGGGACCAGGTGGCAGGCAAATTCGCCCAAAACGCGATCGTGCGCTGGATGCAGCGCGAATCCTTCGCAGAGCTGCGCGAACGCCGCGCTCGCGCCGTTGAACTGGTCAGCGAGGTCGCTGAACTCGAGATCGTCAATGCCGGCGGCACCGGAGACCTTCAACTGGTCGCCCACGAGTCCGCGGTCACCGAAGCGACCGCCGGCTCCGGGTTCTACGCGCCGACATTGTTTGACTCCTACTCGGCGTTCTCCCTGCAGCCAGCGGCGATGTTTGCGTTGCCGATATGCCGCCGACCCGGAGCCAAGACCGTCACCGCGCTCGGCGGCGGCTACCTGGCCAGCGGAGTCGGAGCAAAAGACCGGATGCCCAGCCCCTATCTGCCCAGCGGGTTGAAGCTCGACCCGATGGAGGGCACCGGCGAGGTGCAGACACCGCTGTCGGGCCGCGCGGCGCGACGGCTCAAGGTTGGCGACAAGGTCTACTTCCGCCACACCAAGGCCGGCGAACTTTGTGAGCGATTCGATCGCTTGTATCTGGTTCGTGGCGCGCAGGTCGTCGACGTCGTCCCGACCTACCGGGGTGAGGGACGCACATTTCTCTAACGAGCCAATAGCCTTCGGCGCCGGAAAAGGTTTGCCTCGCTTACGAATTGCGCGATAAGGAGCTGCAATGAGTCCGATCACGGTACTGCCTACCGAGCTTGCCACGATGCGCACGATCATCGAGACGCTGGCACCGATCGAGCGATCGGCCGGTGACCCGGGTGAGCACGAGGCGGCACTGCGGATCGTGGACTGGCTTGATGCGGCTGGGGCGCAACATGCACGTATCGAAGAGGAGCAGTTCTACGACGGCTATCCGCAGCTACACGCCAGATTGTCGGCGGTCGGGGTCGGCGCGGCCGCCGCCGGGCTGATCAGTCGGCGGCTGCGCGGCGTTGCCGCGCTCGCCGGCGTGGGAGCCGGACTGGCGATCGCCGATGACTGCTCGAACGGGGTGCGCATCGCACGCAAGTCGCTCCAACAGCGGCGAACGACGTGGAATGTTGTGGCCGAGGCCGGAGACCTTGACGGGCAGGAGACGGTTGTGGTGTGCGCCCACCATGACGCCGCCCACAGCGGAAAGTTCTTTGAGCCGGGCTATCAACGCTTCTTTGTCGAGCGGTTCCCGGGGATCGTCGAGCGCATTGACACCTCGCTACCGAACTGGTGGCCGTCAATCTTGGCGCCGATCGTCGCCGGTGTCGGTGCTTGGCGCGGTAGCCGGAAAACGATGATCGCGGGCGCAGCCATGAGCGCGATCGGAGTAGCGGCGTTCACCGACATCGCTCGCAGTCCAATCGTGCCCGGGGCCAACGACAACCTCTCGGCCGTCGCGTTGCTTGTTGCCCTCGCCGAGCGGCTACGCGAGCGACCGGTGCCGGGCGTGCGGGTGCTACTGGTGTCACTCGGCGCCGAAGAACAACTGCAGGGTGGCGTTTACGGATTTGTCGCCCGCCACAAGCCCGAACTGGACCGGGACCACACGTATTTCCTCAATTTCGACACCATCGGCTCGCCCGAACTCATCATGCTCGAAGGTGAAGGCACCACGGTTATGGAGGATTACTACCATCGGCCATTCCGTGACCTGGTGGCGCGTGCCGCCGACCGGGCCGAGGCGCCGCTGCGGCGCGGCATGCGCTCTCGCAACAGCACCGACGCCGTGATCATGAGCCGGGCGGGTTACCCGACGGCGTGCTTCTCGTCGATCGACCGCCACAAAGCGCTGTCGAATTACCATCAGATGTCCGATACGCCGGACAACGTCAATTATGAGACGGTGGCACACGCGGTCACCGTGGCCGAGTCGGTAGTGAGGGAGTTGGCGCGGTGAAAACTGTGTGGAGAAATTGGGCTGGCGAGCAGTACTGTGCGCCGTCGGAGATTGTCCGGCCAGCTTCGGAAGCCGAATTGGCAGAGCTTGTCGCAAAAGCCGGCCAGCGCGGCGAGCGAGTGCGCGCGGTCGGCAGCGGGCACTCGTTCACCGACTGCGCATGCACTGACGGAGTGATGGTCGACATGGCCGGGATGCAGCGGATCGTCAACGTGGATCCCGAGGCCGGGCTGGCCACTGTCGAGGGCGGGGCCAAACTGCGTCCACTCTTTTCGCAGCTCGCAGAGCACGGTCTGGCGCTGGAAAACCAGGGCGACATCGACAAGCAGTCCATCACCGGTGCGACCGCGACCGCGACGCATGGGACCGGAGCCCGCTTCGCCAACGTGTCGGCGCAAATCGTTGCGCTACGACTGGTCACCGCCAGCGGTGAGGTCCTAGAGCTATCCGAGGGTGATGACTATCTGGCAGCACGGGTGTCTATCGGCGCTCTCGGGGTGATTTCGCAGCTCACCCTCAAGGTAGTGCCGCTGTTCACGTTGCATCGTGACGACGAGCTCAAGCCCCTCGCTGAAACGCTCGAGCGGCTCGATGAGCATGTCGACAACAACGACCACTTCGAGTTTTTCGTGTTTCCCTATGCCGAGACGGCGCTGACACGGACCACGCGCCGCAGCGAAGAGCCCCCCATGCCCGTACCCGAGTGGAGGCGTCGGGTGGGGGACCAATTCGAAAACGTTGGATTAGGCCTTGTCTGCCGGACCGGTCGGCAGTTCCCCAGCACAGCACCGAAACTGAATCGTCTGTTGACGAGTTTGATGTCGCCCTCGAGCGTGCAAGATCGTGGTTGGAAGGTCTACCCGAGTCCGCGCAACGTCAAATTCACCGAGATGGAGTACGCGATTCCGCGTGAGAATGCGCGGGAGGCGGTTCGCCGCGTCATCGAGGTCGTGCGCCGTCGCGACTTGCCGATCATGTACCCCCTCGAGGTCCGCTTCAGCGCTCCCGACGATGCGTTTCTGTCCACCGCCTACGAGCGGGACACCTGCTATATCGCGGTGCATCAGTACACCGGGATGGAATTCGAGACCTACTTCCGGGCGGTCGAAGCGATCATGGATGAGTACGGCGGCCGGCCACACTGGGGCAAGCGTCACTATCAACGGGCTGCCAGCCTGCGGGAGCGCTATCCGGCCTGGGACCGCTTCACCGCGGTCCGCGACCGGCTGGATCCCAACCGCGTCTTTCTCAATGACTACACCCGGCGGGTGCTGGGCGCCTGACCCGGGGGTCGACTAACGGCCCCAATTCATGGGGACCAAAGTCATTGGCGGCCAACACGCTAGTGACCCCGGTCACGGACTGGCGTACGTTTTGTGCGTGGAGTCAACATGACCGAATTCATGCGCAATAGTGACGCGTTTACCTGGTCGATGGAAAGCGATCCGCGCCTTCGATCCACCGTCGTCACGGTCTTGTTGCTGGATCGATCTCCGGATTGGGATGAGGTTCGCCAGCGGTTCGACCTGATCAGCCGTGAGATGCCGATGTTTCGGCAGCGGGTGGTGGAATCCCCGCCACCCGCTCCGCCTCGATGGGAGCCCGACGCCGACTTCGAGTTGGACTACCACATGCGGCGGGTGACGGTGTCCGGAGCCGGGACGTTCGAGGATGTGCTCGAGATGGCCCGGTTGGCCGAGATGCAAGACTTCGACCGGGCCAGGGCGCTGTGGGAGACGACGCTGATCGAGGGCCTCCAAGATGGTGGTGCCGCCGTGATCTGCAAGTTCCACCACGCGCTCACCGATGGTGTCGGTGGCGTCCAGATCGCCATGCACCTGTTTGACCTGTCCGCAGAGGTCGGTGCACACCCGTCGCTGCCGGCGGTTGCGGAACTGCCCCGGCATTCGTGGCTCGACGGGTACCGCGACTCCTGGCGCTACGGTGTGTCCATGCTGGCCAGAGCGTTAACCGGAGCGATCAAGGGGGGGCCGCTGTTGCTGTACAACAGCCTGCGGCGGCCCGTAGTGACAGCGCGATCGGCCGCAGCCAACGCCGCCTCGGTTTACCGAACCGTTCGGCCACTGAACCACACCGGTTCTCCGCTGATCAAGGAACGCAGTTTGATCCGGCATCTCGGCGTCCTCGAGGTGCCTCGGCTGCAGTTGCGCGAGGCCGCCCACCGATGCGGGGGTGCACTCAACGACGCATTCGTGGCCGGAGTGGCCGGTGGACTACGCCTTTATCATGAGAAACACGGTGTCGGCGTTGGTGACCTACACCTGACGATGCCGATCAGTCTGCGAACCGATGACGATGGTATGGGCGGCAACCGTATCACCATCATGCGCTTCGATATTCCGGTCGGCAAAGCCGACCCGGCACAGCGAATCAAGGCCATACACGAGCGGGTCAGCGCGGTGCGACAGGAAAAGTCGCTGCCGCATACGCAAGCCATCGCCGGCTTTTTGAACCTGATGCCGCGGTGGTACATAGGTTCGGTTCTGCGGCATGTTGATTTTCTGACCAGCGATGTGCCCGGGGTGCCCGTGCCGGTGTTTCTGGGCGGGGCCGCAGTGCGCACCCAATACGCATTTGGTCCAACGATCGGTGCGGCGGTCAACGTCACCCTGTTGTCCTACGTGGATAGCTGCGCGCTCGGCATCAATGTCGATACCGGCGCCATCCCCGACTACGACGTGTTTTATAGCGCTCTGGTCGCTGGCTTTGACGAAGTCTTAGCGCTTGCGGTCTGATTCGCTGCAAGAAGTCGCATCCGGCACCGCCCGAGGGTGGCTTCTGTCGGTTCGCGACTCCAGGCGGGAAGCACGAGATGCCCCGGCGGCAACCTGACCGAGCGGCTTCGGTTGTAACGCTTGCCGCGCCGGCATCGTTGAACTGTGCCGCCTGCCAATAATGAAGACGGGTAAGGCAAGCACGCCGGGATCCGGTGATGAGCGGTAACACTGCGATCGGCCGGGCTATCCAGCCATGCCGTGGTCGCGATTCAGGTTGACTCCCGCGGCAGGTTCAGTGTCAATCCTGTTGACAGAAAATGGTTTTGGCCAGACTCACATGGAATTAATGTGCGCTAGTCAGCCCCGAGGTTCCATGACCATGAGAAATGGTCAGAAGGCGTCCTTATTGGAAGTCCCAGTGCCGCCGAAGTACTGACGAGCCCCCATACGCTCACTACCGTATGCCGCACATTCCGGTCGCGATGACGCGTTCACGGGAGTTGCTAGGACGGAACGCGGTTGATCGATACCTCGATTGGTGGTGGGTATCGGCGGTCACCCCGCAGCCTCTATCGGGGCAGGGCGAGGTCGAAAGGGGCTTATGGTCGTGACGCGATTAACTTCCGAGGGTTGGGCAACGGCCAGCAAGACGATGCTTCCGGTATCAAATCTGGCGAATTGGCAAAGCGGGGCGGGGTTTTCCAGTCGAACCCTGGCCGGGATCGGGGACGCCGGTGGCGATATCGCGACAGCGGCTTCGCGTGCAACTTCAAGAGGTCTGTAATGACGGCGTCCGTATGGATAGCCTGGCCGCCGGAGGTACTTTCGGGTGCATTGTGGAGTGGCTCGGGCCCTGGTCCGCTGTTCACCGCCGCCGCGGCGTGGGGCTCGCTGGGTGCCGAATACGCCACGGCAGCAGACGAGTTGGCTGCAGAGCTGGCTGGGATACAGGTCGGGGCGTGGCAGAGCCCTGGTGCCGAGAGTTGTATGGCCGCGTATCTGCCCTATCTGCAGTGGTTAGCTCAGAACAGCACCGTCTGCGGTGAATCGGCGGCCCAGCTCGAAATCGTGGCAACGGCATATATCAGTGCGTTAGCGGCGATGCCGACGCTGACTGAGCTGGCGGCCAACCACACCACTCACGCGGTGTTGTTGGGGACGAACTTCTTCGGTATCAACACTATTCCAATTGCACTCAATGAGGCCGACTACGTCCGCATGTGGGTGCAGGCCGCCACCACGATGGGCGCCTATGACGCGATCTCGGCTGTGGCGCTGGCCTCAGCGCCACACAACTCGCCCGCGCCAGTGATCCTCAAAGATCCTGAAATGGGACCGGCCGGTAGCGCGGGAACCACCGCAGCCATAGGCGGCGCCGAGGTCATCGGCAGCATCTGGTCGTGGATTGTAGGGATGCTTGTTTGGGTCTGGCAAGGGATTCTCGAAGTGGCCTATTTGGGCATAACGGTCGTATTTTTGTTTTGGGAGTTCTTCATACCGCTTCTGTTGTCATTGCTGCAGGGTCTCCTTGGGCTAATTGGAGGGCTACTTTCAGCTATCGGCGCGTTCCTTGCCGACTGGGTTCCGTTTCTCTTGGGGGCCGTTGTGGCGTTGTTGTGGAACTATCCGCTGGCGACGTTGCTCTTAGTGCTGGGTTCAAGTGCTCTCGTCCCAGTCGGCCTTGGTGCCACGGCCGCGATTACCTTGCCAATCGCGTTGCCGCTTGGCATTGGCGGCTACGTCAACTATCGGGATCAGTCGGCGCCCGATTTCTCCGGCGCCGAATCCGATACCGGCACTGATCGGATCACGTCTCACCCCCTCGATTCGGATTCCGCGACCACTGATGACTCGGTCGACGCGAACCCCGTCGAGATGATGGCACCGAGGCACATACCTGCGGAGGTGGCGCAGCCGTCTGGCGAAGTGGCTACGGTGGCGGGCTTTGCCGATACTGCTGGCTCCCCGGCGACGGCTTCGGCTAGGGGTTGGTCGACGTCAACTGCTTCAGGTATCCCGATGGTCCCGTCAACGTGGGCCACGAGTGCCGTCGGGGCCGGCCAGCAATGATCTCCCCGGATGAGGTCTTTCAGGTGGGGTATGGCTGACTACCAGTCCAGCTTCGGTGGCGAGCAAGCCGACAGTGGTCCGGGAAGTGACTGCCGGACATCTGAATTGATCCGACAATGCGGAAATGCGACCGCATCGGCTGTGGCCAGGTGGGTGCCGCGCCCAGCGCCGGTACCAATATCCCGTCTTGAGATAACACGATCACCCGCCGTAGCGGGGATATCAGCGATGCGTCGCAACGCTGTTTCGGGCGATGGACTTCCAGTTCGACGGCACCGCCGACGGTGGGAGACTGCAGCCCCCAGGCCGCGCGGCACCGGGACCCACTCACGGGTATCCCTCGCGGCCACCGCTACTCGGCGAATACCGGTGCGACGAACTTCTCGACCATGAGGCGTTCGACGTCTTCGCTTTCGGCCGGCCAGTACATCAGCGATAGCACTACGCGGACCACCCATTTCGCGGCGTGGGGATCACCGCCGGCAAGTCCGGTGAGGTCGCTGGCCACACCCGCAAGCAGCGGCGAGTCGGCAAGCCAGGCGACTTCCTGAGTGCCGCCATGAATCGAGCTGATCATGAGTTGGCCGAGCGGGTCGGCTCGAATGCGTTGGACCGACAAGATGATCGCGGCGACGACGCGTTCTCGGCCGCTAAGATTCTCCACCGCCGAGCGGACGGAGTCGGCGATGCGTGCGGCAGCGCGTTTGACAACAACGTTGCGGATGTCGTTCTTACCGCCGACGTAGCGATAGACGGTCGCGCGCGAACAATGGACGAGGGTCGCAAGCCTGTCGATGTCGAGTTGGTTGATTCCCTCGTGGGCGATGAGGTCGGTGGCGGCGTCATAAATTCGATCGGCGGCGGCGCGGCGCCGATCGCCTCCGACGAGCCAGTCGTCGTTGGGCACTGGTCAGTGTCCTCCCCGCTCGAAATACCAAGTGGCAAGTTGTTCAAAGTAAATAACATTCTTCCGCACAGAGGTGGCGAATCAGGGTGTGGCGCAAGGTTTGGTCCCCGCAGCTGATCTTGGTGCCAGCATGTTGATGTCAAGGGCATCCACTCCGGTGTTCGAGATGGGATCGATCATGGCTTGGTCTGAGAGTTCCGGGCGGGTCGGTGATCACCTCGTGTGAGCCACATTCTTACCTTTGCGTACTGAAAGCCGCCCCCCGTTTTTGAGAAATTCATAACTTCTCAATGTGAGACGGACTCGTCCATCTATCTGGCTGCTATCAGAGGTCCAAGCCCCGGCCTGAGACGACGTCGGGTGCCGCTAGCGGGCCTGTGTATCAAGTGTGTGCGACGCCGTTGACCTCGAAATCTGGGCTGGCAAGGCTGGCCCACGGAGCTCTCGTCAACGAGTGGGTAGGGGTGGGAATGTCGTTTGTGAATGTGTTGCCGGAGTATGTGGCCGCGGCTGCGTCAGACCTAGCGCGGATCGGGTCTTTGGTCGGCACCGCCAATGCACAGGCCGCGGGGGCCACTACCAGCGTGCTCGCCGCTGGTGGCGATGAGGTGTCGGAGGCGATTGCGGCGCTGTTCGGCGCACACGCTGTCGAGTATCGGTCCATCAGTACGCGGATGGCGGCCTTTCACGACGACTTCGTGCAGACAATGCGCGCGGGAGTGGGGTCCTACGCGGCCGCAGAGGTGGGCAATGCTGCACCCCTGCAGGCCGTGGAACAGGCTGCGCTGCAACTGATCAATGCTCCCACGCAATCCTGGTTCGGGCGTCCGTTGATCGGCAACGGTGCCGATGGAGCTGCCGGCACCGGGCAAGCAGGCGGGGCCGGCGGCATTTTGTGGGGCAATGGCGGCAATGGCGGCTCGGGAGGCACCGGCCAGACCGGCGGCGCTGGTGGGGCGGCGGGATTATTCGGTAATGGCGGTGCCGGGGGCGCGGGCGGCGCTGCCGGCGCGTCGGGCACCGGTGCTGCTGGCGGGGCCGGTGGCAGCGGCGGGATTCTCTACGGCAACGGCGGAATTGGCGGCGCCGGTGGACAGGGAATGGTCGGAGGTGCGGGAGGCTCCGGTGGTTGGTCCGGGCTCTGGGGCGCCGGTGGTGCCGGTGGTGCCGGTGGGGCCGGGGGCAGCGGCGCCCTCGACGGCGGGGTCGGTGGTGCTGGCGGAAACGCGGGGTTGCTGGGTAGCGGTGGTACCGGTGGCGCCGGTGGTGGTGCTGGTTCGGGCGACGGCGGGGTCGGTGGCGCTGGCGGCGATGGCGGCCGGTGGTATGGCAATGGCGGGGTCGGTGGTGTCGGCGGAAGCGGTGCAGCTGTCGGTACCGGTGGCAACGGCGGTGTGGGGGGCGACTCCGGATTTTGGGGTAACGGCGGGCGCGGTGGTGCGGGCGGGGATGGCGGCACCGGATTGGCGGTCGGCGCCGGTGAGTCCGGTGGAGTCGGCGGTGACGCAGGTAGCGGCGGCGCCGGTGGTAGCGGTGGCTGGTTGATTGGTGCCGGTGGGGCGGGCGGCTCGGGCGGTATCGGGGGCACCGGTGGCGCCGGTGGTACCGGAGCCGACGGGCTCGTGCCGGCTAGCGCCGGTGGCACGGGTGGCAACGGCGGCAATGGCGGCGCCGGTGGCATCGGCGGTGCTGGAGGCAAGGGCGGCTTGATCCGCTTCCTGGGCGGCCAGGGTGCCGGTGGGACCGGTGGTCAGGGCGGTGCCGGTGGGGCCGCTGGTGATGGTGGCGCCGGCGCCGCGGGCACGTTCGCGGGCGCGGGCGATGGCACCGGTGGAGCCGGTGGGCGCGGCGGCGACTCGGGCCTGGGTGGCGCTGGTGGCGCCGGAGGGTCCGGATCGACTACGGGCGACCGTGGCGCGGACGGGGCCATTTCCACGTCTGGCGGCAACGGTGGCAGTGGTGGCCGTGGAGCCGACGCCGTGAGCGCCGGTGGCGACGGTGGTATCGGCGGCGTCGGTGGTGATGGCGGGTTGTATGGCAACGGCGGTGACGGTGGTGCCGGTGGGGACGGGTATGTCGGTGCTAACGGTCAAGATGCCACCGTGGCGGGTGCCTCCGGTGATGTCGGTGAAGCCGGTGGTGCCGGGGGCGCCGGTGGTGCCGGGGGCATGGGCGGTGCGCTGGCAGGCCATGGTGGTGACGGCGGTGTAGGTGGGGCTGGGGCTACCGGTGGAGCCGGTGGGCTTGGCGCGGGTGGGGTTGATGGTGTTACTGGCGCCAGCCTCGATGGCACCGACGGTGGCGATGGTGGCGCCGGTGGTGTCGGTGGGGCCGGCGGTGCGGGTGGCGCGGCTGGCCAGGCCCAGGCCGTGGGGTTCTCTGACGGCGTCCAGGGAATGGGTGGGGCCGGGGGCGGTGGCGGCGCGGGCGGGACTGCCGGTGACGGTGGCAATGGCGCTGACGCGGTGGCGGGTTCTGGCATGGCCGGGGGTGACGGCGGTAACGGCGGGAATAACGGTGCCGGCGGAATCGGTGGAGTCGGTGGAAGCGGTTCCACGACGGGCGCACACGGGGCCGACGGGGCCGCGCCCACGACTGGCGGCAACGGCGGCGCCGGCGGCGATGGTGCCGCGTTCGCAGCGACCGGTGGCGCCGGTGGCGCCGGCGGCGCCGGCGGTGACGGTGGGTTATATGGCGACGGCGGTGACGGTGGTGCCGGTGGGGACGGATACACCGGCTTTGGGGGAATTTCGTCGGTCGTAGGCGGTAATGGCACCGGCGGCGGCACCGGTGGGTCCGGTGGCAGTGGTGGTGCCGGCGGCATGGGCGGCGCCCTCGCCGGCGACGGTGGTGATGGTGGTGCCGGCGGCATCGGCGGCGCTGGTGGCCAGGGCGGAGACGGTGGTCGAGGATTCGACGGCACCAGTTTGTCGCTCGACGGCAGCGACGGTGGCAGCGGCGGTGCCGGCGGTGCCGGCGGCTCCGGTGGCAATGGCGGAGTGGCTGGCCAGGCCCAGGCCGCCGGCTTTGCCGATGGCACACAGGGTGTCGGAGGTGACGGCGGCACCGGCGGGGCTGGGGGCGGCGCCGGTAGCGGCGGTGACGGAGCAAACGCGGCCGCGGGTTCTGGTCAGGCCGGCGGCGATGGTGGTCACGGCGGCGACCCCGGAGTCGGTGGGGCCGGCGGTAGCGGCGGTAGCGGCTCCACGATGGGTGCCGAAGGCGCCGACGGCTTCAGCCCAACCAGCGGCGGCAACGGCGGCAACGGTGGCGATGGCGCCAATGCCACCCTCAACGGCGCCAGTGGTGGTGCCGGCGGAACGGGTGGCGATGGTGGGCTCTACGGCAATGGCGGCGATGGGGGCGACGGCGGCAACGGAGCCTCCGGCACAAACAGCTTCGGAGGCCTCACCCCCGGACAGGACGGCGGGGACGGCGGCGACGGCGGGGCGGGCGGAATCGGCGGAGCCGGCGGCAGCGGCGGATCCTTGGCAGGCCACGGTGGCGACGGCGGCGATGGCGGCAACGGCGGCGCCGGAGGTAAGGGGGGTGCCGCCAGCAACGGTGCCAACGGAGTGGCCGGGGGCAACCTCAACGCTGGGGACGGCGGAGACGGCGGCGATGGTGGGACGGGCGGCACCGGCGGTAACGGTGGCGACGCCGGTCAGGCTCAGGCGGCTGGATACGCCGACGGCACCCAGGGCTCCGGTGGTGACGGCGGCAACGGTGGCGCGGGAGGGAATCCGGGCGATGGCGGCGACGGCGCTAATGCGGTGGCGGGTTCCGGTGCGACCGGTGGAAATGGCGGGGACGGCGGTGATCCCGGTGCTGGAGGGGCTGGCGGCAAAGGCGGGACCGGTTTGACCACGGGGAGCACCGGCAAGGCCGGGACCAGTCCCACCAGTGGTGGTGACGGCGGCGACGGGGGGACCGGTGGCAGCGGCGCTACCGGAGCTAAAGGGGGTACCGGTGGGGCCGGTGGCGACGGTGGGCTCTACGGCAACGGCGGCGATGGTGGCACGGGCGGCGCCGGCGGCAAAGGCGCTACCGGTGCCAGCGGCACGACGCTGGGTCTCCCCGGTGACACCGGTGCTACCGGAGGAACCGGTGGTGACGGAGGGGCTGGGGGTCTCGGAGGAGCCCAAGCCGGCAACGGTGGCGCTGGCGGTGCCGGAGGAACCGGCGGAGTCGGCGGCCAGGGCGGCACCGGCGCCACCGGTTTGTCGATGCCCACGGGCTCGGGCGTGCCAGGTGGTGGCGGGTCTACCGGTGGTTTGGGCGGCACCGGCGGAACCGGCGGGACGGGAGGACTCGGTGGCCAGGCCCAGGCAGGCGGGTTCCAGGACGGCGCCGACGGCGCCGGGGGCGCCGGTGGCCAAGGCGGAATCGGTGGGACCGGCGGAACCGGCGGTGCTGGCGGCAGCGGTAGCTATGCCACGGGGTTTGGTACCGGCGGAACCGGGGGAACCGGGGGAACCGGGGGTTCGGCCGGCCAGGGCGGCAGTGGGGGCGGTGGCGGCCTCAGCGGCGACGGATCGAGCACCGGCGCAACGGGGGCATCGGGCAGCGCCGGAACCGGTGGTACGGGCGGCGTCGGCGGTGACGGCGGCGACTCGAACAGCGGCAAAGGCGGTCGGGGCGGCTTGGGAGGCGCGGGCGGCACCGGCGCGACTGGCGGCACCGGGGGTAGCGGAGGGGACGGCGGCGATTCCTACTTTGGCGCCAATGGCGGCACCGGCGGCACCGGCGGCACCGGCGGAACTGGTACCTCGCAAGGCGGAGATGGTGGCTCGGGCGGTGACGGCGGCGACGGAGGCGATACATCGGGCGGGCTAAGCAGTGCAGGTGATGGAGGGAGCGGTGGAGCCGGCGGATTCGGCGGTATCGGGCTCAACGGTTCAGGCGGTGACGGCGGCCATGGCGGGGCCGGCGGAGCGGGGGGCCTGGGCACCGATACGGGAGTCCCACCCTTCAGCGTGACCGAACCCGGGGGCGCGGGCGGAAACGGCGGGGCCGGCGGCACCGGTGGGATGGGAGTAGTCGATGGGAGCGCCTACCCCGGCCAAAACGGCTCCGGCGGAGCCACCGGCGGGGCACCCTCAGGCATCAATGGCGGCTCTGGCGGTAACGGCGGTCAGGGAGGCTTCGGTGGCGGAGGCTAGGGGCCGGGCGCCGGCCAGCGCTATCGAGTCGGTGTGCGGCTGGCGCGGGTGAGAACCGGTTGGAACGGGTGGGCCTGGATCTCTCAGCGTGAGACAAACCTCGCCATGTTGGCCTCAGTATGCGCAGGTATGACGCCCGCGCTGAGATTGACAGAGGTCATGGTGCTGGGGGGCCGTTCTAGACTTGTTGCCGCGCCGTTGACGTGCCGTTTTCTGCCCCCCAGGCTGGAGCAATGAAAGTCGCGAGCGATGCCATGACATTTTTTGGCACCGAATCTCTGCAGAATCCGTACCCGCTGTACGAGCGTATGCGCGCGGAGGGGCCGGTGCATCGCATTGCGGACTCGGATTTCTACGCCGTGTGCGGCTGGGACGCGGTCAACGACGCCATCAGCCGCCCCGAAGACTTCTCGTCCAACCTGACCGCGACCATGACGTATTCGCCGTACGGAAAAATCGCGGCGTTCCAGATGGATCAGCTGGGCGGGCCCACCCATGTGTTGGCCACCGCGGACGATCCCGCCCACGCGGTACACCGCAAGCTGTTGGTGCGCCATCTGGCGGCCAGGCGCATCCACAGCTTGGAACGGTTCATCTCCGAGACTGCGGAACGGCTTTGGTTCGATGAATTGCAGGGCGGGCGTATCGAATGGATGGACGCCATCGCCAACCGTTTGCCGATGATGGTCGTCGCCGAACTCATCGGCCTGCCTGACGCGGACATCGCCCAGTTGGTCCAGTGGGGCTACGGCGCAACCCAGCTGCTAGAGGGGCTCGTCGACCAAGACCAGCTCGCCGACGCAGGCATCGCTGTGATGCAGCTCAGTGGCTATATCACCGAGCAATTCGCCCGGGCCGCAGCCGACCCGCAGGAGAATCTCTTGGGCGAGCTGGCTACCGCGTGTGCGACCGGGGAGCTGGACAGCCTGACCGCCAACCTGATGATGGTGATGCTGTTCGCCGCCGGGGGTGAGTCCACGGCATCGCTGCTGGGGAGCGCGGCGTGGATACTGGCCACCCGCCCCGACATCCAGCAGCAGGTGCGCGACAATCCGCAGCTGCTCGGCGCGTTCGTTGAAGAAACGCTGCGTTACGAAGCCCCCTTCCGGGGCCACTACCGGCACGTACGAAATGACACCATGCTGGGCGGCCTGGATCTGCCTGCTGACTCGCACCTGCTGTTGATGTGGGGGGCGGCCAATCGAGACCCGGTCCAGTTCGATGCGCCCGAGGAGTTCCGCCTCGATCGGCCGGGCGGCAAGGGCCACATCAGTTTCGGCAAAGGGGCTCACTTCTGCGTCGGGGCCGCGCTGGCACGCCTGGAGGCACAGATCGTGCTGCGGCTGCTGCTGGAACGAACCACAGTGATCGAGGCCGCCGATGTCGGGCGATGGTTGCCCAGCATGCTGGTTCGCCGGCTGGAAAATCTCGAACTGGCCGTGAGGTAAGGCCGCTCTACAGCGGTGCAACACCATTGATAACCCATACGGGTTTGGGCCAAAGCTATGAGACGGGTTCGGCGACGCGTGAGTTGTTTGCGTCAAGTCCCGATTCGTGGCCAAACGCCGGGCCGATAAACCGGTGCACGAGTTGGCGTTCGGTCTCCTCGTCCTCGGCGGGCCAAAGGATCAGCGACAGCACCACTCGAACCAGCCACCCCCCGGCCTGGTGATCACCGCCGGTGATTCCGGCAAGATCGGCCGCGAAGTTGGCTACCAGCTGGGAACCCACGAACCACTCGGCCCCGTCTGCGCTCTTGGGGAACGATCCGACAAGATGCCGGCCCAATGGGTCGGAACGGACACCGGCAAGCGCAAACTCGACCGAGGCGACCACTCGCTCAGCGCCAGTGAGGCTTTCGGCCTGTGCGCGAACGGATTCGACGATGCGCGCCGCGGCCCGCGCGATGACAACATCGCGGATCTTGGCTTTGCCCCCGGCGTAGCGATAGATGGTCGCTCGCGAGCAGTGCACTCGGGCGGCTAGCTTGTCGATGTCGAATGCGCTGAGTCCGTCGCTTGCGATCAACTCGGCGGCTGCGTCGTAGATCAGTTCGGCGGCGACGGCACTGCGGTCTCCGACAATCCAATTCTTACCAGGCATTTGAGTGGGCGTCCTTTCTGTCGAACCGCCGGTTTTTAGGTTTGTTCTCGTCGCGAGAAGGCATCCGCGACTCAGCCCTTTCATCAGTGCGGGTAGCTTTCTCGCAATTGATGGGTGCGGGCGAGACGTGTCAGCAGGGTGGGGTGCCGGTTCCGGCCATGGCGGGACCACGGCCCGGTTTGAAACAGAACCATATTCGGCTTTTTTCAGCTCTTCTCGCGATTCGCGGAGTTGAGACGGCCGCGGTAATAAATCTCCGGGTAACCGCAGGTGGCGGTCCAGCATTGAGACGACACCGCCGACGGTGGTTGCCGGGCGCCTTTCAAGTTTCGCGCGATGTATCTGAGCTGCGGATATT
This sequence comes from Mycobacterium marinum, assembly GCF_003391395.1. Lineage (NCBI taxonomy): Bacteria > Bacillati > Actinomycetota > Actinomycetes > Mycobacteriales > Mycobacteriaceae > Mycobacterium > Mycobacterium marinum. The sequence continues at coordinate 3,064,782 of NZ_CP024190.1, forward strand.
GCCTCAGGATGGCCCTATCGTGAGGGCCACTTCTTTCAAACCTGGGGGTGAGAATGTCGCTTGTCACTGTGTCTCCGGAGCTGGTTGCCGGAGCCGCGTCGGACTTGGCGCGGATTGGGTCTTCGATCGGGGCGGCCAATGCCGCGGCAGCGGGACCGACCACGACGGTGCTGTCCGCTGCTGCCGATGAGGTGTCGGTGGCGATTGCGACGTTGTTCGGTACTCACGCGGCCGAATATCAGTCGCTCAGCACCCGGATGGCGGCGTTTCACGAACAATTTGTGCAGACGCTGACTTCCGGCGCCGGAATTTATGTCAGCACGGAGACGGCTAATGCATCGCTCATATCGGCCTTGCAACTCGCGGAACAGAATGCGCTGAACGCGATTAATGCGCCCACACAGTCGTGGTTGGGACGTCCGTTGATCGGCAACGGCGTGGATGCAACGCCAGGGTCCGGCCAGGCTGGTGGAGCCGGGGGCTTGCTGTGGGGTAACGGTGGTGCCGGCGGCTCTGGAGCGGCTGGTCAGTCCGGTGGTGCCGGCGGGTCGGCCGGGTTGTTTGGCAACGGCGGCGCCGGCGGAGCGGGTGGAATCAGCGCGGCGGGCAACGGCGGTAGTGGCGGTGTCGGCGGGCGTGGCGGGTTGGTGTACGGCAACGGCGGCGCCGGCGGTGCTGGCGGACAGGGTGCGTTGAGTGGCGGAGCCGGCGGTGCCGGCGGAGGGGCCTGGTTGTGGGGTGCCGGCGGAGCCGGTGGATCCGGTGGTGAGGGCCTCGCTAGTGCTGGTGGTGGCGGTGGTGCCGGTGGAAATGCGGGTCTGATCGGCACCGGCGGTCTGGGTGGCGCTGGTGGTGTTGGCGGCCAAGACGGCGGGGCCGGCGGCGACGGCGGCAATGCCCCGCTGCTGGGGCGCGGCGGCACGGGTGGTGTGGGCGGTGCCAGCGACGGCTCCGGCAACGGTGGGGCCGGCGGTGACGGCGGCGTCGGTGGGGGCTTGTTTGGCAGCGGTGGGGCCGGTGGGTCTGGCGGAGCGGGCGGCGTGCTCGGAACTGGCGGTGACGGCGGCTCCGGTGGCGCCGCTGCCGGGTTGTGGGGTGCCGGGGGCAGTGGGGGTGCTGGCGGAAACGGCGCAGACGGAATATCGGGCGGGATTGGTGAGTCCGGCGGCGACGGCGGCAACGCGGGGAACGGTGGTGCCGGCGGGCGGGGTGGAAGGTTGATCGGTGCCGGCGGCGCGGGAGGCTTCGGCGGCGTCGGGGGACTTGGCGGAGCGGGCGGTGCAGGCGCCAACGGGATTGTCGCGGGTAGTGCTGGCGACGGTGGTGGAAACGGTGGCAGCGGCGGAGCCGGCGGGGTTGGCGGTGATGGCGGCAAGGGCGGCCTGATCAGATTCTTGGGCGGTCGGGGTGCCGGCGGGTCTGGTGGTGAGGGCGGGGCCGGCGGCGCCGCGGGGGATGGCGGTGATGGGGCCGTGGGTTCATTCCTGACCGGAACTGGCGTCGGTGGTGCCGGCGGGCAAGGCGGTGATCCCGGTTTGGGTGGTGCTGGCGGAGCCGGCGGTCGTGGCTCGGTCCTGGGTTCCCACGGCGTCACCGGTCAGAGCCCGACCAGCGGTGGTGACGGCGGAAATGGTGGTCGCGGCGCGGACGCGATCGACCCAGCTACCACAGCAGGTGCTGGTGGGGTTGGTGGTGATGGTGGCCGGTACGGCAACGGTGGTGTTGGTGGTGCTGGTGGTGATGGTTACCGCGGCTACGACGGGATGTCGGTGGTTGGCGGTGACGGCACTGTCGGTGGGGATGGTGGTGCCGGTGGTGCTGGCGGGGCCGGTGGGATGGGCGGTGCTCTGGCTGGTCACGGTGGTGCCGGTGGTGCTGGTGGGGACGGTGGTACCGGGGGAATCGGTGGGGACGGTGGCCGTGGTGTTGACGGTACCGATCTGAGTCTGGATGGCACCGATGGTGGCAGTGGCGGTATGGGTGGTGTTGGCGGGGCCGGGGGCGACGGTGGTGCCGGTGGGTTGGCGCAGGCCGCGGGATTCTCCGACGGCATCCGAGGGGTCGGTGGAGCCGGTGGTGATGGTGGGGCCGGTGGAGGCGCCGGTGATGGCGGCGATGGCGCATACGCCGCCGCCGGCTCGGGAGCGGTCGGCGGTAAGGGCGGCGACGGTGGCGATCCCGGTGTCGGTGGGGCTGGAGGGGCCGGTGGAACCGGCTCGGTTACCGGTGCCCACGGCACGGAGGGGCTGACCCAGACCACTGGCGGCAACGGCGGTGACGGTGGGGATGGGGCCAATGCCAGCACCGTGGGTGCCAGCGGTGGTGCTGGTGGGGCTGGGGGTGATGGTGGCCGGTACGGCAACGGTGGTGTTGGTGGTGCTGGTGGTGATGGTTACCGCGGCTACGACGGGATGTCGGTGGTTGGCGGTGACGGCACTGTCGGTGGGGATGGTGGTGCCGGTGGTGCTGGCGGGGCCGGTGGGATGGGCGGTGCTCTGGCTGGTCACGGTGGTGCCGGTGGTGCTGGTGGGGACGGTGGTACCGGGGGAATCGGTGGGGACGGTGGCCGTGGTGTTGACGGTACCGATCTGAGTCTGGATGGCACCGATGGTGGCAGTGGCGGTATGGGTGGTGTTGGCGGGGCCGGGGGCGACGGTGGTGCCGGTGGGTTGGCGCAGGCCGCGGGATTCTCCGACGGCATCCGAGGGGTCGGTGGAGCCGGTGGTGATGGTGGGGCCGGTGGAGGCGCCGGTGATGGCGGCGATGGCGCATACGCCGCCGCCGGCTCGGGAGCGGTCGGCGGTAAGGGCGGCGACGGTGGCGATCCCGGTGTCGGTGGGGCTGGAGGGGCCGGTGGAACCGGCTCGGTTACCGGTGCCCACGGCACGGAGGGGCTGACCCAGACCACTGGCGGCAACGGCGGTGACGGTGGGGATGGGGCCAATGCCAGCACCGTGGGTGCCAGCGGTGGTGCTGGTGGGGCTGGGGGTGATGGTGGCCGGTACGGCAACGGTGGTGTTGGTGGTGCTGGTGGTGATGGTTACCGCGGCTACGACGGGATGTCGGTGGTTGGCGGTGACGGCACTGTCGGTGGGGATGGTGGTGCCGGTGGTGCTGGCGGGGCCGGTGGGATGGGCGGTGCTCTGGCTGGTCACGGTGGTGCCGGTGGTGCTGGTGGGGACGGTGGTACCGGGGGAATCGGTGGGGACGGTGGCCGTGGTGTTGACGGTACCGATCTGAGTCTGGATGGCACCGATGGTGGCAGTGGCGGTATGGGTGGTGTTGGCGGGGCCGGGGGCGACGGTGGTGCCGGTGGGTTGGCGCAGGCCGCGGGATTCTCCGACGGCATCCGAGGGGTCGGTGGAGCCGGTGGTGATGGTGGGGCCGGTGGAGGCGCCGGTGATGGCGGCGATGGCGCAAACGCCGCCGCCGGCTCGGGAGCGGTCGGCGGTAAGGGCGGCGACGGTGGCGATCCCGGTGTCGGTGGGGCTGGAGGGGCCGGTGGAACCGGCTCGGTTACCGGTGCCCACGGCACGGAGGGGCTGACCCAGACCACTGGCGGCAACGGCGGTGACGGCGGTAACGGCGGCAGCGGTACGACGGGTACCACCGGTAGCAAAGGTGGTGCTGGCGGCGCGGGTGGTGACGGCGGGCGCTACGGCAATGGCGGCAATGGCGGCACCGGAGGTACCGGATCGACCGGCACGGCCGGGTCGAGCGATGTGATGGGTGCCAACGGTGGTGCCGGTGGTTCCGGTTGGGCAGGTGGCGACGGAGGCGCCGGAGGCATGGGTGGCACCCTGGCCGGTCACGGTGGCGATGGCGGTGACGGTGGCAGCGGAGGCACTGGCGGAACCGGCGGCCGAGGCGGAAACGGGTTCAACGGCTCCACCAAGGCCGGCCTTAACGGTGGCGACGCGGGCGACGGGGGCGCTGGCGGCGTCGGTGGGGCCGGCGGCAACGGCGGCGCGGCTGGGCTGGCGCAGGCCGCGGGATTCTCGGACGGCATCCAGGGCGCCGGCGGAGCCGGTGGCGATGGTGGGGCCGGTGGAGGCGCCGGTGATGGCGGCGATGGCGCAAACGCCGCCGCCGGCTCGGGTGCGGTCGGCGGCAAGGGCGGCGACGGTGGCGATCCGGGCCTGGGCGGGGGCGGTGGGGCTGGTGGAACCGGCGCCACCACCGGCGCCCACGGCGCAGACGGGCTCAGCCCCACCACCGGCGGCAACGGCGGCAAAGGCGGCAACGGCGGCAGCGGTGCAATCGGTGTCGCCGGCGGGGCGGGGGGAGCCGGCGGCGACGGCGGGCTCTACGGCGACGGGGGCGACGGCGGCAGCGGCGGCAACGGTGGCGCGGGCAAAGCCGGCGCCGCAGGTGTCTCAGCCGGCAGCAACGGTGAAGCCGGCGGGCAGGCCGGAGCTGGCGGCGTGGGCGGTGCCGGCGGCAACGGCGGGGCGAACGCCGGTAATGGTGGAACCGGTGGTAACGGTGGCGACGGCGGCGTCGGCGGAACTGGCGGGGCCGGCAAGGTCGGGACCACGGGTCCGGCAGGTGGCGCGGGCGGCGAGGGCGGTGACGGCGGCAAAGGCGGTACCGGCGGGCGCGGCGGTAATGGTGGCGCGGGCGGTACCGCGCAGGCGGCCGGCTACAGCGACGGCAGCCAGGGTGTCGGCGGCGACGGCGGTGCCGGCGGAACTGGTGGTACGGCCGGCAACGGCGGCAAGGGCGGCGCCGGCACCTGGGCAGTCAACAACGGGATCGGTGGCAAGGGCGGCAATGGCGGTAACGCCGGCACCGGCGGAACCGGAGGGTCCTTCGGCACCGGCTCCCAAATTGGAAACCACGGCAGTACCGGCCACTTGGGTGACGGCGGCGACGGCGGCACCGGCGGTGCTGGGGCGAACGCGACTGCTCCCGGACAAGACGGAGCCGCCGGTGGTGTGGGCGGCAATGGCGGCATAGTCGGCGACGGAGGGGTGGGCGGTAAGGGCGGCGACGGCGCCGCCGGCACCACAGGCTCCTCGGGTACGGCGTCAGGAGAAGCCGGCAAGGACGGTGGTGACGGCGGTAAGGGTGGTGCCGGCGGTGCCGGCGGCAGCGGCGGAACCTCCAGGGGTGACGGCGGAGCTGGCGGTGCCGGCGGTACCGGTGGAGTTGGCGGATCCGGCGGCGACGGCGCCGACGGCACCTCGGGTCTGTTCGGTGGTGCCGACGGCACCGCCGGTGGAGCCGGCGGCGATGGTGGTGATGGCGGTGCCGGAGGCGCTGGCGGTGCCGGTGGCAAGGCCGTGTCCGGTGTGGGCCAGAACGGCAGCCAAGGGGCCGGGGGCAATGGCGGTGCTGCTGGTGACGGCGGTGACGGCGGCAACGGCGGCAACGGGCACGACGGCAACAACGGCAGCGTTCCGAGCGGCGGGACCGACCGGGACGGTGGCGACGGCCAGGGTGGTGGCGACGGCGGGGCTGGCGGCGCCGGCGGGGCTGGAGGAAACGGCGGTGCCGCGGGCGCTGGTGGGGGTGGCACTCGAGGAGCCGGTGGTGACGGTGGTGACGGCGGCAACGGGGGATTCGCCGGTAACGGCGGTCTTGGGATGGACGGACTCGACGCCACCTTGACGAATCGCGCAGGCGACGGCGGGGACGGTGGTGGGGGCGGCCAGGCCTTTGCCGGCGGGGCCGGCGGCGCTGGCGGGACTGGGTCCACTCAGGGCAGCGCCGGCACCACCGGCGCCTGGAGAGCCGGCGGCGACGGCGGCTCGGGTGGCGACGGCGGCGACGGCTTCGGTCTCTGGAACCCAGGGGAGGGCGGTCGAGGCGGTTCCGGCGGAGACGGGGGCACCGGTGGGGACGGTGGTGACGGCGGTAACGGTCGCGTCGAAATCTGGGAAGGCAGAGGTGGTAATGGGGGCAACGGTGCGATCGGGCCTGGCGGCGATGGCGGGGACGGCGGGGACGCCCCGAACCAGCAACGCGTAAGTTCCAGTTCGCCTGGCTACGAGGGCGCTGATGGCGGTAACGGTGGCGACGGCACCATCGGCGGGAACGGCGGGAACGGCGGCACGGGCGGCCCCGGATACGATGCGAGCCTTGCCGGCGAGGCAACGGCGGGTGGCGAGGGCGGTGACGGTGGAGACGGGGGCAAGGGCTTTAACGGCGCCGGCGGGGCCGGTGGTGACGGCGGCGCCGGTGGCGCCGGCGGCAGCGGAGCGCCCGCACCGTTCGGTAGCGGGGGTGCCTACGGAGGTACCGGCGGTCAGGGCGGTACCGGTGGCAGCGGCGTCATTGGTGGTATCGGGGAGGGCGGCAAGATCGGCGACGCTGGCTTCGGGGGCAATCCGCCCAACAGCCAAACCGGGGAAGGCGGTTCCGGCGGAGCCGGGGGCGCGGGGGGTGCGGGCGGCGACCCCTCCAACTGACCTCTTTCGGACCGCTAGCCGCGCCTGTCCCGCACTTTGTTGAAAGCCTCGAGAAGCGCTCCGTTGGTCGCATGGGCGCCGAACACACCGCCCTACATAGTGATCATCTTCAGGGCGGCAAGGTGATTGGTGTAGTCGGTGGCGCCGGTGCAGTCGGAGAGCAGTAGGCACTCGTACCCTCGGTCGTTGGCCTCGCGCATCGTGGTGTGGACACAGACATCAGTGGCGATGCCGGTGAAGATCAGATGGGTGATGCGGCGGGTCGTGCGGATCAACTCCAGATCGGTGGCGTAGAAGCTTCCCTTGCCAGGCTTGTCCACGACTATTTCTCCTGGCAACGGCGCCATCTCCGGGATGATCTCCCATCCCGGCTCACCTCGGGTGAGGATGCGTCCGCATGGCCCGGCCACACCTATCTCCGCCCCGATTCGCGCAGATCTCCACCGCTTGTTGGCCGGGAGATCACTGAGGTCAGGCCGCTGCCCCTCGCGGGTGTGCACAATCAACAGGCCCAGCTTCCGCGCGGCTTCGAGCACGGTCTGCGCCGGGCCCAGGGGGGTACGTACCAAAGACAGGTCGTAGCCCATGGTGTCGACATAGCCGACTTGACCGGCGAAGTCGACCTGCCAGTCGATGTTGACCAGCGCTGTCCGCCCGATGGCAATGTCGCCGTCGAAAGGCCAGATGTACGGGTCGGCATCGACGGTGACTTGATCCTCAGTGCTTATTCAACCGCTCTCCTGCTGCAATCGATATCACGCCGTCCGCTGCAACGCCACCATGAAAGTGTCTTCCGCGGTGCGCATTCCGGCGCAAGCCATCACTCCGAAGGCGCCGGTGGGACACCGGGGCCGGTCACCACGAACGACTCGACCGCCGTGGCTCTGGCATAGCCTTCGACCTCCACCCGCCACTCATATATGCCCGGTTCCAGGGGAATGCCGGCAGGAATGTTGAGGGTGAGCGGCATCCGAACCGACGTACCGTGGATAGCGCCGGGCGGTCGCCCTGCCTCGGCGGAGGCTTCGAAGAGCACACGCTGCGGCCCGTTCGGCCCCGGCACCACGACCAAGTCACCATCGGTAGTCAACAGCTGGCACTTCAGCTTGTGCTGCTTGTTGGTCTCATTCCAGTCAATGTCTACGAAAAGCACCAAAGCAAAAGGGGGCGTGGGTGTTTGGCACTGTCGCCAACCAAGGCCGAGGGTGTGGATCTTTCCGGACTGAACGTCGGCATGGGCGGCATCGGCAAGAAAGACGCTGACCTTCATGCGCGGACCCGCATCCCGACCACTCGTGCGGGGAACTCCTTTGGGCTGGACCCTGCGTTTACCGCCGTGATGAGATCCACGAGATTCTGTCCTGCTCCCAATCCATATGAAATCCGGCCAGATACAACGGTGGGTGTCACTGCTGTCGGCACCGATTCCACGCGTCGGCAGGATAATACGCCGCCGCTGTGGTGCGACCGCTGTCGCAAGCCGCACGACTATTTGCCGGGCGGGAGCTGGCGCGGACCGTCGGGCGACCGCAGCTCGCGTGGGCCCTCCCGTTCGGCCAATTCGCGCCGGCCGTGCTGCTTTGTCGTCCCGACCGGCAGTCCCACCGCATCTGCGGCAGGCACCTGCCCCAGCGAGGGCTGCCCCACGTGGGTTTCCAGTCCTTCGCCGGCTTCGGCCCAACTGCCGGATTCGGTGTCGCCGCGCGACGAAGCGATGCGATTGACGGGGGCTGGAGCATCGGCACCGGCGGATTGGGGTGCGGGCTGCTCGCGATGGTCGTCGGAACTCTCGGTGTTGACCGTTACCTTG